>JBEIUI010000037.1:0-27131 GCA_040374425.1 Verrucomicrobiia bacterium | reverse complement strand
CTGACGGGGCCGAGATAAATGCCGCCGCCGGCCATGTCGTGGATGTGGCATTGGCGGATGACATTGTCCTGGCAGCCTTCACGTAGAACGATGGCGTGAGCGCCAGCGAGTGCGATCTCGCAGTTCTCGAAACGGGTATTCCGCAACTTGCGCCCGAAGATGGGCGCGCTGTCGACATTCGCAAAAGCCTGCTGGTCACGGAACGCATCCTTGTCCAACCGCCAGTCACTGTAGCGAAACGACAGGCCTTCAAACGCAAGATGCTCGACATTATCCAGTTCCAGGAGTCGCAGCGCGAGTGGGGCGACTACTTCCACGTTATTCATGTCCTCGCCCGGCAAGGGACGGTAAAGCAACTCACCCGCCGCCTTGTCGAGATACCATTCGCCGGGCGCATCGAAGGCCGTCTTGACGTTTTCGATGACGTAACGCTCCTGCTGGTTGTCCCAATTACCGAATGGCCAGCCGGCAGGATTGCGCAGGGTTACGATGCCTTGAGAAGGATCGATGCGGTCAATCCAGTGCAGCGAGACAAGCCACGAGTGATATGAAATCACCAGTGCATCGGCGAGGTCGGGCCAGTTTTGGAAGTCCTGATCGCGAAAGCGAAACTGCTTATGGTATCCCAGATCCTTTTTGTCCAGGGCCTCAAAGTTAGCCACCGGGCGCGCAGGGCCGAAGCTCTTCAAATAACCGCTGTTCGGCGTGCGGGCCCGTTGCCGCCGTTCGCCGTTGACGAAGAACTGATAGAAGTCGCGCCCCGACTCGATCGGCGCGGCCCAGACACCCTCTCCCTTGAGTGTCCAGCCCGTGACGCGGCTACCCCCGCTGAAGATCACCTTGCCGGAATGCTCTGCACGGTAAGTGACCGGGGCCTTTTCCGCGCCGCTGTCCTGCGGTCCAAACACCACCGCCTCGGCGAGCTCATAGGTGCCATCGGCAAAAACGACTGTTATCGGCTCACCTGCTGCAACCTCCTGCTTCAGTTGGCGGACGCGGTCCCGCGCGCCGGCCAGGCTCGCCAGCGGCTCGGCCTGGGTGCCTGCTGCGGCATCCTTGCCGCCAGGCGCGACATAGAGGGTCGCTCCCTGCGGTTGAGCCGGTTGCGCCTTGGACTCGATGACGGGCGCAATCAGAATGAGTGAGTAAAGGAGGAGGGAGGGTTTCATGAGGGGTATTTGATGAGGCCTAGGCAGATTACTTTGCGCCGCCTCGGACTCGGGGGGGGGCAAGGAACGCCAGATCGGAAGGGGGGCGTATGCGTAAAAGGGGCGCGGCCACGTCCCTGAATGACTAATCTTCCTGGCTCGAGCTCTGCGTACGGAGATGAAGTACCATGTTATCCGCGAACTGCTGGCCGAATACTGCGGGCTCGCCACTGCCTTTGAGCCCCTTGCACTTGATCCGCACGAGCGCAAAATCCGCCTCCTGAGGCAGCATGCAAAAGGTGCGCAACTTGCGCCATCCGTTAGCACCGGGGCCGCCACAGCTCACCAACTCGGCGTATCCGCTGCCCAAACTTCGCTCAAGGATGGCGGGCCAGACATCTTGGATGTCCTCCGGCGAGCCGGCAAAAAGAGTGATGCCGCACGCGAAGCGCATCTCTGGGCCCACCTCCAACCGGGCGTCCAGGAAGTCGGCCGACAACCTTAACGCAGCCCCTCCATTCGGCGGGATCTTTTCCCGGAGCGCGCGGAGATCCACGATTTGGTACAAGTCACAGGCTAACGCTCCGCGTCCGATTACGTTTGGCTCCGGGCATGCTTTGTTGAACCGCAGCATTCGGCCCCCTTCGCTCGGCTTTTTCGTCGCCGAAGTCACCACTTCGGCATCATCCCCCGACCACGCGCCCATGCTACGGGGAAAGCCGCTTGGTATCTTGGTGGGGCCGCTTTCAAACCCACCGCTTATGAACGTGGTGACATTGAGAAATTTGTAGATCTTGTTTACAGGTGAAAAAGCGAAGAGGATCGATGTCCCGCAGATCCCGATGACAATCCCAGCCGCGGCGGCGGCAAGCGGACGCCATGCGCGCCAACGGGACGCGATCCTCAGAGGGGGCTGCGCTGCCGATGGAGGCTCCAGTAACGCGGTGATGTTCTCATCGCGCAAACGGCTGATGAGGGCCTGTTCATCTACCAAAAGACGGGCCATGAACAAACGAGCGTCGGTGTTTTCGCGCAGAAGCGCATTGAGTTCGGCTTGTGCGGAGGCGTCGTGAGTGTCACGCACGGCTTGCAACAGATGAAGCAAACGCTCCACCAGCGGCCGATGCGATGATATGTCGTTGTGTTTCATAATGCTGCGTGCAGCTGATTTTGAATGCACTCGCCAAGCTGTTGGCGGAGGCGCACCAAGGTCATTTTTACAGCGCTCTCGCTGCGCTGGGCCTCACTGGCGATCTCGCGAAGGGTGCGCCCTACCAGATAATGTTCGTGCAGGATGCCGCGCTGCTCCGGCTTGAGTTTTTGCATACATTGCCCCAGCGCTTCCCGGCGGTCATCGAACTCGCTTGCGGCCTTCTCTACTTCCTGAGCCATGGCCAGCACCACATCCTCGTCAAAGACCAAGCGTTCGCGCATCTTGTCGCGGCGGTGAGCGAGTAGAGTGAAACGGGCCACAGCAAACGCCCAAGGCAGGAATTCCGTGGTTGGGTCCCAATCGGCGGCTTTTTCCCACAATTTCACACAAGCAGCCTGCAAAACCTCCTGAGCATCGTGGCGGTTCGCAAGCTGCGCATGACAGAACGCCTCCAACGCCGGCTGGTGCCGGGTTAAAGCGGTGATAAATCGCGCGTGGTCGAAGTCGGGGTGTGGCATGCTTTCAGGGTAATTCCACGAAAAAGCAAAAAGGTCACAACTTTGATGCGAGAGGACATGAGGTTGTTGAGCCACGCGAGATCCGGCGATCCTCAAAGCGATGAACTCCTCAACACTCTCCCAATCCAGTCCCTCCTAAGAAGTGACATTCTTGTCTGTCCCTTGTTTCCCGCTCCCCGATCCCTCCAAATCCCAGTCCCCGCTTCCCGCGCTGTCCGATGCCGAACACCTCGCATGAACCGCACAGCTCGAGGCGGCCCTAGGATCCTCGGACTTTTTTCCGGGGTTCCCCTCAAAAAATCTCAATAAATGCCCGCCTCGCGGACTTTTCCATGACACCCCTCTTATGCGTTCCTTCCTCCTCACCCTTCTGGCTCTGTCCCCGCTGACGCTCTCCCCGCTCGCGGTCCGCGCCCAAGATCCTGCTCCCGATCACTGGACCCTGCCCGCCGACGAATCCTCTCTGCCCGGCGAAGGCGCGCTCCGTCGGTATCCCGGCTACGTCAACCGCTGGCACGACCTCCGGACAGCATGGGCGAAGGACGTGGCTTCAAATCAGGGCTCCGTGGTTTTTCTGGGCGACTCGATCACTCAAGGCTGGGGCAACCGGCTTCAGGAAGTCTTCCCGGAAATGAAAAGCGCCAACCGGGGTATTGGCGGCGACACCACGCGCGGGATGCTGATTCGGCTTCAGGAAGATGTTCTCAGCCTGAACCCCAGCGCCGTGGTGCTGCTTCTGGGAACCAACGACATCGAGGTCGGTATCGAACCCGAAGCTGCAGGACGCAATTTCCAGAAAATTCTGGCGTCGTTGAAGGCCCACAACCCGAAAATGCCCATCGTACTGTGCCGGGTTTTCCCCAGTTCCGAGCAGAAGGAACGGCCGGCCCAGAAAATCCGGGCCCTGAACGGGCTGTACGAAGCCGCGGTGCGGAATGACCCGCAGATCACGGTCTTGGACACCTGGGCGCTTTTTGCCAACGCGGAAGGCGACGCAGATCCGGCTTGGTTTCCCGACCTGCTGCATCTCAATCCGGCGGGATACGCCCGCTGGGCAGCAGCCCTGCGTCCGGTACTCGCCACACTGGGTTTCGTCGAAACTCAACCCGACACGTTCGAGCCGGAACCTGGGTTTGTCAGCCTGTTTAACGGAAAAGATCTGACCGGCTGGGGGTTCCGTCCGACGCCTCCCCGGAAACAGTCCGCCAATCCGAATCCCGATGCACCCGTGTTCGTGAACATCACAGAGGCCGTCTCGTTCGATGGGAAAACCGAGTCCAGCGACCACCGCTACCGGGCCATCGGAGGACGCCTTGTGGTTGCCACGCCTCCCGAAGGCCGGCGGATCCAGCAGCTCTCCACCACACGCGAGTTTCCCGAGGATTTCATCCTGAAGATCGAGTTCCGTGCGACGCCCAATGCCGACAGCGGTGTGTTTATTCGTCAGCCGCAGCTCCAGTGCCGGGATTATCCGTTGGCGGGACCGTACAAAGACCTCAAGAACTACAAGCCTCAGGACTGGAACGAGCTGATGGTGACAGTCCAGAACGGAGTGTCCCGGGCCGAATGCAACGGCGAACTGCTCACCGACGATCTCAAGGTCCCCGCGACCGGCCCCATCGGTCTGGAGGGGGATCGCGGCCAGATGGAGTATCGGCGGATCCGTCTCAAACCCCTGCCGAAACCGTAGGCGCAGAACCGGGCGCTCCGCCCAAAGGCAAAGACCCGCGCAGAGTCCCGATTCCGGGTGCCACTTTCTGTGGTCAGGGGAGTCCGGAGTTTCCTGTCATCCGTCCACCTCAGCCCACCCTTGCGGCTGGATTACGTGACAGCCCCATGCATCTGTGAGCGCTGAGATTAGGGGGCTGGCACCCCTGCTGTGGGATGCCGATTTTTTAAGTTGTCTGTCCCGAATGGCGCTTCCAGAGCCCCTGTGAGTGTTTACATTTAAAATATTGAAAATACATCAGCCCACTCTCTACCCACGACGCGAGCAACCGGCCCCGCGTTGGGCTCCTAGCGTATGGCCGACTGCCGTAAACACTAACTCAAGAAAACGATTGTGAGCCTTTTAGAAGAAACCGACCTGACGGACAACCAGCTTCAGCCTCCGGTTCCGAGTGAGGTGGGCGGATATGTTCCGGATCAAAGCGACAAATGGTTATACGGGATCAATACCACCACAAAAATTTTCCTAGACTGGAACCGTATTGATGCCCCTGGTTCTTACAAGGTGCCAAGCGATCCAAGCCAAGAATACTTTCGCGCCTTCAATGCTGGCCCTCCCGCTTACCAGATCGTTTGGCGCCGATACTGGAAGAAGCTGTGTCAATCCGTGGTGCAACCCGGGCAAACATTCAAGAAAGCAATTTCAGCGACAAAGGGCGTCTTGGAAACCGAAACAAGATACCTTGCGCAAGAGCTTGGAGTCGAACACGAAGGAATTTCGGCGAAACTCAGCTCAGGTTTTTCAACCTCTATCACGATCGAGTCGTCCTGCACCGTTACGACCGAACATGAATTTCACAACGACCAGTCGGCTGAAGTCTACTTTGGGCTGTGGCAACTGGTTGATGAATTTTCGATTGAAACAACTGAGGATGTAACCGAACCGTGGGGCAAATTCTTCAAGGCGGGCTCGCTGTTGTCTGATGTGATGTACCACGACAACAACGGGAGGTCGCCCTACACGTCGGGGATTATAGGCTCGGACCATACTGGATACGTGAGTTGTCTGCAGGGACGCTTCGTGGGACGCTTCGTGAATTTCACGGACAGCTACGTTCAGACTCAGTTTCCTCCGGCCTCTTAGTTGAATAGCGAGGAGTGAATTCCCGCCCTTTGCTTCCTTGGCCTTTGGGGCCGGTGGGGCTTCACCGAGCAACATCAATGCTGTTTCGCATGGGTCGCCAAATATTTGGCGACCCATGTTGTTGGCCACGGCTCGCAGCCCCATGCGCAGCCCCTTGAGACGGAATCGATTCCGTCTCGCTCCGGGAACAACGGGCCAAAGCGCCGGGTTGGATCAGAGCCAGACGCCAAAGAGGCAGGCCCCGCGCAGGGTCCACGCCGCGGTGCGCAGCCAGTTGGTTTTGACCAGACGCCGGTGCGCCCCGGAATCGAACCCGGCGGCGAGGCTGTCGTGGAGGGGGATCTGGACAAGCCAGGTGGAGAGCCAGTTCAACGCCAGCGGAATGCCACTGGCTAGAAACCAGAGTTCCCGGTGGCCCTGAGCAAAAAGGAGCACGGCGCTCACCAGCTCCACGCCCATGAGGGGAGCCACCACCCAGGTGATCTGCCGGGTGTGGCGCGCGTGATAGACGGGAAATTTCTCTGCGCCGACTTCCGCAAAAAGCGGGTAATGCACCAGTTGCACCGTCCAGATGAGCCCGATCAGCCCCCATGTGGCTGCGGCATGGGCGAAAAACAGGAGGCTCATTTTGCGGTCGGCACTTGGGAAAGCGCCCGGTAATCCGGCCGCGTCGCGGCGGTTTCATGAAGGAACCGACGTGCCACCCGTCCTTGGTGGAGAAGGAAGACCCCGGGCATCTGCGTGCCGTCGCCTTCCAGGGGGCCGATGCCGTGTCCGGAGAAAAATGCGCGGGCGCCGCGGACCCACACCTCCCAGCCCAGGATCTGGGCGAGGGTGCCGCGTCGGAGGCCGAGTCCCCGATAGAGCCGACGTTCGGGATCGGCATAAGCGGGGACATCCTGGAGATGGTATTGGGCGGCGAAGGCTGCGAAGGATTCCGGGGTGCCCATGTGAACGAGTGCGAGCTGGGCGCCGCGCGCTTCGATCTCGCGGCGTTGTGCGGCCAAATCGGCCATGGTTTCTCGGCAGAAGGTGCATCCCGCGTGGCGCAGGAAAACGAGCAACACCGGTTTTTGACGGGACAACACTTCGAGGCTTGGGCCGCCCCCGGTTGGGGTTTCAGCAAGCAGTGTGGCTTCGTCCGGCAAAGCCTGGGTCTCGGGATCAGCCAGGTGCGATTTCCAGGCGAACCGGAGGATGAGCGCGAAGGGGACCCACCAGACCAGGTCGTTGGTGACGCAATTGAGTGCAAATGCCCAGGGCAATGCGCCGGTCCAGAGGGCTTGCGCCATGCCGAGGGGGCCGAGGATTTTGCCCAGAAAACCCACCAGCACAATGGGCCAATGGCGCGCGGGGTTGAACGCCGCGATGCCGTAGCCGAGGCCGTATACGCCCACAATCATGCCGATACACTGCCAGAGTTGGGGATAATTGGGTTGGGGCAGGCCCAGCCAGCGGAATTGAGCGGCAGGAAAGAGCACGACAAACGCCCCCCAGACTCCGTTGTAAACGGCGGCGGCGAGCAGAACCCGGCGCATCCAGGTCGGCGTGGTGAGATGGGTAGCCATGGAAGCCGAGAGTGCCCGAGCCGTGGCCGGGCTGCACATCTATAAACTTAAAAGCGTGGAGGGCTGAGGGGTGAGAAGGGGGGCATGATGGCGAGCGGGAGGGGTCATTTCGTGTATACCGAGGCGCTTAGAGCGCACTGGTGCCGGGAGGCGGCGGGCAAACGAGCGGGGCCGCGGCTTTTGCTCCGGCTCAATTCGCGCCGCGTAAATGCTTTCATCCCCCTCGTATTCCCTATTTTACTCAAGCCATGTCCCCGAACATCTCGCTTAAATCCAAAACGCAGTTGGGCGTCGTCCCCACCCACCTCAAATTTGTCGGCAGTCTCGTGCCCGATGCCAACGGCAAGTTCCCCCGGGATGAAAACGGGGTGCTTGTGACCCTGGCCGGGATGCACGAACTTTTTGAGGTTTCCCCGGTGAAACCCTCCTGCGTGCAGATCCCTTTCTTTGCCTCGGCGGATCCCGCCGACGTGCAGGAACTCATCGACGGTCTGAAGGCGCTCGGATTGGAGATCCATTTCATCATCATGATCGGCGGCGCCAATCCGATGAACCCGGCCGATGAAGACGCGGTGGTTGGCCAGCTTGTGGCCAGCCTCAAGGAGGCCGTTCGCCACGGGGTGCGCCATGTGTCTTCCACCTCGATTGAGGAATGGATGAGCGCCAACGAAACCCGGCGCGACGGCGCGGCATTTGAAGCGGCCGTAGCCCAGAACGTGAAGGTGCATCTGCGCGTTTACGAGGAAGCCGGGCTCGCCGGATCGAGCGTCGAGAACTGGCACATCGAGTTCCTCCGCCCCGGCGAATTCAAGACGTTTACCAATGTGGACCGCGGCTGGGCTTTTGTCCGGGCCGCCAACGAAGCCTTGGGCCGGAAATTCTTCAAGCTCCTTGTGGACGCTGCGCACTGCGGGGATTCCGGGCTGTCGATCGCTGAAAACGAGGGGTTGATCCGGGAGATCGCTGCGGCGGATGAGCTGGGGATTTTCCACGCGTCCTCCAAGACGACCCGGGGCTGTTTGTCCACCGACGACGGCTGGATTGGGTTGCTGCTTACGGCGGCCGCCAAGACCGGCCGGCTGCAGCATGTTTTTGTCGAGGTGTTTCACCATGAAGACCCCGCGCTGGAGCTGCTCCGAAAGCTGGATCCGGGGCACGGAATCGATACCCGCGACGGCCGCAGCTACACGGAGGTCACGGTGGACGGGCTCACCGACACGGCCCGCCGCCTCAACAACCTCGTCGCTCGGGGCCTGCTCTAAAATTCCGCGGGCCCCCGGGGACTGTGGGGGGGTTATCCGGTCTCAATGTCTAGCCGGGCTCAGGCGCGTGATACGCTCGGGAACCCCCCTTGGTTTCCGGGCATACGCCGCCTGAGCCCGTTGCTTTTCCGGTCTTGGCCCGTTTAGTGCTCAGCCCTCGTCTCCCATGAAAACCGCGCTCTGCCTCTCCTGCCTCTGCCTTTTTGCCGTTGCTCCTTCCATACTGCTTGCCGGCGAGGCTGAGCCGACGCGGGCGCCCCGGCCCATGTCGACGGATCGCCCGGACACCACGGAGTCGCCCAAGAGCGTGCCGCGGGGCTTTTTCCAGGTGGAGGCGAGCTTCTTCGACTACAGCCGGGATGCAGATTCCTCCAAGCGCACCCGGGAAGAGCAATGGATCTACGGCCAGATGAACCTCAAGCTGGGGCTCACGCAAAGCTCGGACCTGCAGGTCATCCTCAATTCGTATTCCGCGGCCAAGGAGGTGGAGGCCAGCGAGCGCAGTTCCACGGGGGGATTCGGGGATGTGACGGTGCGTTTCAAACAAAACCTCTGGGGCAACGACGGCGGCCCCACTGCCCTTGCGCTGATGCCGTATGTGGCCGTCCCGACATGGACGCAGCCCAGTGACAAGGCCTGGGGTGGAGGACTTGTCGTTCCGTTTTCCATCGCCTTGCCGGCTCCGTTTTCATTGGGACTGATGACGCAATGCGACTGGCTGCCCGAGGCTCCCGGCGGCCGTCAGCGGTTTAGCTTTCTGAACTCCATCACGCTGGGGGTCGCTCTGACTGAAAAACTCGGAAGCTATTTCGAGTTCGTCTCGGTGGCCGCCAGGAAAAGCGCGTTTGAGGCGAGCTTTAACTCGGGCATCACTTACGCTCTCAACCCGGACATGGTGCTCGACGCCGGCGTCCGGATCGGTTTGAGCCGGGCGGCGCAGGACCTCGGGATTTTCACCGGGGTGAGTTTCCGCTACTGATCCTGCCGGATCCCGGCCAGCCGTGTCACCTCTCGGTGCAACTCCCGCGCCAGCTCAGCCCGGGGCGCCTCGGCGCGGAGCGGGGAACCAAAGGCCAGATGCACCCGGGTGCGGCGCCGCGTCACTAGGGCGTTGAGGGCCTCGATAAGCGATCGCTCCCCGAAATAGGCCACTCCGGAAAGAGGCGTTCCTGCGGGATCCCGATACGCGATCCCGCAGGGAGTCACTGTCGCCTGGGCATCCACCGCGGACTGCAACAGTGCCGGTCGGAACGGCAGCACCTCCGTGCCGTCCGTGCTGGTGCCCTCCGGAAAAATCACCACCCGGCCGCCCCCCTCCAAGATCCTTCGCATCCGGCCCGCCACGGTCGCCACCTCTGATTTTCGTTCCCGATCGACAAACACCGTCCCGCAATGCGAGGCCGCCGATCCCACCAGAGGCCAGCGCCCAACCTCCCGTTTCGCCACGAAGACGCACGGGGCCGCTGCCGCCAGCGCAACGATGTCGAGGAAACCGAGGTGATTGGCCACCACCAATCCCTCCGCCGGGGGCTGTCCGCTGATCACCAATTCCACCCCGAAAATTTCCGCCAATGCGCAGCAAGCGCCGCTGAGATGACGCGCGCCTTCCAGAGGACAACGCGACACCCCTCGCCACTGGGCTTCTACCAGCGTGGCGACAATCCGCGCCAGCCCAAGCGTCCATTTGGCCGCGTACCCAACGACTCCGCAGCGATCCCTCCGGTCTAAGGCTGGTGTCACCCCACGGCGCTCCGCCGCCATGCCCAGATCCACCTCCAGTGCGAAAGGCTCGGGGTTCATCGGCCAAGAAAAACGGCTGCGGACTCGGGCAGGTCCGCGAGGTCCAGCACCGTCAGGAAATCGATCGTCTTGAATTCCCGGTCCAGCGCGGGTTCCCCGCATATTTTGGCACCCAGGGAAAGATACGCCTGTAAAAGCCGCGGCACCGCCACCCTCGGTGTTTGCGGGCCGTCCCAGGAACATTCCCAGCCCGGAAGCGGAGCAGTCCTCAGAAACTCCGGCGCGAGATGCTTTTCCGCAAGCAACCCGTAAACCGCCATCCCTTCCGCCGGACTCTGCGAGGTAAGGGAACTGCATCCCAACAAGTACCGGCAACCGCTCCGGCGTGCGAGCTGCGAGATGCCCCGCCACAAAAGCGAAAGCACACGCAGGTTGCGATGATCCTTCCGCACACACGCGCGCCCCAGCTCCATGAGCGCTTGTTGGAACCCTTGGAACGGACGAAAGTCAAACTCCTGTGCGCTGTAAAACCCATGCGCTGCGGTTGCCTGGCGTCCTGTCTGCATCCGGTAAGTCCCCACCACCTCCCCTTCAAATTCGACCAGGAGATGATCACATGCCGCATCAAAACGGTCCTCGTCCCGCAGCGTGAGATAGGAAGACTCCAAGCCCTCCTGCATCTCCACGTTGAACACGATGAACCGCAGCGTCTGAGCCGCCCGCACATCCTCCCGCGAGGTCGCCAACCTGACGCTGTATGGCGCGGGATCCCCACCTGCAGCCCCGGATTTTCTTAAAAGGATCCGGGGACCCATCTCGTGGTTGCGGGGCGTCCCGCAGGCTGATTTTGATTCGCCAGTGATCACGCTTCCAAAAACGCCCCGGCAAAGTGACGAGCGGATGACAACGGCGTCTCAAACCGGTTAAAAAACATCCGCAGAAGATCCGGATTCCGCGGAACCGGGAAAAAGCGGCGCGGGGCTTGAAGGCACTCTCCGCGGAAGTTCCGGGGGTCGTGCCTGGCTTGTGGGCCGGCTTCACGGTGCGGTTTGCGAAGGGCGCAACTCGGTTTGGTTTGCGGGGAGAGCGTCGTGGTATGAAACGGCGTCCGTTTGGCGGGCTGAAAGCCCGTGATATGATAGGGCGGTTTGGAGGGCCGGTGAGGTGTGCCCCTCATTTTTTCCGCCCTGTCAGGGCGGGACATTCGCAAACGAATCCCGGGCCATTTCACCCTGCGAGGGACGCCTTTACAGGGCTTGGATAATGGGTGGGAATGGGCCACCCAGTCCTTCGGGGCGGGCTATCATAGGACGGGCCTTTCGCCCTCAGAGCTGCGGTCTCTCAGATGGACGGCCATGAGAGAGGGGGCTGAGAGGGGGCTGAGAGGGGGCTGAGAGGGGGCTGAGAGGGGGCTGAGAGGGGCATTGCTCACCGGGTTTGCCATCTTCTGATGGGACGCTGCGTTCCGGCCCCTCCTCCGCCCGCAGCCGAATTACATGGGCTGACACCGCAACCATTCCAGCCTCTGCGCGAGTTTTGCGCGCCGGTCCGCGTTGGGATCCGGGTAGAGCACGGGATACCACGCGCACATGACCGCAGCGCGGGCCACAAAGCAGTGTTCCAGCACCGCGTTGTCTACCGACCCGCCCTCCTTCCGGTAACCCACCAAGATCCGCTCCACGGCGTCGTCGTTCTTCTCCAGGAACTTGGCGTTCCATAGGACGGAAGCGAGATCCCACTCCGGCGGCCCGCAGAACGTATCCTCCCAGTCCGTCCAGAGAAGCCCCTCGGTGGTGTTGAGCAGATTCCCGGGATGCGCATCGCCGTGGAGAGGTTGTCCGGATCCCGGTTCCAGCGCTTTGAGCGTCGCGTTGAGATGCCGACGCAACAGGTCGAGCGTGTCTGCAGGCAGCAGATTCCGGTGGCCAAGCGCGTCTACGACGCCGAGGCTCTCCCGGAGAATCGCAAGCCTAGGAAGCGGTCCGTCGAACCGGCGCAGAATCTCGTGGCATCGGCCCAGGGTGTGCCCGATTTGTTCGGGAAGAGGCTCTGCCCCGGTAGCCGTGACAAACTTCCAGAAGTTCATCGGATAACCCAGATGCTCGTGGGGGCCGGGGGGCAGATCCGGGTGCAGCGGGATCACGGGTGCGCCGTGTGCGGTCAGGTGCTGGGCGACGGCGTTTTCACGGGCAAACCATTCCGTGCCCCGTCGCGGACCGTCGATGTCCTGCACCACGCGGGCCACAAGCGACGGAGTGAAGCGCAGCACCAGTGTGCTGCTGTTTTGGAGAATTTCGCACCGGTCGGGCGTGATTCCGTGGGCGAGTAGCGTCTCGCGCGCGGCGCGAATGGGCAGAGTATTCATAAACGCGCGGCACAAAGCAGCAGGGACGCGTCCTGAGTCAATCCCCGGAGCGCTCCGAGCCCTCGTCCATCTTCACCGCAAGGAACTCAAAGAGCAGAAAGATTCCGGGGGGGTTACGCGAAGGCGAGGGGGGGTGCGGAGAGCTTTTTGAAAATTACGGAACGCCAAGGTTTTGTGGATCCGCATGTGCAGGCATTGCGCTGGAGAGGCCAGTTCCCATGGCCCCACTTCACTCCGGAACAAAGCCCGCGCGGTCCTGGCATTTTTGAGTCTGCAAGTCTCTCATCCGCCCTCCCACTTCATTTCCGGCCTCGGGTGAGTCCGACAGACTCCTAGGCTTCGAGTCCTGGGATAACGGTGCCGTTGCTGGTGCCGAACTCGGTGGTTTTGAGCCCCATTTCCCGGAGGATTTGCACCCAGAGATTGCACAGAGGGGGCGGGTCTTTGGGGTTGTGGGCGATGTGCTGGCCGTGTTTGAACCGGCCGCCGCCGATGAGAATGGGCAGGTTGGTCGAGTCGTGGCTCGAGGCGTTGCCCAGGCCGGCGCCCATCACCGTCATTGTCTGGTCCAGGAGACGGCGGCTGCCGTCCGGGGTGTCTTTGAGGCTTTGCAGGAATCCGCCCCATTCGTGAATCACGTCGCGTTCGAGCACAGCGAGTTGCTCGATTTTGCCGGCGTCCTGCCCGTGATGACTCAAATCGTGGTGGGCGAATTTCGCTTCGGGTTTGGAGGGCGTTTTGGTGGTGCCCCCGTTGCTGATGGTCACGATCCTTGTCAGATCGGTCTGGAGCGCCAGCCGCGCCACCTCCAGCATCAGGCCGAAACGCCGGGTGTCATCACCGGGCTCGGGATCCTTCAATGGCGGCACCCCGGGCTTGGGTTTGGGCAGTTGAGCATAGTTTTTGGAGCGCTCCATGCGCTGCTCGAGTTCGCGGACACTGGTGAGGTACTGATCGATTTTTTCGCTGTCGCGCGCTCCCACCGTGCGATGGAGCCGTTTGGCTTCACCGGCCACCCGGTCGAGAATCGATTGGCCTTCCAGCACCCGAGCCACCTCCCGGGCCACCTCCGATGGAGAACCATCGATGAAAAGCCGGGCAAACGCACGGGCCGGGCTGACCTCCGGAGGAATGGCCACGCCGCTGTTTGTGTAGCTGAAGCTCACCCGGCCGCTGGTGGAGAGGTTGAGGGAGGGATACCGCGTCTGGTCACCGATCTGCTCCGCCGCAAGTTGATCCAGCGAGATGGTGTTGCGGAACGCGGGCGAGCCGGGGTGCGGCGCCCCGGTAAAGAACGATTTGTCGGAGTTATGGCCGTCGCGCACCTCGGGATGGTTGAGCCCGGAGAGAATGCTAAACGCGTCGCGGACATTCTGGAGCCCTTCGAGGTAGGGCGACGCCTTGTAATCGCGGCCGGTTTCGGTCGGAAACAGAAAAGGCGTGTGGAAACTCAGGCAATTGATGATCCCGACAAAACGCATGGGTGCGGCGGGTTCAGCCGCAAATGCCGGCAGCATCGCGTCCAGCCAAGGCAGAGCCAGCGTGATACCCGCCCCGCGTAAAAAGGCCCTCCGCGAGAGGGCGGTTTGAGTGGTAACCGAGATGTTTTTCATGGGCGGAAACTATTTTCGGGTGAACAGCGGGCTCTGGATGACGGCGTGCAGCAGGTCGCGCAACCTGTAATCGTCCGCCCGGGCCTGGTTTAGGATCTCATGCACAACCGCGCGATCCGCAAACTGAAGGGGCGCGCCGGTGAGGTAAATCGCCAGTTTTTCCACCACGCAGTGGGCGATCTGTTCCGGGTTTTCCAGCGCCAGCGCCTTGAATTCCTGGATGTCCTTGAACCGGCGTCCGTCGTTCAGGGCGTAGGCGGGATCCACAGGACGTCCCTTGGAATAAAACCGTATGTCGGACCCGGGAACGTTGACTACCTTGTCCCTGGCCGATTCCGGGATGGCCCGGTAATGCGTCCGCCAACGGCCCGTTACGTCAAAGCTCTCCAGGGCGAACCCTGGGGGATCGAGCAGCGCGTGGCATCCGGCGCAGGCGGGCTGGTTGCGGTGTTTTTCGAGCTGTTCGCGGATGGTTGTGGCTCCGCGAATGTCGGGTTCGATGGCCGGCACATTCTTGGGCGGGGGATCCGGGGGTGTGCCCAGGATGCGGTCGAGGATGTAGGCGCCGCGCACGACCGGGGAGGTGGTGGTGCCGTTGGCTGACACTTTTAAAACGGCGCCCTGGGTGATGATCCCGCCACGGACGGATCCCGGCGGCAGTTGGACCCGGCGGATCTGGTCCCCGGCGACTCCGGGGATGCCGTAGTGTTCGGCGAGCCGCTCGTTGAGCATTGCGAAATCGCTGTGAACGAGGTTGCGCGCCGGGAGGTTGCACCGGAGGAGCTCATCGAAGAACGACGTGGTTTCAGCCAGCATCGATATCTTCAGGTATTCCTCAAACTCGGGGTAGAGCTTGGTGTCTGGCTGGGTGAAATCGATGTCGCGCAGGTTGAGCCAGCTATCCAGCAGGTGTCGGGTGAACCGTTTGGCTTTGGGCGAGGCCAGCATCCGCTCGGTTTGCTGGCGGAGCACTTGCGGCTGCTGGAGGGTTTTCTGCGCAGCCAAGGCGAGGAGCTCTTCATCCGGGGCGCTGCTCCAGAGGCCGTAGCTGAGCCGGGATGCCAGGGCATGATCCTCGAGGGGCCCCGTTTTTTCGTTCAGGAACAGGAAATGAGGCGAACAAAGCGCCATCTTGTAAGCCGAACGCAGCGCGTCATCGAAACGGGCGCCTTTCTGGAGCTGCGCCTTGAAGAGGTCGAGATAATCGAGCACCTCGGTTTCGGCAACGGGACGGCGGAACACCTTGGGCAGGAAAGCGGCGATCAGGCGCTGGGCGTCGGCCTCTGGGGCTTTGGAGACCACGCGCAGATCTTTGTGGGGGGCCTTGGGGTTGGCGGGTTCCAGGGGCAGATCGCCGTAGAGAAGCCGGTGGCCCGGCGGGGGCCAGGTCTCGTGGAGCGGGCCCTCAATCTCCACCCATTCCACCACGGCGCAGAGCCCGCCTACCATGGCCCGTTCGTCGGGCAGCTCGGGCACGAGACGGTAGGGAGAGAGGAAGAGGGTTTTGCCCCGGGGCACGCGGGCTTCAAATTCGAATTCCTGAAACTCCGTCGGGCTCATCTCAAAATAGTGATTCGAGGAGGTGCTGCTGTCGTCCCTTGGCCAGCTTGAAAGTCCCGCCTTGAGGATGATCCGACGGTCGGGTCGCTTGGCGTCGGCGGGCTGCGCATTGGGGCTGTCCCGGTCGATCATGGCTTTGACCCGGACCCGGAACCGGTACCGGGCGTCGGGCACCGGCGGACTCCACGCCCCGAGTTCCCCCTGGGGCACGCTGTATCCGCTATAACGGATCGCCAGGAAGCCCTCGGGGGAATGCGCCCAGCTGCCTTTTTGGAAAGGGGGATGATTCCAGTCGTGCCAGCTCTCGTTGTAATCGGTGCGGATCTTTTGGGTCTGAGGCTGCGAGGTGGTGACCGTGGCGTCGCGCAGGGCGAGGTCAGCTGCCTGCAAATAGCGCTCCAAATGGACCGGCGAAAGGTCCAACGCCGCGCCTACATTGTCGAATCCTCCCGAGGTGCCGTCTTCGGGCAGCAAATCATGCAACTGAGTCTGGATCCCAAGCAGGTCGTGGAGGGTGTGCACGGTTTCGTTCCGGTTGAGCCGCCGGTAAACCACCCGGCCGTCGAGCGCCTGCCGGGCGGCGTCCACCGTGTACAACTCCGCTCCCAAGGTCTTGAGAAAACCGCTTTTGAGCTCTTCCTCCGGGCGACTCCGCTTTTTGGGCGGCATTTGACCCTGCTGCACTTTGTCGAAGATCTGAGTCCATGCGCGGAAGTTCTCCGGTTTGGTCGGAGCCCAGTCCAATGCGTCCAGATTTAGCCCCCCTTTATTCTTCTCCGCATCGTGGCATTCCACACAGTGGTTTTCAAACAGGGGCGCCCATTGGGATTTGGGAGATTTCTGGGCGTCGGCACCCAAGGCCGACCCGGCGAGCCCGATCAAAAGGAGGACCGAAATGAAAGGACAGCATTTCATTGCGGTTTCGAGGCGGGAATGGAAGCTGCCAGTCCCGGACCGGATTTCTGGAGGGGCCGGGCCAGGCGGAACCCGGTGTCGGGGTATCTTCTTTCGGGCCGGGCGCTGGAGCGCACCTCGGCGCGCAGTTTTTGCACCGGATGCGGGGTGCTTCCCCCGCGCATCCCGCGTTGGGAGTTGAACACGAGGGCCTCGTTCCATTCCCAGACGTTGCCGCCCTGGTCAAACGTGCCGTAATAACTGCCCGCGTTCGGGAGGCTGCCTACCGGGATAAAATTGTAGCTGCTGTAGGTGTTTTCGCCGTTGTATCCCCCAAAACTTGCCGCGTTTTGCTCCGGCTCACCCGCTGTTTTGGCTGTGGGCGGCTCGTTGCTGCGCGTGGGATACCGCCAATAGCCTCCCGGCGGACCGCCCTTGGATTCCGGTTGGTGATAGGCCGCTTTATACCATTGGTCCTCCGTGGGAATCCAAACCCGGGCTCCCGGTTCATGCACGGCAAGTCCTCTCGCTCCGGCAATGTCGTAGGCCCCGGATTCCGTGTCACCGCGGCCCGCCCCGTTGTGGAGCCAGTTGGCAAACCGCATGGCATCAAAAAAACTGATGTAACTGACTGGTTGAGATCTGAATTCCTGGGGGACTACGTAACGGTAACTGCCCGGCTCGCCCTCCCGGTCGATAAGCACCCGCTGGCGCATCATGCTCGCCGTAGGCGCGTCTTTGAGGGAGGGAGTCCAGAGCTCGTGGGGGTCGCTCGCCGCCACGGCATTGAGAAATTCCGCATACTGGCCCAGGGTGATCTCGGTTTTTGTGATCTCAAACTCGGAGGCGACCCCGCCGTAACCGGTTGTATCCGGGGCATTCCCCGGGTCGGACACGGCCACCCATTCCAATTCCAGCGCCGAGGCGAATCCCCCCAACAGGCTCAGACACAAAGCGCCCCAGGCTTTCATTCGCCGGCTGCCGGGGCGTCGGAGTCTTTCCGCGGATCTCAGGGGGCTCATCGAGCTGAGCTAAGTCAGGGAACCTGGGTTTTATTAGGAAAACTCTTGTGAATCCAAGGGGGGGGCCGTCCAGGAGCGAGTTTCGCGCCCAACCTGAACGGGCTTGGAGCGTCGATGCGATGTCTCCCGGCTCAGGCTCCGGTGCAGCGTTTTTAGGGCGGCTTTCTGCGCTGGTGTCCCCGCCACGAACATGTTCCGGAACCGGTGTTTGGGGCTGGTTCGGGGGGCAATACTCACCCCGGCTGGGAACAATGCGAGGGAGTCCAAGGCGCGCCTGCTTTGCAAGATGGGGCCCGAGGAAGGGGGCGTTGATCCTTCCGGCTGTTGGACAGATCGGAACGAACCCCAAAACGAGAGGAAGCCACTCCCGCGGCACCCTCTGCGGGTCGCGCTGAGTCTGCGGGTCAGGAATCCCGGTTGCTTTTCCCGGTCTTTCGCCTTGTCGGCAGCGGTTTCTCGGAGCCGGAACCGGCTTTCTTTGATTTATCCGCGCTCTCCAGTTGCATGTCGCGTCCCGCGTTGAGGATGTGATGTTTCATCGCCGCCGCCGCGCCATCCGGATCGCGACGACGAAGGGCGTCGACTACCTGGCCATGCTGTTCGACGGCTGCTGTCTTTCCGATCCGGCCAATTGTCCGGAGCCGGCTTTCCCTGCCCAGATCGCCCAGCGAATCGAGGATCAACCGGAGGATCTGATTGCCGCTGGCTTGAGCCACTGCCCGATGCCAAGCCAGATCGGTCTCAATGGCTTCCGTTCCGTCCTGGGCTTCCAGCAGTCTTTGGTGAGCGGCCTCAATGGTTTTCATTTGCTCGGCATCGGCGTGAAGCGCAGCCAATCGTGCGGACTCGGGTTCAATCGCCATCCGCACCTCGTTGAGCTGTCGAAGCCGTTCGGGGACATCCGAAATCAGCATTGAAAGCGAGTCGCTCAGGGGTTGATGAAATCTCCGGATGACTTTGGTTCCGGTGCCGTGTTGAACATCGAGCATGCCCCGCTGCTCAAGGCGTTTGGTCGCTTCCCGAACCACAGTCCGGCTGACGCCGAGTTTCTCCGCCAAAACCCGTTCGGGGGGTAGCCAGAAGTCCTCTTCCTCCGGGGTGTTCCGGATGGTTTCAGAGAGACGCTCGCAGACTTCCTCTACGAGGGAGGAGGGCCGGCGGATGGCGGTGAATTTCATAGTTGCTTCCAGAGAATGCGTAATTTCTCAGTAGGTAGCACGGCCGCCGGACAGGTCAAACACTGCACTGGTGCTGAAGCTACATTCCTCCGAGCACAACCACGCTACCAGAGCAGCGGCCTCCTCTTTCCGGCCAAATCGGCCCATGGGAATCTTCGAGAGCATGTAGTCGATGTGGCTTTGTTGCATCTGGAGGAGAATGTCGGTGGCGATGACGGCCGGAGTCACGGCATTGACCGTGATGTTCGACGTGGCGAGTTCTTTTCCCAAGGATTTTGTGAGGGCGATCACCCCTGCCTTTGATGCGCTGTAATGGGCCGCATTCGGGTTGCCTTCCTTGCCCGCGATGGACGCGATGTTGACGATTCGGCCGTAGCCGCCTTTGAGCATGTGGGGAACCACCGAGCGGCAGCAGTAAAAGGGGCCGTTGAGGTTGATCGCCAAAACCCGCTGCCAGTCGGTGTGAGCAATCTCCCAGGTCTTGGCGTTCCCGCCAGTAATCCCGGCGTTGTTGACCAGAATATCGATCCCGCCGAGTGCTGCCGAGGTGGCTCCAGCAGCCGTTTCCACGGACTCGGGATTGGCAAGATCCACTGGAATCGTGTGAACCGTGCCGCGCGGACTCAGTTCGGAGGAGGCGATCTGCAGCGCCTCGGGATCCACGTCCCAAAGCGATACGCTCGCTCCGGAGTCCAACAAACGTTCGGCAATCGCTCGCCCGATTCCTCTCGCGCCGCCTGTGACGACGGCTTTCCGGTTGTGAAGTGCAATCTGGTTCATAAAGAGTTTGTGGGATTGGGCCTGTCAGTTAGAGGGCGGGATCAAGAAGTTGGATGATGTGACGCACTTCGTACGGGCGCTCCACGAGCCCCATGGCACGCGCGGAATTCCACTGCATCATGCAGACGTGATTCGACGTTCCCAGAATCACGGGAGAACCGGTGGCGGAATTTAAGAACGCGGATTTATTCCTCAGGATCGCCTTGGCGTTCTCCGGATTCTGCACGTTATAGGCGCCTCCAGACCCGCAACAGTCCCGGGCGCCCGGGGCCAGTTCCCACTGGAGCCCCGTGGCGTCCAAAACCGCAGCGGGAATGCCATCGGCTTTCTGCCCATGCACCAAATGACAGGGCAGATCGACATAAAGACGCGGTCCGTTGCGTTCCGGACGCTTTTTGAGCGAGTCCAGGCTGCCCAGAAAGGCCAGCACGTCCAGAACCGGTTTTTCGCCCGCCAACGCCTTGCCGAGTGCGTAGCCGCATCCCGAGGAGTTTGCGACGACCGCGTCCACATCCGCCGCGGAAAAAGCCGACCGATTCCGCTGGCGCAGTTCCGACACCCCGTCGAAGCCCATGTGTTCGTGGAAAGCCCCGCAGCACCCCTGGGTTTCCGGCACCAATACTTGGACGTTGTTTTCCACAAGAACGCGGATCGTTGCGAAATTGATTTCGCGGAAAAGCGCTTCCATCACGCAACCGGTGAGGAGGGCGACTCGCGGGCCGGTGGGACGGCGCTCTGCCATGAGTTGGCGGGCGTAATCGGCTGTCCCCTGGAGGACCGGCGGGTTGCCCTCGAAAAGAAACCGATGCAGAGATCCACCGAGGTTGCGCATCACCCGTGCGGGGAGAAGAGCCAGGTCGAGAATGGCCGGGTGTTTCACCAGTTGCGATGCGATGCGTAACGGCCACTTGGGTTTGAAACGGCCCTCGCGCACCTGTTGATGACGCGCATGTTCGAGCAGTTCCCCAAACGGCACATGGGCGGGACATGCGGTTTCGCAGGCGAGGCACCCCACGCATTCCGCGGTGTAAAAATCAGCCATGGGATCGTGGTCGAGTCGCCCGGCGGCTTCTTCGCCCCAGAGACGGACCCGTCCCCTGGGCGAATTGTTTTCATCACCCGTCAACTGGTACGTGGGGCAGGCAGCGAGGCAGAACCCACAGTGTGTGCAGTTGGAAAAATGGGGGACACTGGCAGGAGCAACGTTGGAACACGCACTTTCTGGGGATGGGATTTGGGAAATCATGTTCATAGGGTATCCAGCACTTCTTGAAGGACCTTCAGCCATTCGCGTTCGTCGGGACGCGGTGGGGCAGCGGGCAGATGTTTCGAATGCCAGTCACCGCCGTCCGCCTCGAGTTGTGGAGCGAGGTCGGTTCCGATGGCTGTTGCCCGCGCGGCCATGTCTTTTTCGTCCTTGAAATAAGCGTGCACCACCCCGCTGTACCAGAGCGCCACGCAGCGATGGCCTTCCCTCGCGAGTTGCTGGGCCAAAGCCACTGTGCGGTCGGGAGTGGTCTTGAGAACAAGATCCGGAATGCCGTCCCGTGCGCATTCCGCCAGAGCCCCGGAAGTCACCTCGACGTTGCGGCCTGTGGCAACCTCCGAGATGCGGTGAGCGTAGATGGGCATCTCGTCGGGGACTGCGTGGTAAATCACCCGGAGCCGGAACCGGTCGCTTTCAGCAAGGAAATCGACGGCATCCCACCAGTGCATCCATCCGCTGTGGATGAACTCTCTGAGGCAGTGTTTGAGATCCTCCGGAGAACCCTCGAGAATCGCCGCCTGAGTCTGGCCGCATTCAGGTCGAAGACGGACCACATAATCAACCGGAGAACCGAAGCGTGTTCCTGAATGCAAAAGAAAGCGGAGCCAATCATACCCGGTGGTGGTCTTGGCCACCTGCTCGCCGATCCGGACCAGCGAACCATTCGGGCAGCGCCAGTTCATGCCCAGAATGTTGTCGCAGTAGGGGCCAAAACGACAGGAAGCAGGGGCGTGCGTGGACGCCGTCACGTGCTCGAAAATGGAAACCGACGGATCCAGGAGCAGCGGAAAGCGCAGCCCGATCGGACTACAGGCAGCAGCGATTTCGGCCGGCGTGGAAGACGCGGGGAAGCAGGCAGTGCCATCCACGGCATCGAGGAAGTGGGAAAACAAGCGCTCGGCAGACGGTTCAATGACGGTGGCACTCATGGCTTGAAACTCCTGGAAACGAAAACCTTCAGGGGGTTGAGTTGATGGGATGCGTTGAAGGCGCGGGGAACCGCCATTTGCAGGCGGAGGGATTCTTTTCCAAAAACCATTGGCATATAGGCGGCCTTGTCGTTGCCAATGCCGTGCTCCCCGCTGAGGGTGCCGCCCACCGAGACCACCAGTTTCATCAGGCTCTTTCCAATCCGCTCGACCTTTTCCAATTCACCCGGCACCCGTGAATCAAAAAGAAAGTTGGGATGAAGATTGCCGTCTCCCGCGTGGAACACGTTGACCGCGCGGATCCCGGCCGCGTCGGCCTGATCGTAGACGAACTGGAGCACCTCGGCGAGTGCACGTTTGGGAATCACGGCGTCCTGGACCACGTAATCCGGACTGATCTGTCCCAGGAGTCCCCCGGAGGCTTTCCGCGCTTTCCAGAGTTTTTTCCGGACCTCGTCGCGGTCGCTGAACATCACGTCAGAGGAACCTGCGTTGCGGAGGAGGGCGGCGATCGCCTCGACGCGTTGGTCGACCAAAACAGTGGGGCCATCGATTTCTGTCACCAGCATGAAGGAACCGCTGGGCAGCCCGACCGCCATCTGGCTGGCTTCGACCATCGCGACTCCCCGGGGATCGAGCACCTCAATGGCCGCAGGAAACGAAGGATGAGCCGACAACGAGTGAATGGCGGATTCGAGCGAGCGGAGATCGGGGAATGTGGCTCGGAAAGTCCACACTTTTTCAGGCAGGGGAAGAAGCCGCAGCCAGAACCTTGTGAACGCAGCGAGCGTCCCCTCCGATCCGATCATGAAACGCTTCCAATCCTCCCGCCACGGACCGCGACCGCCGGCCGGACCTCCAAACCGATGGACGGTTCCATCCAGTGTGACCGCTTCAACCCCTAGAACGTAGTTGCTCGTCACGCCGTAGCGAAAACAGTGTGCGCCGCCGGCATTGGAGGCCACGTTCCCGCCCAATGTACAAACCGGGCCACTCGATGGATCCGGAGGATAAAACACTCCGTAAGGTTTCAGAGCGGCATCCAGGTCATTCAAAGCCACCCCGGCCTCCACTTCGCACCAGTAGGCTTCAGCACAGATTTTCCGGATCGCGCGCAAACCCGAAGTGTGAACCACGACGCCTCCCTGGACGGCCACCGGTCCGCCGGAAAGCGAGGTGCCGGCGCCCCGGAGAACCACCGGAACCCCCAGTGTTTTGGCGCCACCCATCAGCGCTACGAGTTCCTCTGCGTCGGCTGGAATCGCTACCGCATCAGGCAGGCTCCCCTTGTAGCCCAGCCCGTCAGAAGCGTAGCCGGCTCTTTGCGCAGGGGAAGTCAGCACCCGCCCCCGGGGCAGCAAGCGTTGGAGTTGGGAAGTCAGCGTGGAGGGGTGCATGGGTTTCAATGAGCGGAGAAAACGTAGGCCGTCCACGTCCTGTAGACTTCTCCTGGTTGGAGAACGATTGTGGGGAATTCCGGATGATGCATCGCGTCAGGGTGATGCTGTGTTTCAAGGCAAAAGCCTTGATGCCGACGATACTGCGCCCCGCCTTTCCCCTTCATGTCGGTCATGTAGGTGGATGTATAGAGCTGGAGCCCGGGCTGGTCCGTGTAAACTTGCATGCGCCGGCCGCTCCCCGGATCCTCGACCTCCGCCACCGGGACGCTTCCTGAAATTCCTGAAGCAGGATCCAGAACAAAATTGTGGTCGTATCCACCGATTTCCAGCTGCGCAAAACGGCTGCCCATCGGGGTCGGACGGCTGAAATCAAAGGGAGTGCCCAAAACAGGAACCATCTTTCCCGTGGGTAAAATTTCCGGGCCGGCTTCTGTGATCTGTGTCGCGGAGATCCGGAGCGTCTGCCCTGAGATGGCTCCCGAATCATGCCCCGCAAGGTTGAAATAGGTGTGGTTGGTCAGATTGACCGGTGTCGCCTTGTCGCTGGTGGCTTCGTACTCGATCAACAGCGCGCCGGAATCAGACAGCACGTATTGAACCTGCGTCTTGAGCGTTCCCGGATACCCGTCCTCACCCTCCGGACTCGTGTAACTGAGAACCAGACAAGGCCCTCTCGGGTCGGCGTGGGGTTCGGCTTTCCAGACGGATTTCCCCAGGCCCTTGAGACCGCCATGGAGGTGGAAGCTGGTGCCTGGATGCAGCGCGAGTGGGAAGGTCTGGCCACCGAGTTCAAAACGCCCGCCCGCAATCCGGTTGGCAACGCGTCCGGTGATGCAGCCGAAATAGACGGAGCCGTTTTGACGTTCGTATTCGGCGAGGGAATCAAACCCGAGCACGACATCTTGAAATTTGCCGGTGCGGTCGGGCGTATGGAGTTCAGTGAGGATGCCGCCGTAGGTGAGGATTTTGGCGGTGAAGCCCTTTGTGTTTTGGAGGGTGAACTGGTGGATGATATCGCCGGAGCTTGTGACGCCGAAGGGTTTGGCGGAGGGCGGGGTTGGGGATTGGGCGAGGGCCTGGAATGCGGCGAAGCCAGTGAAGAGGGCGAGAGCGAAAGTTTTCATGAAAGGGTGTTTCAGAGGTAAGAGGTCTTACCAATAAATCCCGAGCAAGGCAAGTCCCGTTCTTCCAGCTCGTTTAGCACCAGTGCGCCCCAAGCGCCTCGGTATACACCGCATACAAACTGCGGCTCCCAGTCATGAATAGCCGGTTCCGCCGGGGCCCGCCAAAACACAGGTTGCTGCAGACCTCGGGCAAGACAATCTGACCCACCCGTTTGCCTTCCGGGGAGAAAATGTGCACGCCATCATATCCGTCGCCCACCCAACCGGCACCGGCCCAGACATTGCCTTCACGGTCGCACCGGATTCCATCGGCCAGACCCGCCACTTCCTTGCCTTTCAAATCCATGGTCATCGAGGCGAACTCGCGTCCTTTTCGGACCTGGGTTCCATGGACATCCCAGACCTTGATGTTTTTTGGGGCCTCGGCGTAGTGCGTCGCGCCGGTTTCGCAAACATAAAGGCGGCTGTAATCGGGCGAAAAACAGAGCCCGTTTGGTTTGAAGATTTCGTCTGTCACCTTCTGAATTTTGCCGGATGGATCAATGCGATACACCGCCTCCTTGAGGTGGAGCTCGCCCTTGTGGCCTTCGAAGTTCCCGAGGCTGCCGTAACCGGGGTCTGTGAACCAGATGCTGCCATCGGGATGAACCACGCCGTCGTTTGGAGCGTTCAGCGGTTTACCCTCGAAGCGCGAAGCGAGCACGGTGGTGGAGCCGTCGGGTTCATGGCGGACCACGCTGCGGCTACCGTGCTCGAAGGAAATCTGGCGGCCGGAGGCATCGAAAGTGTTGCCGTTGCTGTGGCCCGCCGGCTTGCGGAGGACCGAGACGGCGCCATTGTCCTGAAGCCAGCGGAGTTGAACGTCATTGGGAATATCGCTCCACACCAGGTAACCTCCCCAGCCGCTCCATGCGGGACCCTCTGCCCAATACATCCCGGTATGGAGTCTTTCGATCGGCGCCATCCCGATTTTGAGCTTCGCAAACAAGGGATCGAGAACGATCACGTCCGGTTCGGGGTAACGCACGGGGGGTGCGTCTGTGCCGTAGTCGCGTGCAAAGAGCGGGGCGCTGGCCAGAGAGCCAATCACTGAGAGAAAGGTCCGACGGGAGGTGGGCTGGATTTTCATGAGTGAGAAGGAAACGGTTGCGGCGCTTTCGAAGGTCAGGCCTCGAGCCGGTGTCTGGAATCGATAAAAAACCAGCAGACAGCTCCTAGGAAATAGCTGACGGCGAAGCAGAGGATGTTGATGGACCAATTACCGTTGGTGGCCTTGAGAACACAAGGGACGATCATGGGCGCCAGAGCGCCACTGACTTGGCCCAGGGTGTTCATACTGCCCGAGAGGGCACCGGTATGACGGCCCCCCACATCCATGCAGGTGCCCCATGCGCCTGGCATGGCCAAGTCGCTGAAGAAAGCGGCCATGCCGATAGCCAATACCGAAGAGACCGGTGCGTCCAGGCGTAACGAGAGGAGCAACATCAGTCCGGCTGTGCTCATTCCTCCGACTCCCAAGATCCGCCGTGCAAGAGAAAGGCAGCCCACTTTCCGGGCGAGGCCGACGGAGAGTTGCCCGCAGGCCAGCGAGCCGAGGCCTCCGAAAAAAAGCGGCACGCAGGCCAGGAGTGCGCGCAGCATCTGACTGGTCCCCGCGAAATGTTCCAAGAGATAGGTGGGAAACCATGTGATGTAGAAATACCACGCGTAGGACATGAAGAAATACTGGCCCCAGAGCATCCAGACGGTTCTCATCCGGAACATGGCGGCCCATGGCATCGAGTGGTCGCCTCCGGAATGGGTCCCGCCGATGTGGGCCAGTTCTGCGGCATTGACCGCCGGATGTTCGGAGGGGCGATCCCGGAACCAGCGCGAAAAAGCCACTGCCCAGACAATCCCCAACAGACCGAACAAGAGGAAAACCCAACGGTAGTGGAGACCGAGGCCGTAGCCGCCGCTTTGACTGCCATCGGCAAGCATCCAGCCGACCAGGAGCGGGGTAAACGCCCCGCCCCAGCGTGCGCCCAGCCAGAGGATTCCTTGAGCGGAGACCCTTTCAGAGGGTGGAAACCAATCCGAGAAAGCCCGTGTGATGTTTGGAAAACAACCCGCTTCGCCCATGCCAAATAAAAAACGGCAGACGATCAACGCCGGGAGGCTCCATGCCCAGCCTGTCGCGATGGTAAACAGAGACCACATTGCCACCACGCGCATTAGGACTTTCCGGGGCCCGATTTTGTCCCCGAGCCAGCCACCCGGGATCTCAAAAATTGCGTATGCCCAGCCGAAGGCGGTAAACGCGTAGCCCATCTGGATTTTGTCGAGGCCCAGTTCGTTTTGGATCGATTGGGTGGATTGCGCGATGCAGACCCGGTCGACATAGGTGATTACGGCGAGAATTGTCGCAAACCAAAGGACGACGTACCGGGCCCGGGAGGCAACAGGGGAGGGGGAGGATGGGGGTTTCACAAGGAGGCGCTGGACGCAGGGTGTGGAGCCGGATCTGCCAAACGGCTTTAAAAAACGTTGGGTGGTCTGGTGATTTGTCGGGGCAACTTACCCCCACGCGCCGCCGCAGCATCGAGTCCGGAGTTCGATAGATGCGGGCGGGAAAGGAATTTTCATTGGACTACCGGAGAAAAAAGAAACCGGTCAGGGCAGAAACTCCACCCAGTTCAGACCCAAAACGGTGTCCGGTTGAGAGCAGCGTGCAACCACGCAGAGATCCACCAGGCCTTGTGTGGGGGAGAGGTTGGCGGAGATCTCCCGAAAAGCGCCCTCGCCGGTGGGAGGCACCT
>JBEIUI010000181.1:0-3394 GCA_040374425.1 Verrucomicrobiia bacterium | reverse complement strand
GGCGAACACACTGGGATACATCAGGTGCGAGTAGAGGTCGTCCTCACTGGGCTCGCGCTTGGTTTTCACCTCCAACTCCGCTTTGACCTCCTTGAGTTTCACAGGCGCAGGTTTGGAACGCTTGCCCTAAGGCCTCCCGGGGCATCCCGTTGAGCTCAAAACTCACCACCCGACGCCCGTCTTTGTCCGGCGCACCGAGGTTGATGAGCTTAATGAAGAGCACCTTGCCTTCTTCGATGGAGACACTGATCTCTTCCCCCGGACTGAGGCCGTAAAAGAACGCCGGGGTGGGGAGCGCACTCACATCCCCGAAATCCCGCGAAAACTTCACAAAATCGGCGAACACACTGGGATACATCAGGTGCGAGTAGAGGTCGTCCTCACTGGGCTCGCGCTTGGTTTTCACCTCCAACTCCGCTTTGACCTCCTTGAGTTTCACAGGCGCAGGTTTGGAACGCTTGACCTTGGCGCTTCCCAGCACCGCTTTCACCACGGGCGATGGCCAGCCGCCCATGGGCTCACCCAAACCGCCACTGAGCATATCAATCACCGACTCTGGGAAAGCCGTGCCCGGCGGCAGGTTAACCACATCGGCGGGCCTGATTCCCCGGGTAAAAAGGAACAACGCCATGTCCCCCACCACTTTGCTCGAAGGCGTCACCTTGACGATATCCCCGAGGAGCACATTGACCTGCGCATAAGTGCGCGCAATCTCCGGCCAGCGATGGGCAAGCCCCATGGCAGCCGCCTGTTCCTTGAGGTTCGTGAATTGACCGCCCGGCATCTCGTGCAGATACACCTCGGCGCTGCCGCTCTTGGGGGCCGTGTCAAAAGGCGCATAAAACGCCCGGACATGCTCCCAGTAATCCGAGAACTCGTTGAGTGCCTCCAGATCGAGCCCGGTGTCCCGGGGGGTATGCTTGAGCGCGGCCACAATGGAGTTGAGGTTGGGCTGAGACGTCGACCCGCTCATGGAGGCCAGGGCCAGGTCCACCACATCGCATCCGGCATCGGCCGCGCGCAACACCGACGCCGCGTTGACGCCGCTGGTGTCATGCGTGTGGAAATGCACGGGAATCCCGATCTGTTCCTTGAGAGCCTTGACCAGCGCGCTCGCAGCGTAAGGCCGGCACAAACCCGCCATGTCTTTGATGGCGAGGAAATGCGCCCCCCATTTTTTCAAGCTCCTTCGCGAGGCCGACGTAATACTTGAGCGAATACTTGGAGCGTTTGGGATCGAGGATGTCGCCGGTGTAACAGAGAGCGCCCTCACAAATCGCGTGCGTCTTCTGCACGGCCTCCATGGCGGCCCGCATGTTGCGCAAATCGTTGAGCGAATCGAAGACGCGGAAGATATCCATGCCACACTCCGCGGCGTGCTGGACAAAACCCGAGACCACGTTGGCCGGGTAACTGGTGTAACCCACGGCATTCGCCCCTCGCAGGAGCATCTGGAAACAGATGTTCGGCACCTTCTCCCGGAGCAACCGCAGACGCTGCCAGGGATCCTCGTTCAGAAACCGCATGGCGGTGTCAAAGGTGGCTCCACCCCACATCTCCAGACTGAACAACTCGGGCGTCCGCCGCGCCACGGCCCCGGCCACCGCCGCCATGTCGAAGGTCCGCACCCGGGTTGCCATCAGCGATTGGTGGGCATCGCGAAAAGTGGTGTCGGTGATGAGCAACCGCTTTTGTTTGGCGGTCCACTCGGCGAATTTCTGAGGCCCCAGCTTGAGCAAAAGCTGGCGGGTGCCCGGAGCCGGCGCCTGTTTGCGATCGGAATCCGGCAGGGGCGCACTGCCCAGGGGGTTGGACGGTTTGTAACCCTTGGCGTGCGGATTGCCGTTGACGATGGTGTTGCCCAGAAAATTGAGCAGCTTGGTTGCGCGGTCGCGTTTGGGCTTGAACTCGAAGAGCGCCGGCGACGTGTCGATCATCGTCGTCGTGGCGCCGCCGCTGCGGAACTGGCCGTGGTGAATCACGTTCTCCAGGAACGGGATATTGGTTTTCACCCCGCGGATCCGGAACTCGCGCAAGGCCCGGTCCATGCGCTGCAGCGCCATGTCAAAAGTGTTCCCGCTGGCCGTGATCTTTACCAGCAGCGAGTCATAGAAGGGCGTGATCACCGCCCCCGCGTCCCCCATCCCGGCATCCAACCGCACCCCGTAGCCACCTGCGCTGCGATAGGTGACGATTTTCCCGTAGTTCGGGGTGAACTTGTTCTCCGGATCCTCGGTGGTGACCCGGCACTGCACGGCATAGCCCAGCCGGGGCACCTCCGCCTGCGGAGGCAACGCCAATTCCGGCCCGTGCAGCGCCGCCCCCTGAGCTACAAGAATCTGGGAACGCACCAGGTCGATGCCCGTGATTTCCTCCGTCACGGTGTGCTCAACCTGAATCCGCGGGTTCATCTCGATGAAAAACCATTCCTTCGTGTCCAGATCATAGAGGAACTCGATGGTCCCCGCGTTGTCGTAGCCGATCTGGGTGGCGATCCGCGCCGCGGCATCACAGAGCTCCCCGCGCACCTGGTCGTCCAAGCCGATGGAAGGCGCGATTTCCACCACTTTCTGATGCCTCCTTTGAACCGAACAATCCCGCTCGTGCAAATGCAGCACATTGCCATGCTGATCCCCGAGGATCTGCACCTCGATGTGTTTGGCTCGGGGGATATACTTCTCCAAAAACACCGCTGAATTGCCAAAAGCCCGCTCCGCCTCGCCCTGCGCCTCGTCGAGCAAGGAATCCAAATCCCCCGCCTTGGCCACCACCCGCATCCCGCGGCCGCCTCCCCCGAAAGCCGCCTTGATAATGAGCGGGAACCCAATCTGCGCGGCCACCTTGAGCGCCTCCGCGCGGTCGGTCACGGGGTCCTCAGTCCCCGGCAAAGTGGGCACCTGAAGCTTCTGCGTGAGCGCCCGCGCCGCCACCTTGTCGCCCATCAACTCGAGCAAGTCGGGACGCGGCCCCACGAAAATGATGCCCGCCTTGGCGCAGGCAGCGGCAAACTTCGCGTTTTCGGAGAGAAACCCGTAACCGGGATGGATCATCTCCACGGCGTGCTCTTTGGCCACGGCGATGATTCCCTCGATATCCAGATACGCCCCCACCGGCCCTTTGCCTTCCCCCACGCGGTAGGCTTCATCCGCCTTGAACCGGTGCATCGAGAAACGGTCTTCCTCCGCGTAAATCGCCACGGTCTTTAGCCCCAACTCCGTGGCAGCCCGCATGACACGGATGGCGATCTCGGAGCGATTGGCCACGAGCAGTTTCTTGGGTTTGCAGGAGGGGAGAACACGCGGCGTGCGCAGGGAAGTGGTCATAGAAAGAGGGGCGCTTTTTCTAGAGGAAGCCTTGGAGGCAAAGCCAGTGTGGACTTCTCAGGAATTAGCCT
>JBEIUI010000084.1:0-15838 GCA_040374425.1 Verrucomicrobiia bacterium | reverse complement strand
TGTTAGAGTTTGTGGGGAGTTGTTTTTCTGGGTGAACGGTTGCACGAACGGGTAACGGGAGGAGTGGCGGGAGATCGCTTTCCCCGCCAAAGAGTCACTTTTGGATGAGGGAGGTGGTGGGTTGTGCAGAAAGCCTCGTTTCGGGCCGTCTTCTGAGCGTTTCTGGGGCCGAAGATCTTTTCTCTCAAACGCGTCCCGGTGAGGGGCTGTCGGGTCCCTTGGCAAGAATGCGGTCGCTGGGAGTTCTCCTCTGTTCCCTCCAAGATGCCTAGGTGGCGGAAAAGGATCAAAAAAAAGAAGTCGCTCACGATAATCGCGGGCGCAAGTTGGCCTTCTCATCCGAGCGATTTGCCCGAACACTGCAAACCCATGGCGTTTGTTCCAGAACCTCTCACGGTCTCCGATTTGGAGGGGATCAGCAGCCTGCAGGTTTTAGCCCGGGACGTGGTCGAGGGGTTCTGTTCCGGGTTCCATCGGTCCCGACAGAAGGGTGCCAGCGTCGAGTTTAAGCAGCACCGGCCTTACGTTTCGGGGGATGAGATCCGGCGCATTGATTGGCGGGTTTTTGGACGGAGCGATCATTTCCACGTCCGCGAGTATGAAGAGGAGACGGCGCTGCGGGCGACCCTGCTGGTGGATCAGAGTGGCTCCATGAGTTACGGCCGACGCGGGATAACCAAGGCCCAGTATGCAACGCGTTTGGCGGCCTGCCTTGGTTACTTAATGTTGAAGCAAAAAGACTGCGTGGGTCTTGTGACCTTTGATTCGGCGTTGCGCCGATACCTCCCACCCCGCTCGCAGACCAGCCAGCTCCGGTTGATTTTTGAAGAGCTCGAGCGCAGCAAATCCGGGGGGGAGACCGAGCTGGGGGCGGTGTTTCATGAGCTGGCCCCCAAACTCAGCCGACGCGGCTTGCTAGTGGTCATTTCCGACTGCTTTGGCGATGTGCCGGAGCTCCTCAAGTCGCTCGCCCAGTTCCGTCACGCCCATCATGAGGTCCTGATCATGCAAATTTGGGATCCCGACGAACTGGAGTTTCCCTTTAAGGATTGGACACGGTTTGAGTGTGCCGAGCGGGAGGGGCTTCAACAGGTGGTGGATCCCGTGCAATTGCGCGGTGTTTACCTGGAGAACCTCGCACGGTTTCGCGAGGAACTCAGCGTCGGTTGCCGAAATCATCGGGTCGATCTGGTTTCGTTCACCACAGATCAACCCTACGCCGAAGCGCTATCGGCCTACTTGAGCCAGAGGATGGCTTCCCCATGACAGATTGTTCAACACGCGCGCGAAAGGCCGCAAAATGACTTTCCTCAATCTCGGGCTTTTGGCGGGACTGTCGGCGATCTGCATTCCGTTGCTGGTTCATCTGGTGCATCGCCATCGTGTGAAGGCCGTGCGTTGGGGAGCCATGCAGTTTTTGCAGCCGGTGTTGCGGACCCGCCCGCGTCGGCTCCGGCTTGAGCAGCTCCTTTTGCTCCTAGTGCGCATGTCCGTGCCGCTGCTTCTGGCTTTGCTGATGGCGCGTCCGGTGTGGAAAGGAGCTCGCTCCCTGCTGGGCGATGCCAGGACGTCCCTGGTGGCAGTTCTCGACACCAGCTATTCCATGGATGCGGGGCGTTCGGGGGATACCGCTTTCTCACGCGCTTTGGCATCGATCGGTGAGGTTGCAGGAAATCTCAAGAGCGGATCCCCGGTGCAGATCGTTGAGATGGGTGAGATTCCCCGTTTGCTTGCTCCAGAGCCCGCTGAGGAGTTTGTCCGCGGGACCCCGGGGTTCCTGCAGCCTCGCCCCGGATCCGGAGTTGCTTCGGTGGCAGCGGCACTTCAGTCCGCTGCTGCGATTCTCAGACAGTCGCGGGAATTGGATCAGCAAGTGGTGGTGTTTACCGATTTCCAGCGGGTGAGTTTCGGGGAAGACGCCCGGTTGGGCCCGGCGCTGGAAGCGATCCGCCAGCTACCCCACCCGGCACGGGTGACTTTTTTCGATGTCGGCAGGCCGTTCACGGACAACGTGGCTGTTGAATCCCTCGAACTCTCCAAACTGAGCGTCGGTGTGGGCCAGAAAATCGAGTTGCGCGCGCATCTGCGCAATTTTGGGAACGTGAGTTATCCGGATTTGAAGGTGGTTTTGCGCGTGGACGGAAAGGAGCAGGAGGTCGCGCAGCTGGAACTGGCGCCGAGGCTTCGCGGGCAGGTGCTTTTTACGCACCGCTTCGAGAAGGCGGGGTCACACACAGTGGAGGTCGAGGCCCTGGCGGATTCCTTGAAGGCAGATAACGTGTTTTTTGCCAGTGTCTCCGTGTCTGACCGGCTGCCAGTGCTGCTTTCCGACGGGGATCCCGGAAAAGGGCCGATGAAAGGTGAGACGGATTTTGCGGAGATTGCACTCCAGCCCTATGGCAGCGGCCGTGTGGACATGGCCGATTTGATTTCGGTCGCGAAGATCCGGCCGGAGGAAATCCATCCAGCGCGGCTCGCGAAGGTTGCCGCCGTGATTCTTGCGAATGTGGCCGACTTGGATCCGTCTCAGGTGACGGCCTTGCAAGACTTTGTCCGGAACGGCGGCGGTCTGCTGGTGTTTCCCGGCGAGCGCGTGGACTCCGCGGTTTACAACGCCACTCTTTTTCAAGAGGGCCGCGGGCTCTTGCCGTTTGCTTTGGAGCCGCCAATCGCCGTCGATCCTCCGGGTAGTGCGTCTGCCGTGTCTGTCGCCGAGCAGCGATTTGATGACCCGGTGCTTGAGATTTTCAACGACCCGCGGAACGGGCGGCTTTCGGAAGCCTCGATTCGAAAATGGTTTCGGTTTCGCGAGGAGCCTTCTCCCGAGGCGCTGGGGGAACGAAAAGTTTTGGCTCGTCTTGAAAACGGGGATGTTTTTCTCGCTGAAAAACAATGGGGCGCAGGGCGGGTGATCCAGTGCGCAACGGCGCTGGATGCGGACTGGAGTAATTTGCCGATGCGGCCGGTTTATCTGCCGTTGCTGCAGAGGTTGACGGTTTATTCCTGCGGGAGCTCTTTTCCGGCGAGAAATCTGGAGCCTGGCAAGCCGATGGTGGCCCTGCTCGGCGCGGACAACGCGGGCAAGACCCTCAGGTTAACGCTCCCAGACGGGATCCGTGTGGAGCTGCCAGTGAGCAAACAAGGTGCCCGGGGCGTTCTCGAGTACTCAGATACTCAGAAGCCGGGGATCTACAGGCTCACCCCGCCTGACGGGGAACGGATCCACTTTGCGGTGAACGCATCGCGGAAGGAGTCGGAGCTCAAGCGCTTGAGCGAGGGAGAAATCCTCGACCTCGCCAGGGCCAACGGGGTCGATATCGTGGGCAGTTTAGAGGAATACCTCCAACGGGAGCGTTCGTTGCGGTTTGGGCGGGAGCTCTGGAAGCCGCTGCTCTGGGGACTCTTGGCGGTCGTGTTGGCGGAGCTGATTCTGGCGCAGTGTTTCGGAAGCGCCGTGGCGGGTGCGCCAAAAGAATCAGTCCGCGCATTTGATCCGGCGTTTGCTGGAAAACGGGAATGAATACGGAGAGTTTGTCAGTCCGGTTTGAAGGCGACTGGCCGTGGTGGGCGGGGTTGCTCGTGGCGTTTTTGATGGCGGCCATTTCGTCGGCCATTTACCGGCGGGAACTTGCGGGGACGCTCAGGCGCGCTGTCTGGTCTTTGCCGCTCCTGCGCGGGCTGGCCGTTGCGTTGATCGTCATGCTTTTCACCGGGCCTGTGCTCTACCGCCGGACGGTTTCAGGTGAGTTGGGCAAGGTCTTTGTTGTTTTGGACGGCTCCCAAAGCATGGAGCAAACTGATGCATCCATGAGTCCCGGGCGCAGGGCCCTTGTTCTTGCCCGGCTCGGTCTGGTTGCATCCCAGGAATTGCCCATGCACTTTGCAGACGCGGCGCGAACGCTTGCTGCGGCCCGTGCCGCCGGGCTGGTGCTTAAAAAGGAAAGCCAGCCGGCCGAGTTCCGGGAGATCGCGGGGGAGATTCTCTCTCAAACGGAGCGCTGCGCGGGGATTCTTTCCTCTTCAAATAGAGCGGAAGGGGAACGGTTGTGCCGGGAGCTCTTGATCCCGGTCCGCACGTTCGTTTCGAGGCCGTTTACCGCCGAACCCGAACGCCGGCGCGCGTTGGAGGAATGGCCGCAAATTGCCCAATCCATGAAACTCTGGCAGGAGGAACTCCTCGGGAAGTTCGAGGGGGCAATCGGGAAAAAAGTCGGATCCGGCGAAGGGCCATGGGCGCGCAGTTTCCTCCAGTGGCAGACCATGACGCGGGGGCAGCGGCTTGGCACTTTCCTACGCGCGAAGTTGCCGGAGTCCTTCCTTTCGGAGCTGGCCAGGAACCATGAAGTGCATGTTTTTTTCCATGGGGAAAAGGGGCTCTCACCACTCTGGCATTCCGGTGCCGGGGCGGAGCTTCCCGTGCTGCCGGCATTTGACGCCCCGGCAACCAACCTCGCTTCGGCGCTGGATGCTGTCTCCGCACAGATCGGATCGGATGGGCGGGCTGCAGTGGTGCTCCTGAGCGACGGCCAGCAGAATGGGGACGAATCGCCTCCAGAGGCGGCGCGACTTTTGGGCGCGCGGCAGATCCCGGTCTATCCGGTGGGAATGGGCAGCCCTTTGCGGCCCCCGGACCTTGCACTGATCAAGGTTGACGCACCCGAATCCGTGTTCTTCGAGGAGCAGGTCCGCGGGCAGGTGATTCTCAAGGATGACATGCCGGCGGGCTTACCTTTCAAGGTCACCGTGCGCGAGGGCGACGCCGTGCTTTGGGAGGAATCCGTCGTGACCACGGGTGCCGCTGTGCGGAAGATCCCGTTTGAGTTCGGCGTGAAGAAACAGGTTGCCGCCCACGTCGAGCTGGGAAAACAGGAGAGCCTGGAGTTCGCCTGTGTGCCACTGGATCTTCAAGTGGTGCTTTCTCCTGTCGCGGGGGATGTCGAACCGGGAAACCAAAAAGGTTCCTTGCGTCTGCGGGCCCTTACTCAGAAACGCCGGGTGCTCATCGTCGATGGCCGCCCCCGATGGGAGACGCGGTTTTTGCGTAATCTCCTGGAGCGGGATCCCCAGTGGGAGGTGCGGACGGTTCTTGCGGGAGCAAAAACCGAGGAGCTCATACTTGCGCGCGGCGCGGGTCCAGACGCGTTGCCTCTGAGTGCCGCGCAACTCGACGCGTTTGACCTCGTTGTTTTAGGAGATGTGCCCCGGGACTTATGGCGCGCGGAAGAGTTGGCGTGGATGCGGGATTTTGTGGTGCGCCGGGCGGGCGGCTTGATCCTGATCGACGGTCCGCGGGAATGGCTCCGCGGCTACGGGGATTCACCGCTTGGGCCGCTGGTCCCGGTCGAATGGGCAGGCGACGCCGGGGGCGTCCGAGAGGGAATCGCGGGATTCGAGTTCAATGAACGGGGCGGTTTGCACTCGGCCTTGAGCCTGGCTTCGGAGCGCGGTGCCAATTTGCGGATATGGTCTCAGTTACCGCCTCCTCACTGGGTTTCGGGGGGGCAAGCCAAACCCGGCGCGGAAACGCTTTTGGATCTGCGGGTCCATAACCGCATACTGCCCGGGGTGGTGTATTGGGCCGTTGGAGCGGGAAAGGTTTTGTACCAAGGGTTCGAGGATTCATGGCGCTGGCGTTACGGCGTGGCCGACCAATACCATGCGCACTACTGGAGCCAGGTAGCGCAGTGGATTGCCGAAGCCCCGTTCGCCGTCCGCGACAAGTTCGTTTCATTGGATGCCGGCCCTTTGATCTATTCGCCCGGGGACCGTGCGGATCTCCGGGTGCGTTTGCGGGACGGTCAGGGGTTGCCCGTCACTCAGGCCTCGGTGGATGCCGTTTTGGTCCGGGATGGCATCGGCTCGGGGAGCGTGCGGCTCGTGCCCGATGAGGCCGGGGGTGGGCTGTTCCGTGGAAAAACTCCGGCGCTCGAGCCGGGGAATTACGAGGTGCGCATGGAATCCGCGGCGATCCCCGACTTCGGGTTGAAGGCGAAGACGACGTTTAAAGTGGAGTCGGCCGAGACTGGCGAGCTCGCCCAGCTCCATCTCAACGAGGAACTTTTGCTTAAGGTCGCCGCGAACAGCGGGGGGCGGTATTTCAGAGAAGAGGACGCGGGAGCCCTTTTGGAGGTGCTGGCGCCGATGAGCCGGGGAAAAGTCATCGAGAGCAAAACGGTTCTCTGGCAGAGTCCCTGGTGGTTTTGGAGCGTGATCCTCCTGCTGACGGGCGAGTGGGTACTCCGCAAACGTTGGGGGCTGCTGTGAGCCCGAATGCCATGAATCATCCGATCCACCCGAAGATCGACTCCTTGCTCCGCTCATTTGCCGCGCGGCAGCGCCGGTTGCGCCTAATTCGCGGGGGGTGTGTGAGCTCTGCGCTGGCTGGCGTGCTTCTGGGGGGAGTGGCCGGGGTGGACTGGATGTTCGTATTGCCCGATGGAGTGCGATGGGCTTTGAGCGCCGGGGCTTACGCGGTGCTCCTGTTGGTCGCCGCACGATTTCTCTGGACCGCCCTAAAGCAGCCGCAGGATCCCCGGAAATGGGCGGAGCTGTTGGAGGCCGCCGAACCCGCGCAGGCTCAAGATCTTCTGGCGGCGGTGGAGCTGGGAGGCTCCGGCGAGACTTCCCCGGTTTACCGGGACCGGCTTCAACGGGATGTGGCGGCCCGCGTGGAAAACCTCGATGTGAAGCGGGTCCTGCGCGGGGCGCTTCTAAAGCCCTTCCTTTGGGCCACGGGTATTGTGGCGGCCGGAATCGCTTGGGTGTGCGTATGGAGCGGGCCTGCCATTCTTTTGCGGGCGTGCCTGCCCACGGCAAATCTTGCGCGTGTGTCTCGCGTCCAAGTAGCTGTGCTGGAGCCGCAGCCAGCGGAAGGGGATGTGCCTTTCGGCGAGCCGGTCCCGCTGCTGATTGCGACTGCCGGAGGAAATCCCGGCAAAGCTTTGCTTGAGGTCTTCACCAAAACCCGCGGCCGCGAGTTGATCCCCATGGTGGCGGAGGCTGGCGGGCGTTTTTCCGCGATCTTGGAGATCGCCCGTGAGGACGTGAAATATCGGGTCCGAGCGGGTGACGCATTGACTCAGAAATACCGGGTCAACGCGCGGCCGCGGCCGCAGCTGCTTAGTTGCTTAAAGCATTACAGGTTCCCTGCCTATTCGGGGCTCCCGGATCGGCATGTGGTGGAGGAGCATGGTGAGTTGGACGCAGTGGAGGGTGCCCGGGTCGAACTCGCGTTTGAGAGCAGTCAAAGGCTCCAGTCTGCCCAACTGGAGCTTGAGTTTTCCGGGGGCAGCACCCGGGTGCCTCTCCGTGAAACACTGCCCAATCACTGGGGAACTTCGCTGCCGCTGGACGCGGCGGGCAGCTATCGCGTGAAATTGCGAGCCGCTCAGACAGGGTTCGAGAACAAGTTCACACCCACCTACGCAATCCGCGTCCGGCCCGATTTGATTCCCCGGGTGGAGTTGGAGTTGCCTCGCGCGGATCGCTTAGCGAGGCCGGATGCCCAGATCGATTTGCGGGGCGATGCGAGCGACGATTTCGGGCTCGCCAAGGTATCTCAATGGATCCGCATCAACGAGGCGCCCTGGAAGGAATCCGTCCTCGTTGAGAACCCCGGTCTCAAAACGGCCTTGCAAGTGTCTTGGGATCTCTGGGAGCACGGGGTTCAGCCCGGCGATCTGGTGGCCACCAAATTTGTTGCGGTGGATTTGAAGGGCAATCAGTCCGAATCGCGCACCTTGCGTGTGGCGGTATCGGAGCGTGGCTCGGGCGAAGGATTGTTGCCGGAGCTGGACTCCCAGCGGGAGTTCCTGCGTTTGCTTGGCGAGTTGAGGGAACAGACCGGCGTGTTTCAGAAAGAGGCGGGCGCACTCTGCGAGACGTTGGCTCGCGTGGGCGGGGTCTCCCGAGAGCTGCTCAGCGACCAGGCTCAACGCACTCGCAAGACGCTGGGAGATTTGGAGACGCTCTGGGGGGCCCTTCGGGAAGAGTTGGCGCGGCTCCAGGAGCGCCCTCAGGAGGGGTTTCCCGGTGCCGTGTCCACAGGCGCAGCGCGGCTGTTTGCGCGGGTTAATACCCATGCTTTGGCTCCGGCTCATGATCTCTTGGAGTGGATGCTGATGCCGGCCTTGGGCGATGCACCGGCCGCTGGATTGGAGCTGCGAGAAACCGCTGCTCGGGCAAAGCAATGGACGGCCCTGCTCTCGGAGACTTTTGAGCGCCTCATGGGTATTGGCGAAATGGACCGGCTCGGTGGGGCTGTGAGGAGGCTTGCTCGGGAGCAGGCGCGGCTCCTGGCCTCCGCGCGGAAACGGAGCAATGACCCAGTGGCGGGCACGCCCTGGATGGCCCGGCAGCAGGTGCTCCTTTCAGAGGCGCAGCGGGTTGCGGAGGGACTGACCGCAGTGGCCGCGCTCCAAGACGCGGCCCTCTCCGGCGCGATGAACGAGGCGGCCAATCAGATTGACGATACCCGCGCGGCGCTGGAGGATTTGCTCCAGGGAGAGGAGCCTTTTCCCAAGGCAACCGAGGAGCTCGCTTGGCTGGAGGCGTCCTTCGAGGGAATCGCCCGCAAACTGCCTGCATGGCAACGGGCCACAGTCGCGCTTGCCCTCGACGCGGCCCAGCAGTCGCGCCGGGAGGCCCAAGAAAGCGGGGCCGTTTTTTCCGAGTTCGCTGCGGCAATCGAACAGTTCAAGAACGCCCAACACGGGAGCAAAGGGCCCCCGGCCGAGCTTCTCAAACGGCGTTGGACCCGGGGGATTGCCCTGCTCAACGCCCACTGCGACGCGGAGGAGTTCCGCGACGAGGGTGACCCGGTTTTCGTGGCAGATTTGCGCGCTGCAGCCTCCAGCCTCGAAACGCTAGGGCGGGTTGAATCCGATGGTGTGGAGAAAATCCAAGAGCTCGGTTTTTTGTCGCAGCACTTTGTTTTTCTGGAGGCCGCACACCATCTTTTTGAAGCACGCTCCGAACTCGACGCGCTCGCTGCGGAGGAACACTGGCAGGAGCGCGCCCAGGAAAAACCAGTTGCTCGGCTTCTCCGCTGGCAATGGGCTCGGGCGCGGCTTTTGGAATGGCCCCTGGAGCAGGCGCCGCTCTTCAAGCGGGGGTCGGAGGCTGGGTCTGTGGAGCAGGCTTTCCAAATCGTTCGCGCCATTCCGCAGTCGGAGGTGTTTCGCGGTGTGAGCGAGGCATGGGATACGGGGGCCGCATCGAAGGCCTGGGGAGGGGGGAGGGGACTCGTGGCGTTGAGCGCCGAGGTCAGTCGCGCGCTGGAGCTCTTGAGAAAACCCCTTGCCGATGTGCGACGCGAACTCGCCGGGCGGACGCCCGCGCTCTCCGAGTTCCTGGCGGATTTAGCCCGCAAAGCCGAGGCGTTGAATAAAGAGAGCGCGGAACTCCATGCGTCCCCGGCGTCGCGCTCCCGGGATGCGCTCAACACAGACGCGGGGTTGGCGCTCGCCAGACAGGTCGGCTTGGGAACTCAGGTCGCTCAAGTGCGCGCACTGCTCCGGGTGGAAGCCAACCAGCAGGATCTCTCGATTCCGGAGGGTCGGGAGCGGGCGCGGGACGCGGATGACGCGCTGGCTTTGCTTCAGGAGCCTCCGGTGCGGGCGGAAGCCGCCCTCAGGGAGGCTTCTGAGGCCAAAGACGTCGACGGGTTGAGACGGGCAGTGCAGGTTGCGGCCCTCCAACAAGGGGAACTCGCCCGGCGGCTGGAACAACTCGCCAGGCATTACGCGCTGCGCGATGCCGATGACGCGTTGCGCGACGCCGACAAAATGGCTCGGAGTCGCGAGTCACTCCGGGAAACGGAGAAAAGCGCAGGCACCCGCGATGCGCTCAATTCCCGTTACGCCAGAGCGGAGCAACTCGCGCAATTGCACGGAAAACCCCCCGAGGTTCTGCTCGCGCATTTGGAAAAGGCGCTGGGTGAAAACCCAGCCATGCAGAGGGAATTAAGCCGCATTGCAGAGGGGCTTTTGAACGGTGCAACGCAGAAACTCGCCGAGGCTCGGGATCGGGAAGGGGCGGTGGCCGAAAGCCTCGAAAAAAGTGAGGGCGCCGCTCCGAGTTCCGTCAGGGTGCCAAATCCCCAACCGCCGGTAGTCCCGACTCGCCAGCCGGGTAGGCCGGGGACACAGCCAATTGACGGGCTGCGGCCTGAGTTCACTGAAACCAACCCGGCGCTCGTGTCGGCCATGGAAGCGCAGTCCGGAGTTGCCCGGGCCGGGCGCGACGCGGGAGCCGCTGTGGGCCGTGCCGGACGTCACGAGTTGCGCCTTGAGAATCCGCTCATGGGACGCCAGTTGCGGGATCTGGGTGGCGAAATCGGGGCGGTGTCGGAGCGCGAGGTTTCCAGGGTGCGCGGGGCCCTCGCCGCCGGGCACCAGAGGAGCGATGCCGCGCTGGCGGCGAATACCGCAATGAGGGCGTTCTCAGATGCGGTCTCGAAAGTAGGGCAGGCCCGCGGGGAGGCGCTATTGCCCAATCCAGCCTTCCTGCCGGAGCCGCGAGCGGGTGTGGCCGCGCTTCCAAAACAAACCGTCGAGTCGGCGCTCTCCCTGCAGGAACAGGTGTGGATGGCCAGGGCTCTCGATAGCTTGGACGCCGCCACACGCGGGGAAAACCCTGAAGCGGCAAAGGCCGATGGGGTGGGGAAAAACGCGCATCCGGCTCTGAATACGTCAGATTCAGAGCCCCACTCGCAGGCCATGGCGCGGGCGCAAGCCGCGGTAACCGCGGCTGTCGAGTCAGCGAAGGTCGCGCAGCGCACGGCCCGAGCCCGGCAAGGAGTTGCGGCTCGGGCGACGCCCAACGCAACCGGGGCTGTGAGCAGCGGGATCGCGGTGGAAGGCCGGCCGGAGCGCTCCAACGCGGTTTTGCCTCAGGCTGCCGGCGCAACCGTGGGGGACTTGGGAAAACTGCCAAAACAGGTGGCAGAGGGTCTTTTGCAGGGACAGAACGAAAAGGTGTCAGGGGATTACCGCACCCAGGTTGAAACGTATTACCGTGTGATTTCGGAAAAATCGAAGCGATGACATCAAGCCCGCTGAATCGCACAATCCGCGCTGTGGCCGTTGAATTCGAGTGTTCGGATGCTGCTCGCCTTGCAAAGTGTGCGGGTCGGGCGGGTAGGGAATTTTGCCGCCTGTGGGTTGCGGTGGCGCTGTTTTTCGCGGGAATCGGGCAAGGCGTGGCGCAGAACTCTGCCCTCGCGGCCGAACCAGCCCTGCGGCGGGCTGCGCAGTTTCTTGTTTCACAGCAGGATCTGGCGACCGGCAGCATTTCCCTGCCCAACCGCAATGAGACGGCGGTGACGTCCCTCTCGATTCTGGCACTGGGCGCCTTGGGCCATCAGCCTGGGGACCCTACCCCCGAGGGGATGGCCATGCGAAGAGCATTGGATTCCGTGCTGGCGCGGAATGTTCAGCAACCCGACGGTTATTTCGGGCAAAAAGATTACTCGCGGATGTATGGGCACGGCATCACCACGCTGATGCTGGCGGAGATGCTTGGAATGGGGGCGGATGCCGACCAGGACCGGCGGATTCGGGAGCAATGCCGGAAAGCGGTGAATCTGATTGAGCGGGCCCAGCGGGTGGCAAAAATCGAGCATCATCGGGGCGGTTGGCGTTATACCCCCGAGGACGCTTCCTCGGACCTTTCCGTGACCGTGTGGCAGGTGATGGCGCTGCGTGCGGCGAAAAACGCGGGTGTGGAGGTCGCCCAGGAGTCGCTGGAAAACGTGGTGGATTACATCAAGCGGCTTTACCAGGAAGGCCCCGTGCTCGAAGGCGGGGTCAAGTCCGGCGGGTTCGGATACCAGAATAAGGGAATCGAAATCTCCACAACGGCGGAAGGGCTGCTTGCCCTGCAGGTGTGCGGCCAGTATCAGGCACCGGAAACTTTGGCAGCAGCTGAGCGTTTGTTTTCGGAAGGATTAAGGTCCGAGGAACGCTGGTTTTTTTACACGTCCTATTACTACGCTCAGGGCATGTATCAGAGGGGGGGTAAATACGCGGAGCATGCGCGGAAAACCGTGGCGGAGGTCTTGCTGCCACTCCAGCAGCAGGACGGCTCCTGGGAGCAGGGCGGCGGCGACGGCCGTGAGGCGGGAAAAGTGTATGCGACCTGCATGGCGATTCTCAGTCTTGCGGTGAAAAATCATTTCCTGCCGATCTATCAGCGCTAAAAAACCGCTCCCGGCTCGGGGTCAACCCCGAGGGCTCGGATGTCGGGAGCCCGGCGTCTGGGGTGCATCTCAGAGAATCCCCCACCGGGGCGTCCGGTTTCGCTCCCCGGAGGTTTCGGCAACTCTCTGAGCCCGATGAATTCCAACTCTCTTTCTGTTCTCTCTTTTGAATCCCCGGTTGTCTGCCTCAACGAGGACGCTTTGAAAACCTTCGCGTCTACGGTGAAAGGCGGAATCAAACGCCGCGGTTTTCATATCGCCGATGAGGAAAGCCTCTCAGCGTTGTGGGCGGATGAGGCCATCAGTGCGATTGAGAAACTTCAGCGGGTGCATTCGTTTGCCTCGGAGAACGGTTGGGAAGTGGCTGCGAAAAACCACGTGACAATCGCTCTCTTCCAGCCGACCGGCCGCCGATCGATTCTGCCCGGGATGTGGCGGCTTTGCGGGATGAACTAAGCTGGGCGGGTTCCCATCAGCGGGGCCGTGCAGCAACACAGCCGGAGGGGGTAGGGTCCCGGATTATTTCCGGGAGGGAAGACGAGGAGTCCGCCTTCCCCGGGGCCCTGCTCGCTCCGGCTGTGGTTCTTTGGGGGGCGGGCTGTGGCGACGCTCCCTGGGCCGGAAAACGTTTAGGGGCGTTTGTCCTCAGCGCCAAATCCGGTTCCCCGGGTGAGGGTTTTGACTCGGGCGAAAAACATGTGGGCGGTGATATACAGCGTTGAACCGTCATCGCCCCAGGCGCAATTGGCGCAGGCTTCGCCGGTGAGGATGCTGCCCAAGTGTTTTCCCTCCGGTGAGATCACCAGCACGCCGCCTGGGCCGGTGGCGAAGAGGTGGCCTTTCTCATCAATCTTCAGACCGTCCGGCAGGCCTTTGCGCTCGGGGGCAATCAGGGCGCGGGTATCGAACAAAACCCGTCCCTCCGACAAGTCGCCCTCTGGAAGGATTCCGTAGGCCATGATGACCGGGTTTTTGGGATCGCTTACGGCGACGTAGAGCGTTTTTTCATCAGGCGCGAGGGCGATACCATTGGGGAAAGTGAGAGCCCCCGTAAGAAGCCGCACTTGTCCGTCCGGGGTGAGGCGGTAAACGCCGTTCTGTGGGAGTTCTTTCAAGCCGGGCTCTTTGAGTCCGTAGGGCGGATCCGTGAAGTAGATATCGCCATTTTTTGCCACCACGAGGTCGTTTGGGCTATTGAAACGTTTCCCCTCAAAACGCTCGGCAAGAGGCGTTTGTTTTCCATCGGGCTCGAGCCGCGCAATCCGCCGCTCTCCGTGCTGGCAGATCAAAAGTCGCCCTTGCGCGTCGAGCGCCAATCCGTTGGAGCCCTGTTCCCGCACGCCCTCCCGCGGAGAGAGCATTCCGCTCGGTTTGAGAAAAACTCGGGGAGCCGATTCACCCGGCGTCCAGCGGTGGATGACATTTTCAGGGACATCGGAAAAAAGCATGGTGCCGTGGAACCAAAGAGGGCCTTCAGACCAGCTAAAGCCCTCGGCAATTTTCTCGACCCTGGCGTCCTTGGCCAGGAGTTGATCAAATGCCGGTTCAAGGCGCTCGAATTTGCTTTGGAGGGTCGGGCCAGGGGCTGCGGGGAGAGAAAGTACGGGAAGCAGTAGGAGAGCGGGTAGCCAGCGCATAGGTTGAAAGGGGAACAATGCGGGGAAGACTGCACGAGGAGTGAACGGGGTGGCAATCAAGATGGCGCGGTTTGGCCAGGAAAAGGGCGGTGGCGGTTCCTCTGTTTTTGTGTATGAATTCTGCTGTTTTGGATGTCGGGGCACAGGTGTTTTAAGAGCATTCCACCCGGCTTCTCATATGAACCTTTCCTCCATTTCTTCGGTGACCGATTCCAACGCCCTCAGCGGGCAGATGTTGGGACGTCAGCGACGCCAAGATCTGCGCACGCTGGATTCCGCGCTGCAACTGGGTGATCTGGCGGCGGCTCAGAAACTCTTCACAGCGCTCAAGGAGGATCGCAAATTTATGAGTCAACTGGCTCGCACCCGCCTCACTCCTGAGGAAGAGAGTTCCGTCGCGAAGGACTTTGAAGCCCTCGGAAAAGCCCTCAAGTCCGGCAATCTCGAGGAGGCCAGGAGTGTTTTTGCCCAGGTCCAGCAGCAGGTTCATTCCATCCGCTCACGAGACAAGGAGCCCGGTGACACGACTGAAACCGCGGCTCAGGAGAAGGAAAATTCATCATCCGAAGAGCCGCAGGCCGACCAGGAGAAAAAGCCAGCCGGGTCGTTTGGGAGCGGTGGGTTGAGGAAAGGCTCCGGAGACCAGGTGGGCACTTTGTTGAACGCCAGGGCATGAATTTCGCGGATTTCGGCGAACGCTGCCTGTTCCCGGGATCCGATGCGGCGCCAGACAGGATTTTTTTGGCGGTGCCGGTGGGTTGACCTTGGAGCACGCCGTATCCGGGCGTCTCCTAATAGATCAAGCTCACGGTCATGAAGGCATTGTAGAGGGCACGGTCCACCTTGCCCTCCTGATCCTGTGGTCCGAATCCGGGGACTCGTTCCGTGCTGCGCCGGTAGATGTCGCGATAGCCGCCTCCCGGGAAGAAGAACCCGACTCCGGCAGAGAGCACGATGTTGTCGGTCAGTAGCGGGCGATATTTGACGCCTACGCTGGTATCCCAGCCCAGATCGCTGCGGGCTTTGTTCGTGTGCAGGGCGAGCTCCACCGGTTCGGTTTGAGAGAGCCAGATGTGGTTGAGGTTGACGAATGTTTTGAGCTTTGGGGTGACATCCAGGTCGGAGCCGATCCCGAGGATCATGACGCCCGGGTTCACGAAATTTGATTGGCCTTGGGTTTTGCTGGTGCGCAGGTTGGGCACCAACGAGTCGCGTTGCTTGAGGTTGACTCCCGTGCCCCCCAAGTTCGGATTTTCATGCACATACCAGCTAAAGGGGCCGCCGATAAATGACGGGCTGTCGAGGATCGTGTCAAAACCGCGGCCTGTGCTGTCCGTCGGGTCGTCGTCGCCGCTGGCGTAAAAGCCGGAGACTTTGAATCGGATCCAGTCGCGGTCGTAGCTCAACTCGAGCGCCGCCATTTGGGCGTTGACGTTGACCCGGCGCCCTGCAAGCGCGTTGGCTTCGTCCTCTCCAAGGACCTGATAGAACGCGTGGCTGAGGTTCAACCGGCCAATATGCCCGTCGCCCGCCCAGCCAAAATAAACCGCATTGACGTCGTGCTCGCGGATCCCGCCTCGGCTGCCCCGAAAATTGCCTTCCTGGGGAACGGTGCCGAGGATTTGGGGCCGGACGAGAAAGCCGTTCTTATCGTAGTGAGTGTTTCCGCTGTCAAAGTTGCCGTGCAAACTGAGCTGTGCCGTGTAGCCCTTCCAGAGGGTGTCCTGTTGGAACACGTTGGCAATGAGCACCTGCTGATTGCGGGAGTTGAACGTGTTGAGGTCTGAATAGGTGTCTTTCTCGCGCTGATTAAAATAGGCGAGGTTGTATTGGGTGCGGTTGTTGTTCCAGTTACCAAAAATCCGAGCCCCGAGATTGGTGTCCTAGAAGATGAACAACCGGAAGTCGCTTATGAAAGGCTGTAGACCCCAGCGCGAGGATACAAATTCGTAGTTGTCCTATAGATCTTTGAGTTGGAGTTAAACAAACGATTCTTGGAGCG
>JBEIUI010000034.1:0-27989 GCA_040374425.1 Verrucomicrobiia bacterium | reverse complement strand
CGGCCACGATTTTCTCCGTGGTCATGATCATCGCCTCGGAATTGCCCCGCTCTATCACCGCGTCGGCAGTGAGCTTTGGACGCACCGGCGGCGCGGCCACGGCGAGCGCGGGCCGTTTTCCGACTCGGGAATAAGCGGCCGACTTGACGGCGTCGCAGATTCTCACCGTGGAATCTTGGATGAACTGTTTCGTGCCCACCTTGGGCTTGGTGATGATCTCCACGGCGCCGCTCTCCAGTGCCGCAAGCGCCGTCTCCGAACCGGACTCGGTCAGGCTGGAGCAGATCACGACCGGGATGGGATGCTGGTTCATGATTTTTTTCAGGAACGTGATCCCGTCCATCCTCGGCATCTCAATGTCGAGAGTGATGACGTCCGGCGTGTGCTGCTTCATCTGCTCGACCGCCGAGTAGGGGTCGGACGCCGTGGCGATGACCTCGATTTCATCGTCGGTCTCCAGCACGGCTTTGAGCGTCTGCCGCACAGAGGCGGAGTCGTCTACGATCAATACGCGGATTTTTTTTGTTTCCATAAGTTCATTTGAGAAACCGGTGCAGCACCTCGCCGCTGCCGGTGTTGAAAAATATTTTTCGTCCCCTGCCTCCGCCGACATCGCAGGCCTTGATGGGCACCCCCTCGTGTTCGAGATAGGCCTTGGTGAAGTTGACGTTCATCGCGCCCACGCCTTCCCTCGCCAGCCGCTCCATCGCGACCGCGTCAGCAGTCTGTCCGATGATGTTCGCGCCGCCGAACATCTTCACCTGGACCTCCTCCTTCCCGAGTTTGCGCATCCGAAACACCAGCAGGAGATGTGGCAACGCCTCGGAGAGAAACTGGAACCGCTCCTCCTGGCTGGCGACAAAACGAGTTCCAGGCCGCGGCCGGGGAAGAATCCCGTGGCACATTCCGGCGAGTCCCGCACGCGGGGCGTGGAGGGTGACACTCACGCAGGATCCCAAAACCGTGACCACCTCAACCTCGTCTGTTGTTACGATCAACCCGCCCGGCTTGAGGAAGACCCTTTGCACGCCGTGGGGCCTTGGTTCACTTCACCTTGCGAAACACCGCCGTGCTCACCGAAACCAGCGGCACTTTTAACCCCGAAAGCGACTCCGAGTGCCCCACGAAGAGATAGCCCCCGGGCTTCAGGTTCTTGCAAAGCTTGTTGATGACCGCCTCCTGCGTGGGCTTGTCGAAATAGATGAGCACGTTGCGGTGGAACACCACGTCGAACATGTCCCGCACTTTGTAGTCCGCGTCCATGAAGTTGAGCCGGTTGAAATACACCTTGCTCCGCAGCTCCGGAGTGATCCGCACCTGGCCGTGGTCCGTGCTCTTGCTTTTGAGCAAATATTTTTTCCGATACGAGTCCGGAACGACGGCGACCCGGTCCTCATCGTAGATTCCCAACTCCGCGTGCTCGAGGACCCGCGTGGAGACGTCGGTCGCGAGGATCTTGAACTCGAACCCCCGACGCACCTCGCCGAACTCGCTGAGCACCATCGCCTGGGTGTAGGGCTCCTCGCCGGTGGAACACCCCGCGCACCAGAGCTTGAAAGGCCAGCGCCGCGGCTCCCCCCTGCCATTGCGGATGTCGGGATCCAGCTCGGGCAGGGCATGCCGCATCAGATAGGTGAAGTGCTCCGACTCCCTGAAGAAATCCGTCTTGTTCGTCGTGACCGCATCGATGAAGTGAACCCGCTCCTGTTCGGCACAAGGTGAGGTGAACAGGTACTCCTGGTATTCCTCGAGAGAGGCGATCCCCAAATGTTTGAGCCGCCGCAACAGGCGGCTTTGGAGCATGGACATTTTCCCCGCGGGCATCTTGATGCCCAGCTCGCTGGTGATGAACTGCGCGAACTTCGTGAAACTTCTCTCCGAAAGTGCCAGCGACTGGCTGGTGGCGTTGTCGACTTGGATCATAATATCTCCTCAGGGAGTGGCTGCGCCTCGTTTACTGCTGCCCTGCCTCCGCTCCGCTCGGGGAGCCCGTCTGTGACACCGCCACAGCCATCTGATCCATGTCGTCTCCCGAGAAAACCGCAGCTGTGTTCAGGATGATGATGAGTTCTTCGGCCCGCCGAGCTACCCCCTTGATGAGGTCTCCCTTCAAGCGGCTCGCAAACCTGGGAGGCGGGCTGATCATGTCGGCGTCGAATTCAATCACTTCATGCACCGAATCCGCGATGCCACCCAAAACGCTCTGTTGCCCGCCCACCTCGATCTCGAGGACTACGATCCTCGTGTGGACGCTATCCGGAATCACAGGCAGTCCGAACTTGGCTCTTAGGTCGACAACCGGAATCGCCTCTCCCCGCACATTGACCATGCCGCGAAGGTGCGCCGGCGCGTCGGGGATGCGGGTGATGAGCGAGAGTTCCAGAACCTCGCGCACGCTGATGACATCGATGGCGAAGAGTTCATCACCGACCTTGAATGTGATGTATTGGGTGGCAACTAAGGAGTTCATAGAGGAGGAATTAAAATGGCTGTTAAGAGACGTTTCCGACGCCTTTGAGGAGGGCTCTTCCTGCACTCAACGCTTGGCTGTCTCCTCCAGCGAACCATGGTTAGCAGCGCGCATGCCATGTGCCACACCGTGTCTCACCGAATGCACCAAGCCGGCCACATCGAGGATCAACGCCACACGGCCGTCCCCCATGATGGTCGCACCTGAAACGATTTCCAAATCCCGGTAGAACCGGCCAATCGATTGGATCACGGTCTGATGGCTTCCAAGCACCCGGTCCACCACGAGCCCCACGCGCTCCTCGCCCTGCTGCGCAATGACGATCTTCTCAATGTCGGGCTCGCCCTCTGCAACTTGAAACAGATTCCGAAGCCGCACGTAGGGAATCAGGTCGCCGCGGACGGCAACAGCGTTCCTGCTGTTGTTCCTGGCCCGGTCCGCCTTGTGCAACTCTACGTTTTCGGTGACCAGCGCCATAGGGACGATAAATTGGTCCGAGCCGATCTCCACCAGAAGGCCGTCGATGATGGCTAGGGTCAAAGGCAGGGTCAGGGTCGTGGTTGTGCCGCCACCCAACTGGCTTGCAAGTGAGACCGTGCCTCGCAGGCTATCGATCTGCCGCTTAACGACGTCCATTCCCACCCCGCGGCCGGAGACGCTCGTCACCTGCGCCGCTGTGGAAAAGCCCGGAAGGAAAATGAGGTTGAAGATCTCCTTCTCCGTGAGCTGCGCGTCCGCCGGAATGAGGTTCTTGGAGATCGCCTTGGCGCGGATCTTCTCAGGGTCCAGCCCGCGTCCGTCGTCCTGGATGGTAATGACCACGTGCGACCCGACATGGGCTGCCGCCAGACGGATTTTTCCCCGGCGCGGCTTGCCGTGCAATTCGCGATCGTCGGCGGATTCGATGCCATGGTCCACGCTGTTACGGATCAGGTGCACCAGCGGGTCGCCGATTTGGTCGAGCACGGTCTTATCCAGCTCGGTTTCAGCGCCCTCGGTGATCAGGTCGATCTGTTTGCCGAGTTCGCCGGAGAGATCGTGAACGAGCCGTTTGAGACGATTGAATGCCAGCCCGATCGGCGTCATTCGGATACCCAGAACGTTGTCGCGCAACTCAGAAACCAGTCGCTCGATCTCCTCGACAGGCGCGGTGACTTCGGCGAGGTCGACGCGTGCCGCGACCTGCGAAAGCCGGGACTGATTCATCACCAATTCACCGACCAACGTCACCAGGCGGTCCAGCTTTTCCGATGGGACGCGTACCAGAGAATTGTTGGAACTCGGTTTTTTAGACGCAGAAGATTCTTTGGCTCCGAGCTCCGCGGCCGGATGCGCTGCATGCTTTTCGGCCCCCTTGGATTCCGCAGCTTTGTTTGCAGGAGAATCGGCCGGAGCGGGCTCGGGCGCGCCCACCGCCTCGATGTCGATCTGACTGCCGTCTTCGGCAAAGATGAAAACGTCGCGGATCGCGTTGATCCCGGCCGCCGTAAACAAGACAATCTCCCACGAAAAATAGCAGCGATCCCGAACAATATCGGCCAGCAATGGGACGTTCTGGTAATCGCCACACACCGTGCATTCGCCCAGGGCCCTGAGCTCGTTGAGCAACGAGACGGGGTTTGTGCCGAATGCCATCATCTCGGGATTGGGCTTAAAGCGGATGGTGAACTGCTGGCGGCCCGGTGCCTGTGCGGGTCCCCTGCTCGCTGTGGAAACAACCGCAGGTGCCGGCACGGCCTTTCCGGATTTAGAGAACTCCCCCAGAGCCGCGATGATGCGTTCACTGGACCCGGGCTCCACCGGGTCGCCTCCCTGCGAGACCTCTAGGAGTTTCTTGATCTGGTCCTTGGATGCGAGAACTAGGTCGCTGAGCTCATCACTAAACGGGAATTCGCCCTCCCGAACCTTGTCGAGAACGCTCTCAACGTGGTGAGTAAATTCCGCGACCGCGTCGAAACCGAACATTGCGCCGGAGCCCTTGATCGTGTGGAAGGCTCGAAAGAGCTGGTTAACGGGCTCTGCGGGAGCGTCCTGGGAATGGATCTCCAAGATAATCTCCTCGATCTGAACAAGGAGATCCTCGGCCTCATGAAGAAAGGTGATGGATGGGTTGGGTGTGCTCATTGAAATGTGTTCTGCTCGTCGTCGATCGCTTTTTGCTCTGGGCGCGCCTGCGCCATCGCCAACTCCCCTCAGGAGTATTACCCGGTGCCAACTCTCTGCACCGTGGATTCCGCCCGAGGCTGCGGGCCGTCCCGCAAGGGGCGACCGTGGCTAATACCGCGCCATGCCTGGAAGTCGGCACGGTTTCGGAGGCGCGCACCGCGCTTCAGTTGAGAAACTTCTTTGCAATGGTCAGCAACTGTTCGCTCCTGAAGGGCTTCACAATCCATCCGCTGGCTCCGGCCGCCTTCCCGGCCATTTTCTTTTCATCCTGCGACTCGGTGGTCAGCATGATGATTGGGATGTATTTGTATTGAGGCAGGGCGCGAACCTTTCGGATCAGCTCGATCCCATCCATGTTTGGCATGTTCAGGTCTGTGATAAGCATGTGCGCTTCCGTGCCGGAGATCTTAGAGAGCGCATCCCTGCCGTCCTCGGCTTCGATGACGTCATAGCCCCCGTTTTTCAGGGTGAAGCTAATCATTTCCCGCATGCTGGCTGAATCGTCGGCTGTCATTATGAGTTTACCCATGGCTGTGTGATAAGAATTGGTGGTGGTTTGGTGGAAGTTCGGAGAGTGGTGTCCGGCTGTTGGCGTTGTTTGTTGGCGTTTATTCCCGGAAGACGTCGGCAGGCAGGCCAAGCTGTTTGAGCGACTCAAGGAAACCTGGAGAGGTTTTCTCGATATGAAGCCGGTTGCCTTGGGCGGTGAGAGTTTTTGCTGCGGCGAGGAGAAGCTGGGTGCCCGCGACGTCGCAGGCCGCCACCGACTCGAGGTCGAGTCGGACGTCGCCGCCTCGCCCAACCTCCAACCGCAAAGCTTCGCCCAATTGATCAGCTCCGTAGAGATCGAGTGAGCCCGAGAGCTTCACTGTGCCTGATGCGTCATCTTGAGAAATTTCTAGATTCATAGGTTTGTTTAAAAGAGTTCCACATTCCCGCCGAGATCCTCCTCGTCTGCCGCAGGCCTCGCAGGGGGCCTCTGCGGCTGAGCCTCGAGCATCGTCCGCGTCGCACCGAAGTCTCCGGAAGCACTCGGGCGCGTACCCGCCCCGATCAGATTCCCCGCGCCATTCGCCGCAGCCCCATTGCGGACTTGCGCATGGATTCGCCGCTCGCTCTCCATCGTGTACCGGGCCGAGAAATCCTCGGGCTGGCCAGCAGACGAATGCGACTTCGAGCGCGCCAAGATCGATCGGAGCCGCGATAGCTCGCGCTCATAACGAGAAATTTTCCGCGCCAGCCCCTCAAGAAAAACGAGGCCGGCCTGACTTTTCTCCAAAGAAGCCTGCTGTTTTTGGACAAGCGCGGAAGCAGAGAGCGACGTGGTGCCCAGATTCTGGAAGGCACGCTCGACGTTGTCCAAGCCGATCAGAAGACTGTCCCTGAGCCCGCTCTCCTGCGAGAACTCGCCCTCCACGTCAATCTTTCCTGCGTCGGCACAGGCCACAATGCTCTGAAGAATATCCATGATCTCCGTGACCCCTTGATTCGACTCGCGAAAAAGCCGGTCCACCTGCATGGAGAGCACCTCGAGGGTCACCCCCTGATCCCCCAGCGATGCCGTCTTGATAATGGCATTGAGGGCTTGGAGATGAATCTCCCGGTTAATGAGTTTGACCTGCTCGAGATTGCTGGAGAGCTGCTTCACCAACTCCGAGGCGTGCCGGGAAGTCTCCCGCGCCTGGTTGCGGGAACTCATCCCGCGCTCCTGCAGTTCCGCAAGGCGGAGGAGATCCGCCTTGAGCGCATCAAATGGGCCGGACGCGTTTTCCTGCGCGGTAGAAGGCCCCTGCAGCGCTTGAATCACCCGGTTGAGCTGCATTGTCTCCCGGCCGATTCCAGAAAAACATTCTCCAAGCTTGCGGCGGGCGCTCTCGATCTCTTTGCGGATCAAGTCCAGCTGCCCCGCCTGGATTGCGAGCGTAAGATCCACCTTGGCCGCGGCGTCCTGAAGCTGTTCCTTGGAGCGCACTTTGCCCAGCACGTCCTGGGCTGTCTGGAGAGCCTCCAGGATGTGCTCACATTTCTGTCTCACAATGTCGCCAAACTGCAGCTGAAACACTGCGTCGTTTGCAAAGCGGGCGATCTGCTGGGAATTGCGCTCCGCCTCTTGCAGGGAAGCGAAGGAGGAATGAAGCAACTCTTCCACTTCGCTCGAGGTCGAATGCGAAGCGGACTCCACCTTTTTAGCCAACTCATGCAGCTGCTGGAGGTTCGACGAGATGACTTCCACGACCTCGTTCTGCGTGCGGTGGGTCGACCGGGTCTGCGCGCCAATCTTTTCGGCCAGACCGGCGATCTTGTCGCCAAGCTGCCGCATCTCTTCGGCGAAGGACCCGAACGCGGCTTGGCACTGGGGCGAACGCGCGCTCTCGATGGCGAAGTTGAAGACCGAGGACTTGAGGAAAACAGCGATCCGGTCGATGTCACGAACCCTGCCCCCGAGCCTCCCGAGCTCCCGGGTCACCTGCCGCAGAGTTTGCAAGCCATCGGAAGTCTCCTCCAGTCCGAACAGGAGATCCGTGAGGGAACGGCCCGCAATGCCATCTTGACCGGCGATCTTACTGACATCCAACGAAGAGCGCACTTCCGAGACGCCTTCGCTCACCATCTTCGAGAGCTGAGAGGCGTTGCTGTAGAGATTGCGCAGATCCTTGCCCAGGCTCACGAAATCGGGTTCGGTGCGGACATTCTGCTCCACAAGTTCGGCACTCAATTCGGAGAGGACCCTCGCCGTGATCTTCCATGCGTCTGCAGACCCCGATGAAATTCTCAAAGCAGAAAACGCCTCCTCGACGAGCGATCCGCCGAAACTCCCGGCATGAACAGAGTCGCCCTGAGCGTTTGCTCCAGACGACGCCCCGCGCCATCTCCCGAACAAACGCGAGAGGCGGTCACCACCCGAGAACCAATAGCCGATTTTCATAAGCAAAGACCTCCTTGCCCCTCAGCCGTGAAACGGCGCCGCCCCTCAAAAACACTCCGCAAGCCCGTGAGTCGTGTTCCGAGCCCGGCCCTGACCACCCAGGAGAGATCGCCAGGTGCGAACCGGAGCGCATGAGCTGTAGTGCGTGTTTCCAAGGTCAAGGGAGAGGGTAAACTGCTTGTTCGGTCCAACTAGCAAACGCCATGCCCACGCTGCGCGTCTGCCGGCAAAAAATGGAGCCTCTCTCGCACAGAACACTCCACTCACCCGCAGATCCAGGGGGAGACGCGTGAACACCTCTCGCGCCAACCATCTCGGAACATGGCCCTCCAGCTGTACCACCTCTCCCAACGCTTTGAGCATTCCTCAAAGAGCCAGCTCCCAGCGCGCGGGTTATGCCTTTCTCATTCCTGACGCCAACGCGTCCGTCCAATCAACAAAACCACCCGCGCCTCCACGCGTTCGCACGTCCACCGCAACGCCCAGAGGAGATCCGCAGCGAATGCCTCCACATCCGCAAGTCACCGGCCTGCGGCCCCTCGCTCACCGCACACCCACGCAGCATGGGGCGCAAGAGACCGCGGCCCGCCGCTCAGAAGCCCCTCCCCAAATAGCGGCAGATCGGGTCCTCATGACAGACGCCACACGCGCTCCTAAGTCTCAAGCTTGACGCGGTCGCCTCCAAAATGTGCACGAGCGCGCATCACGCACCGCACCTAGCCCTTCATTTATTGGGCCCTCCCGCAGAACCACGGCCATTTCATGTCTTACCTGCAAGATGCACCACGCGCAATTGCTGGGGGCCGCCTGCCTTCCAAGCGACCAACACATCTGGCACCGGGACCCGCAATTTTGAGAAAACCCATGGAAAGTCCCCAAGGCGAGAGGCTAAGCGGCTCTGGCAACCGTTCCCGGGAACCATTTCAGGCTACGCACATGGCCCGATTCATTCCGCACTCTCCTTAACGAGACTCGCAAATGTTCTGACTCACGCAGGAGAGCACGATGCAAAAATGCTGCGAGCGCAAAGACCCGCTCAGGCTTGCAAAAATCAGCCTTGGCAGGCATTCGCGTCTCACGATCCATCCAGCTTCGCGTCCGGAATCAACGCAGCGGGCACATGAGCTGCTAAACCGGGGGAATCGCCACGCAGGGAACAAAAACCTTGGTCGGAGCGAAATCCTCACCTCCCATTGCAAGCCACATCCGCTCCCCCACCGCCAACAAGAAGGCCTCTTCTGTTTCCCGGGGAGATGGACGCCATCCGGGGCGACCCTCTCGCAAATCCGCTCAGCGAGAATCCACGCTGATGCGCGCACTCGTGAGCCACTCCAAAGAACCATCCTTTCCATCCACCATCACAGCCTTGATCCAACACCACCTAGAATCATGAAAAACACAAACCCGGGGGTTCATTCCCTTACGAAATTTCACAAGCTCAAGTCGCTCATTGAGAAAATTCCCTCCGTCAGCAGGCAGGGGTTTTCACGCGTCACGGATCACATCGGGAAATTTTCTGTCGGCTTCGCATCGGCCCCCACCCAAGCTTTCTCGGTCATCGAAAGGCTTTCTCCGGACGACAACAACTTGGGGCTCAAGCAGCTCCACGAAGACTATTCGAAAATCGAGACGGAGACCAAGGCGGTGCTGGAGGGCATCGAGATTCTCATCTCTGAGCAGTCCGGCCTCCAGTGCAAGCTCAAGGAAATTGAGGCGTGGGCGCTTGAAGTGGAGCAGGAAGCGCTTTTACCGGCCATTGCGGACCAGATCAAGGGACAGATCAGCAGCGAACTCGAGCGCCAGACACTTGGATCGATTGTCGACAGCCTCATGAACCAAGTGCGGACACTCATGAGAGAAATCATTCTCTCCTCCCAGGAGGTCGACAGCCTGCTGGGCAGTTCCGCTCGTAGGCTGGGCGCTGACTTGGAAACCTCCAAACATCACTTCGGAAATCTCAAGTCGCGCTCCGACACACTCATGCAGCAGATGGCGCAGCGGATTAAATCCATGAACACGAGTTGCGGCTGTCTCGAAGGCCAAACCACGCAAGTCAACGGCGTCATTTTTGAGATGGTTCAGGCGGTCCAGTATGACGACATCACCTCTCAGCGACTCGAACACGTCATCTCCACCACCAACCGCATCGACGAGCGGCTCACCCTGGAGGAACTTACTTTTGAAGACAAGCGCTGGACAGTGATCGCCAGCCGCATCGCGATGGAGCAGCTCACAGACTTGAGCGGCGACCTCTCCGGGGCGGTTAAATCGCTCTGCGAACTTCTGGGGAAAATCACCACCCTCGCCGGTGAGCGCAAGGCGACGACAGTCGAAGGCCGCGATCACGCCATGGCATTCAAGGAGAACATTGCGGACCTCTCCTATCATCTCGGGGCATTGTTCAGGCTGAGCATCTTCGACGACAACTTTTCGCTCGAGCTGCTGCGCAACTTCTCAAAGATCGAGAACACGATCTTCCAAACCAAACGCGCGTTTGACATGCTCATTCTCACGGCGGACCGCCTTGAAAAGCTGCGCACCACACTCGACTGCAAGGGCAGCCGGAGCGTCGAAACCCTCACCGCGACGATCGGGCGGCTGATGGAACGCATTCAGCGTGAAGGCGCAGGCCAAACCCGGCTTCTCAACGTCATCACCGATAAACTACAGGAGATCAGCCTCGGGTATTCCGACCACTCCACCCCCCGCATCATGCGGGTCATCACCCTGCTGCGGCGCATCCCGATGCGAGTCCAGCAAATGGACACCGACCACGGCGAAGTTCTCAAGATCTTCACCGCAATCGTGAGTGAAACCCAAGCGATCCTCGTTCAGATCAAACTCCTTCTCGTGGAGATGGACTTTCACGAGAACGTCCAGAAGGGCGTCGAATACATCGTGCAGCACGTTGAAGACTTTCTCACCGAAGTGACCACCGAGGAGGTCAACCGCTCACTCGAGGGCGACCTCTCGAGCCTCGCCACTCAATTCGCAGACTTGGCGAACCTCTATACCATGGCACGCGAACGCAAAGCTCACGGCGCAGTGCTCAACGAGAATGGCAGCGCCGACGACGAACTCGATGGCTTCGAGCTCTTCTAGTTTTTCTCCGATGTTCCACGCCCCGCTCCCGGAGTCCCAAACTAAATCCATGTTTCACGGCACCATGGCAAGGCCCCTGCTTTCTCAAGTAGAGAGAAACACATGAGGAAGCCGCCCACAGAACAAACCTTCCGCGCGACCGCTCCACGCCCTTCAGCAGTGGAGGCAACGCGAGGAATCTGCGTTCGGCCCCGCCCCTGGAACTGACTTCAACCCGCCCTCTCGGCCGCCCCGCCCAAGGGTCCTCCGCGTCCCCCCCGTTACCCGCCCGTCCTATGGATGAAATTCTCAAAGAGTTTCTTATTGAAAGCTACGAAAACCTGGATCGCTTGGATCGTGATTTGGTGACCCTTGAAAAGGAGCCGCACGACAAGGACACATTGGCCAGTGTCTTTCGGACGATCCACACGCTGAAGGGCTCCAGCGGCTTTCTAGGGCTCACGCAGCTTGAGGCGGTGGCTCACGTCGGAGAAAACCTGCTGAGCAAAATGCGCGACGGCCAGCTGGTGATCAACCCGGAGATCGCCAGCGCGCTGCTGGCGACGGTGGACGCCGTCCGGGGGATGCTCAGCGACGTGGAGGCAACTGGACAGATTGCGGACCGCGACAACAGCGATTTGATAGCCACGCTGGTTCGGCTCAACGACACGCCACTTGCAGGCAAAGGGCCCGGCACAAAAAGCCGCACCGAAGAGCATTCGGCCGTATCGCCACAGAGCAAAGCAGCCGCCGAGGACAGAGCCCCCGCCGGCTCGCCGGAGCAGGTTGCGGAGCAACGCAAAACGACCGAAAGCCCCTCGGGAACCGCGCCTCTGCCAACCGCCGCCCCAGCGCCGACCGAGCGCGCGAAAAGCGTCCCAGAGCCAGCCAAGAATCCGGCGTCGGCTGCGGAGCCCTCGGAAGCGCGAAACCATTCTGCATCCGAGAGCTCGATCCGGGTGGACGTGGGTCTTCTCGACAAGCTCATGAACCTGGTTGGCGAACTGGTCCTTGCGCGGAACCAGGTCCTCCAGTTCACCAGCCAGAGCACCGACAGCGCCTTCACCGCCACCTCGCAGCGGCTCAACCTCATCACAACGGAGCTCCAGGGCAGCGTGATGAAGACGCGGATGCAACCCATCGGCAACATCTGGGGCAAGCTGCCCCGGGTGGTCAGAGATCTCTCGGCGTCCTGCGGCAAAGAGGTCCGGCTCGAGATGGAAGGCCAGGAGACGGAGCTCGACAAAACGATCATTGAGGCCATCAAGGACCCGCTCACCCATATCGTCCGCAATTCAGTGGATCACGGCATCGAAAGTCCCGAGATCCGCGAGCAACGGGGGAAACCAACCGAGGGCTGCCTCAAGATGCGGGCCTACCACGAGGGCGGCCAGGTCAACATCGAGATCAGCGACGACGGCGGGGGCGTGGACGTGGAACGCGTGAAACAGAAAGCCGTGCTGCGTGGACTCATCACCAACGAACAAGCCGCCCGAATGAGCGACCACGAGGCGCTCCACATCATCTTCATGCCGGGGTTCTCCACCGCTGAGACGATCACCAACGTCTCCGGGCGCGGCGTGGGAATGGATGTGGTAAAGACCAACATCGAAAAAATCGGCGGAACCGTCGACCTGCAAAGCCAGCTAGGGCAAGGCGCAACGCTCAAGATAAAGATCCCGCTCACCCTTGCCATCATTCCGGCGCTGATTGTCACCAGCGGCGGCGACCGCTTCGCGATCCCCCAGGTGAGTCTCTTGGAGCTAGTCCGACTCGAAAGCGGCAACTCCAAGAACCTGATCGAGTGCATCCACGGCACCCCGGTTTACAGACTCCGCGGCCAGCTCCTTCCGCTGGTCTGCCTCAATCGCGAACTCAAGCTCACGGGCGAGCAAGGACCCGGCAAAAGCCCGTTCGACGGCGAAATTGTCAGCATTGTTGTTCTCCAGGCGGACGGACACCCCTTTGGACTGGTCGTCGACGAGATCAACGATACCGAGGAAATCGTCGTCAAACCCTTGGGCAAGCAACTCAAAGGAGTCGCCTGTTTTGCAGGTGCCACCATCATGGGGGACGGGCGGGTTGCGCTGATTCTCGACGTCATCGGGCTCGCCCAGGGTGCCAGTGTGGTGACCGAACTGCGGGAACGGAGCAGCCTCTTGGAGAACACGAGTCAGCCCAAGAAAGTCCGGGACAACCGCCAGACCTTGCTTCTGTTCTCGGTGTCGGAGGGCAGCCGCATGGCCATTCCCCTGTCCATGGTGGCGCGGCTCGAGGAATTCCCGCTCTCCTCCATCGAACACTCCGGAGGCCAGCAAGTGGTGCGCTACCGCGGCCAGATTCTCCCCCTGGTCCACGTCTCCGATTATCTTCCCAACAACGGTGCCCCTGAGGCCGCCATACAAGATCCGCTGCCGGTGGTGGTCTATACCGAGCAGGGCCGCAGCATCGGACTCGTTGTCGGCCGCATCAACGACATCGTCAGCGAGACCATCACGGTAAAAAGGCACTCTTTCGGAAACGGGATCCTCGGCTCGGTCGTCATCCAAGGAGCCGTAACGGATCTCCTCGACGTGCAGGCTGTGATCCGTGCCGCCGACCCGAGTTTCTACCCTGCAAAGCTCTCACCCTCCATCGCCGCCTAATCCCCGAAACTAGATCTTGTGACTGAAAGCCGCCAATTCGCCACGTTCCTCCTCAACAACCTGTTTTTCGGGGTGGAGGTGTTGAAAGTTCAAGAGGTCATCCGCTACCAGCAAATGACCCGGGTGCCCATTGCACCTCCAATGATCCGCGGCCTCATCAACCTGCGAGGTCAGATCATCACCGCCATCGACCTGCGACGGCGCTTCGAGTTTCCCGATCGCCCCGGAGACCGGCTCCCCATGAACGTCGTCATTCGCACGGATGACGGCGCAGTGAGCCTGCTGGTGGATGAGATCGGTGACGTGCTCGAGGTGGAAAAGGACGGATACGAGGCCGTTCCTGAGACCCTCACAGGCGTCGGCCGCGACCTCATCCGCGGCGTCTACAAACTCCCAGACCGGCTGTTGCTGATCCTCGACACCGAGAGGGCTGTGAGCCTTCCCAACGGATTTAACCGCCCTGCATCCCTCAACTAATCTCCGAACACGCCCCTCCATGAAGCCTACCCGCAAGACCACTGTAAAACGTTTACCCGCCGATTTGAACGGAACCCACCACCGCAACGGTAAGACCCACCACGCTGTCACCCCGCTCTCCCCCTCCTCTCCACGCGCTCCCCGCGCAAAAGCGCTCCGGGTTCAGGCGCCCAAAAAGCCCGGCCAGGAAGTGGCCGCACTGCGGGAGCAACTTGAAGCGTTCCACCGCACACAGGCTGTCATCGAGTTCGACATGGAAGGCAACGTGCTTTCGGCGAACGCAAATTTCCTCAAGCTCATGGGCATGACGGCCGACGACGTCGCGGGAGCGCATCACCAAACCTTCTGTGAAGAAGCCGAGACGCGCAGTCCGCAATACAGGGCGCTCTGGGAAAAACTCAAGCGGGGTGACGCGCACACCGGCGAATACCGCCGGATCGGCAAGGGCGGGAAATCGGTTTGGATCGTTGGCTCATACACTCCCGTTCTTGGACCTGACGGTGTCCCTTACAAGGTGGTCGCACTCGCCACAGACATCACCGCGTCCAAAACCGAGCTCAAGGTTCGCACGGACATCATGAACCTCACGAGCATCGTCTCCGAGGCCGACCTCAAAGGCGATATCCTCTCCATCAACGAAAAATTCTGCCAAGTCTCTCAATACAGCCGGGAAGAGCTCATCGGCAAACCCCACAACACGACCCGGCATCCCGACATGCCCAAGGAGGTCTTCAAGGAGATGTGGTCCACCATCGGCCGAGGCAACATCTTCCGCGGGATCGTCAAAAACCGGGCAAAGGACGGGAGCCCGTATTACGTCGACGCGGTCATCGCGCCGATCCTCGGTGATAACGGGAAACCCGTGAAATATCTGGGGGTCCGTTACGACATCACCGAGTCGGAGCGGGAACGGCAGAACATGCGGGGCATCTTTCGCGCCATCGACGCGTCCTACGCCTACGTTGAGTTCGACATGGACGGCAACGTGCTCCAGGCGAACAAGAACTTCCTGGACGTGATGGAATATGACGCCGCGCAGCTCCGCGGGATCCATCACCGCAGTTTTTGCAACAAGGAGACGGTGCATTCCGCTGAATACCAGCAGTTCTGGCCCGAGCTCAAAGCCGGCCTGAGCAAGTCCGGCGAATTCAGGCGGATCGCCCGGAGCGGTCGCGAGGTATGGCTGCAGGCGGTCTACTCCCCCGTCACCGACGAAACCGGGCGGGTGACCAAGGTGATCAAGATCGCCACAGAAATCACCCAGGCGGTTCGTCAACGACTCGCTCTGGTGGAAGTGCTCAAGGAGGTCTCCGACAGCGCCCAAGCCCTTGGTTCCGCATCCGAGGAACTCACCGCCAACAGCGATCAGATGGTCGGGAACGCCGCCGAAACCTCTGCCCAAGCCGCCTCCGCATCGGCTGCGGCGGAAGAGGTCAGCAAGAACGTTCAGACCGTCGCGACGGGCACCGAGGAAATGAGTGCGAGCATCCGGGAGATCGCCAAGAACGCGCAGGATGCAGCGAAGGTGGCCACGGTGGGGGTAAAAGCGGCCGACAGCACCACGGCCACCATCGCCAAGCTCGGGGGCAGCAGCGCGGAGATCGGCAAGGTGATTAAGACCATCACCTCCATCGCGCAGCAGACCAACCTGCTGGCACTCAACGCAACGATTGAGGCGGCGCGTGCCGGCGAGGCTGGAAAAGGATTCGCGGTGGTTGCCAACGAGGTGAAAGAACTCGCCAAAGAAACCGCCAAAGCCACCGAAGACATCAGCCAGAAAATCGAGGCGATTCAGGAGGACACCAAACACGCCATCGCCGCCATCTCGGAGATCAGCGTCGTAATCAACAAGATCAGCGACTACCAGAACACCATTGCCAGCGCCGTCGAGGAACAGACGGCAACCACCAATGAGATCAGCCGCAACGTGACCGAGGCAGCCCGGGGCAGCACCGAGATCGCTCAGAACATCGTGGGTGTTGCAAACGCAGCCTCCAACACGACGCTCGGCGCAAACGACACTCAAAAGGCCTCTGTTGAACTCGCGCGCATGGCCGCCAACCTCCAACGCACCGTTGCCGCCGCCAGCAACTAAAAATGGGGCAACCATTATTGAATGACCCCTGTTCATCCACGCACTCACACCGTCGCGACACCCTCCCTGCATGAGCGCCACTCTCGCGACTACGCTCCGCTCGCAGCCCGCCGGAAAAGAGCCCGGCTCGCCCCGGGGGAGCACTCCCCCTTGGCAACACCCCGTGGAAGGGGAAGACACCGCACCAGAAATCAACGCATGAGAAAAACACTCAAAAACCCATGGACGGAGGCCGCTGTGCGACGAGATGCGTCGGCGCGTCCTTGCGCGAATCGGCAGCCAGATCTCCGGGCGCAGGGGCTCTGCACCCCTCGCGCTGAAAGGAGGCACCATGAGAGCGCTGGTAGTCGATGACTCCAAGACGGTCCGCATGGTGCTGGGGAAGTCGCTGCGCGAGATCGGCATGGACGTCCTGGAGGCCGGCGACGGCCAGGAGGCAGTCAACCTGCTTTACCGCGGCGAATCCGTGGACCTCATGCTGGTGGACTGGAACATGCCCGTCATGAACGGATACGATCTGGTGTGCGCGGTGCGGGCCAACATCCTCCTCAACGACGTGCGGATCATGATGGTGACCACCGAATCGTCGATGGCCCAGGTGGAGAAAGCCATGGCGGCCGGCGCCGACGAGTATCTCATGAAACCGTTCACGAAGGATCTCCTCATTGAAAAACTGACTCTTCTGGGAATCCCCTAGGCACCGCCGTATCGAGGCTCCTGCCCTTCCCTGCTCAGCAATCTCTCAACGCTCTCATGGATAAAATTCGCGTGCTGGTTGTGGATGACTCCGTCCTGATTCGGCAGTCACTTTCCCAGCTGCTCAACAGAGATGCTGAGATCGAGGTGGTCTGTACGGCCGCGAATGGGAAAATCGCGTTATCGCGCCTCGAACAGGTCTGCCCCGACATCGTGACCCTCGATGTCGAGATGCCGCAGATGGGAGGAATCGAGACCCTGAAATGGATCCGCGAAAAGCATCCCAAGCTGCCCGTGATCATGGTGAGTTCCTACACCGAGCCCGGCTCCCCTCAGACTCTGGATGCGATCGCCCTCTGCGCGAACGACTACGTCACCAAGCCGAACTTCCATCCCTCCGACTCGACCACGTTCGAGAGCATGGGCGAGCTCTTGATCGCCAAAATCAAGGCTCTCCGGAAAAGGGGGTTACTGAACCAAATGAAGGCCTCCGTCTCCGGGCAGCCCTCCGCGCTCGAGAAAAGCACCTCCGGCACCTCCGGCACCTCCGGCACCTCCGGCACCTCCGGCACCTCCGGCACCTCCGGCACCTCCGGTTTGCAAGCCGTCCACAGCTTGGGCGAATCAGGCATTCTGGCCATTGGCGTTTCCACGGGCGGCCCCAATGCTCTGGCGGCACTGATCCCGGCCTTGGGGGACACCCTGCCCGTGCCCGTGGTAATCGTCCAACACATGCCGCCCGGGTTCACACGAATGCTGGCGGAGCGGCTCGCCTCGCTCTCAAGTCTCCGCATCAGGGAGGGGGCCGATGGGGAGCTCCTCAAGGCAGGTGACGTGTGGATTGCCCCCGGCGGCCGCCACATGGCGGTGGAGCCGTCTCGGGAGGGCGTCAGGATCCGGCTGAATGATGCGCCTCCGGAAAACTCCTGTCGCCCGGCGGTCGACGTGCTCTTCCGCTCCGTTGCTGCGGCCTACGGACCGAAGGTCCTGGGCGTGGTACTCACCGGCATGGGCCAGGACGGACTGAGAGGGTCCCAATCCATTTGCTCCGCTGGTGGAGTGATTCTGGCGCAGGACGAAGCCACCAGTGTCGTATGGGGAATGCCCGGCGCCGTAGCGACCGCAGGCTTGCCCGAAAAAACTCTCCCCCTGCAAGAGCTAGCGCCGGAGATTCTCCGGCGGCTCTCCCCGCGTCTCAGAAAAACCCCGCTACTTGTGCCGCTGAAAAGCGAACCGTTGCAAAAGACCCCTGCCCACGAATGAACGTCCCCGATTTTGACTACGTTCGCCACTACGTGCACAAACACGCGGCCATCGTCATTGAGCCCGGAAAGGAGTACCTGGTTGAGTCACGTCTGCTGACGTTGGCTCGGAAGGAGAATATTCCCAGCATCGATGTGCTGATGGATAGCCTCCGCAAGGACCCCAAAAGCCATCTGCACCGACGCGTCCTGGACGCGATGACCACCAACGAAACCTCGTTTTTCCGGGACGCGCACCCCTTTGAAGCGCTCAGGAGGTTCATCTTTCCTGAGCTGTTGGAAAAGCACAAGGGCGACAAGCTCGTCAATTTCTGGTGCGGCGCGGCATCCACTGGGCAGGAGTCTTTTAGTGTGCTCATGACCATCGCCAACCAATTCCCGGAGATGCTCAACTGGCGAATGAGCTTCACTGCGACGGACCTCTCCAAGGAAGTTCTCGCGCAGGCAAGGCTGGGCCGCTTCAGCCAGTTCGAGGTCAACCGAGGCCTTCCCGCGGCCATGCTCATCAAACATTTCAAGCGCCACGGCGACTACTGGGAGTTCGATGAAAACCTGCGCAAACGAGTGGACTTCCGCGAGATGAACCTCGTCGAGCAGTGGCTGCCCATGCCGCCCATGGACATCGTCTTCCTGCGCAACGTGCTCATCTACTTCGATATTCCCACAAAGAAAACCATCCTCGGCAAGATCCATGACCTGCTCCGGCCCGGAGGCTATCTGTTTCTGGGCGGCGCGGAATCAACCATCAACCTCGACGAGCGCTTCGAACGCGTGGTCTTGGACAAGTCCACCTGCTACAGGCGGATCCAATCTTAAACGCTGCTCACAAACACGCACCCGGGCGCACGACAGGAGTTTTTCCGTCTGCCATCGCGCGCCTCTTACCGGCCCTCGGATTTAACCCGCGCTAATCAAACCGCATGAATGCTGCCCCCTTGTTTTGTTTCGAAGACGTCTGCGACTGGCTCCAACAAGCCACACTTGAAATTTTCCAGTCCACCTTCGAACTCCCCGCCTTGGTCGTTCCCGCCCCCCCTTCGAACGACCTCAGCGAGCCGCTTGTCGCCAGCAGCACCTCTTTTTCGGGCGCATTCGCGGCCACCCTCGTCATCGCCACGAAAAACCCCAGCGCCGCCCTCCTCGCCAGCCGGATGCTCGACATCCCGGAACCCGAGGTCCGTCCAGAGAACACCGACGATGTCATCAAAGAGCTGGGCAACATGATTCTCGGCGCCGTGAAATCCAGGATCTCCGACCTGGGAACGGACTGTTCGATGGGAATCCCGCAGTCCGCCGATTGGATCTCCTCCATTGCACAGGAGGGGCCTGTTTCTGAGGACGGCCAGATGCGCCGGCGGATCAAGTTCAGCTTCGAGGCCGGCGAACTGCTGTTGGACTTTGTGCTGACGGCCACGCCCCCGGGCAAAAATTTCGGCACCCCACCGCGCTGACGCGCTCCATTTGCGCAGGCGCGCTCCACGCAAAACCAAAGACGCTTTCTTATGCTGCAACGCATGTCCCTTTCCTCAAAGTTCAGGCTCATTTTGGGGTGTTTCACCGCAGGCTTCCTCCTCTTGGGCGGAGTCAGCGCGTGGATCCTGCAAAACGTCAAAATCAACGGCCCTCGCTACGAGCGCATCATTCTCGGCAAGGATCTCAAGGCCGACATCCTCCCCCCGCCCGGGTATATTCTTGAGGCCTACGCGGTCACGCTCGAATCCCTCGATGCAAACCCGGCTGAGCTGCAGGTACTGTTTGATCGGGGGGATGTACTCAAAAAGGACTTCGAAGATCGCTACCACTTCTGGGAAACCAACCTGCCTACGCCGACGATGCAGAAAGTCATGTTCTCCGAGGCGAGCCCACCCGCGATCCGGTTTTTCTCCGTGCGCGATACGCTCTTCAAGCCGGCGCTCAAGGCAGGGGAGCTCGAGAAAGCCACCGAGATCTTCAAAAAAGAGCTCAAACCGCTCTATGAGGAACACCTCAAGGCGATCCTCAAACTGGTGGAACTTTCCAACCAGTTCGACGAATCAGAGACTTCGAGCGCGCGCAGCATCGTTTCCCGCTCCAGCGTCGCCCTGCTGGTCGTCTTCGCCGTGACATTGGGCCTCGTGTTTTCACTCTCCCGCAGGGTTTCCATCGAGGTGCTTTCCGCCCTGAAACGCACGGCTGCAGCACTCAAGGCGGCCGCAAGTGGCGACTTCCGGCAGAACCTTCAACACACGGTGGACGACGAGCTCGGGCGCATGACCCGGTCCGTCAACGAGATGCTTCACTCGATCCGCTCCGTGCTCCTCGCGGACGTGGTCGACTGGGCGGTCGTCGCCGAAAACCAGCGCAAAGCGATCAAGGAAAAGGAGGAGGCCGAAGTCGTCCAACGGAAGGTGCAAACCATCCTCTCCATCGTCAGCGCAGCCGCCGCAGGCGACCTGACTCAGACCGTGCCGGTGCAGGGCAGCGACCCGATCGGCCAGGTTGGAGAGGCCCTCAACGCGCTCCTTCGGAACTTCCGCGCCAGCGTGGAATCCTTCGCCAAATCCATTCACGGGCTCTCCTTTGCCTCCCAGCAACTCTCCTCCCTGAGCACCGAGATGAGCGCCACGGCGGAGGAAACGTCCGGCCAGTCCAACACCGTTTCCGCAGCGGCCGAACAGGTCTCGCGGAACATGCAAACCGTGGCAGTCGGCACCGAGGCTGTCTCCGAGAGCATCCGTGCAATCGCCAAAAACGCGAGCCAAGCGGCAAGGGTCGCCGCAGACGCCGTAAGGATTACGGAAGGCACCAACAACACGATTAACCGGCTCGGTGAATCGAGCGCGGAAATCGGACACGTGATCAAACTCATCACCTCCATCGCCCAGCAGACCAACCTCCTCGCGTTGAACGCCACGATTGAGGCGGCGCGCGCGGGCGAATCCGGAAAGGGCTTCGCAGTCGTCGCCAACGAGGTCAAGGAATTGGCCAAGGCCACCGCCGACGCCGCGGATGTGATCAGTAAGAAGGTGCAATCGATCCAAGAGTTCACCCACGAGTCGGTGAACGCGATCGGGCAGATCGGCACGGTGATCTTCTCGATCAACGAGATTTCCGACATGATCGCCACCGCCGTGGAGCGGCAGACATCCACCACCAATAACATGAGCCGGACCATCAGCGAGGCGGCGACGGGCGGCTCGGAGATCGCCCGCAGCATCGCGGGAGTCGCTCAGGCGGCGGACGCCACGGCAAAGGGCGCATCTGAGAGCCACCAGGCGGCATGTGAACTCTCGGGTATGGCGGTCGAACTGCAAAAACTCGTCGACCACTTCCGCTACAAGGCCCCCGCAAGGTAGCACCGGCCCGATACCGCTCCCGTTTCCCCCGCGGATCATCAAAACCCCGCAAGCAGAGCTGCTTTGCACCGACCCGGGGCGGCGTGAGGGACCGTCCCTCTGGTGGCCCTCTGGTGGCCCTCTGGTGGCCCTCTACTGTCCTAAAAATCAGGCAGCAGGTTTTCTCCGAGCCTACGGTACGGGCTCAAACGGGGGTAGCTCACAACGGCTCCGCACTCGGCATCGGCTCGCCCAACCAGCCTCGCGCTGCTCATTCGCCGGATCACCTGAACCGGCTGGGATGCGGTCATTGTTCCCGCAGAGAACCCGGCAAGCCGGTGGTGTCTCGCTGCGCTAATGGCGTCGCTGCGCTCAACCACCCCATTGCATGCCTTCAGCTCCCGCGTGTCGCGGAGCAGGAATCTCTGCAGGCCTGGACTCAGGACTTCCACAGTAGCGCGCACGAAGTGCACCCCGCACCCAGTGACGTTCGGAAAAGGTCACTCGAACCGCTACCCGGCGCGCTTCCTACCGGCGTATCTCTTTTACGAGATCAACGATTCCATGCCGGACGTGAGCTCGGCCAGAGGAGGCATGTTGTTGAGAATGTCGTCCCGATCCAAGTTGACCATTTGCGCCACGGATTCCGGCCAAGAAGCGGAGATCTCGTCCGCAGACAACTGGTTGTCCTCTGCCCGCACGCGCCAGACTGCGAGGTGGATCAGACAAGCCATGGGATCCAGTGTTTCCTCGGCCAGAGGCTCTGGCGCACGGCGGATCGCCGTGCAGATGGTCGCAGGGAAACGCCAGTGAGTAGCCAGACCGGCCCCGGCTTCCGCGTAATCGAATCCGAAGGTGTCGCGTTCGATCTCGTGACGCCGTGGATCCGCAGCGTCGGCCAGCTTGTCGAGCTCGAGCATCTCCTCCGGCATGGACAAGCGCATCAACAGCTGTCCGATGCCGTACATCATGCCGACGCTGAAGGCCAGATCCCGGTTGAGACGCGCCTCCTTGGCGAGATACTTCGAGAGGCAGGCAACGAGCAGGCTGTTCATCCAGAATTTGGGCAGGTTGATGCCCGGCAGCGGTTTGAAGCTTCCGGTGAGCCCGGAGGAGATCACCAGAGTGCGCACAGTGACAAAACCCAGCATCGCCACGGCATCATTGACCGTGCCGATCTCGCGCGAGACATGATAATAAGCCGAGTTGGCCAGACGCAGCAGCTTGGCACTGAGCACCTGGTCGGCTGAGATTTTACTCGCGATTTCATCGATGGACACGCTGTCGTTGTGAAAACTCTCGATCAGCTCCTCCACGACCTTGGGAACACTGGGAAGCGAACTTGCTTTGTCAAAAAGCGCATCAACGCCTGGGTTATCGATGTTTGTCATATTTGGCTGGGGCTAAGCTTTTGAAGGGATGCTCAAACACTCAGGGAATAGCAGCTCCTGCCCGGCTGGGAAGAGACGGTGCAAATTTCTGAAGAGGGGTTCATGAGCGTTTTTGAGCAAAAATCCGGTCACGTGTGATAGGCGGTTTCTCAGTCGACTCGTTCGAGAGCCAGCCAGTGCCATTTCCGGGACCATTTCATTGCAGGGCCACTATGAGCAATTGATATGCCCCGGAAGCAACGCGGCCAATCCACGCGTCCCCGCTCCTCACAAAACCCGGGCATGGCCCCCCGCAACCGCCGGACCGGGGAAAAAGCGTCCCTTTAAGAAACGCTGTTCTCCGGTAGCAGAGGCTCCTTGTTTACTCAAACTGGCTTCGCAGCGCGTCAAACTCCGTCCGGAGCTGCTGAAGTTGGGCCCTGAGCTCGGCGACCTGACGCTCCAAAACCACCAGACGCGGCTCCGGCGCGGCCGCCTCCACCGGCTCGGACTCGGCAACGGGCTCTGAGAGAAGCTGGAGATAGCGCCTTTCCTTCTGTCCGGGTCGCGCTGGCAACGCGCACACGAGCGGCGCGCTGCCGGCCCCGAGTGCCTCAAGGATCTGCTCCACTGCCTCCATCGAGAGAGCCCCGCACAGGCGTTCCGTTCGCGCCCGAAGCTCCCCCGGCGTCTGTGGGCCTCGGAGCAACAAAACGCAGAGCACAGCCGTCTCCCGCGCATTGAGCTCGTAATGGTCCGGCAGCACATGCCGGTATTTAAGCACCCGTGCGCCCCCCATCTGGATGGAGCTAGCCAGCTTTTTCTGTCTCAGGCCATATACCCCCAGCTCCACAGTCGCCTCGTCGTAACTGACCACGGGCTCGCGGTTGGTCGCTTGGTTGCAGGCAGCCTGAAGCGCGTTGAGCGAAAGCGGATAGTTCTCCGGCGTGGTCCGCTCCTTTTCCAACAAACACCCCAAAACCCGAGTCTCCAATGCGTTGAGGATGAAGTCTGACATACCCGGGGATCCTGCGCGGAACTGGCGTCCGGCTCCGAGTCAAAAATTGTCGTCTCTGCCGCGCCCTCCATGGGAAGACATCCACTTTTGATCACCGAGAACGCCCGCACTCCTCTCAGGGGAAGCTTTGAACTGGATGCGTTAGACCTCTCAATGTCAGGCCTCAGGATCCCGGCGCACCGGGTCATCTTTCAGGGTGCCGTTGCAGACCCAACGGGTTTGGGGAGACCCGAGTGCCGGGTTCAGACCAGAGTCGGGACGGTGCGTTTACCGAGCGGAGCAAAACACACCAGAGCCAGGCGGAAGTGAGCGAACCCGAAGGGGATCCCGACAATCGAGACACAATAGGCGAATCCCGCCAATGAGTGAGAAATAGCCAGCCAAAGCCCCGCTAGAAGCCCCCAGAGGACATTGGCGAGCAGTGTGCCGGGCACCTGGGTTTCCCCGAGTGCTTGAGCCTCCACCAAACGGCGCCCAAATGGGAAAGCCGCAAACCGAGCGATCCTGAAAGACGCCACGGCAAACGGGATTCCCACAACAGTTAGAGCCAGCAGACAGCCCGCGAGCAGCCATAGCAAAGCCGACACCACGCCACCTCCAAAGACAAACCAGAGCCCATTCATGAGGGCGACAATGAAGCGGTTGGTGAACGTAAACCGCTCCTCGAGCATCGAGCTGCTCCCGCCGTGATCCATGGACTTGCGCATAAAAAAACCATCGCAAAACAGACTCGGAAATCAACGGGGAATCATTCCCCGTCGGGGGAACGACTCAGGAGCACCGTTGCGCCTTCCGAAAACTGGATTTGGCGAGCCCGGAAAAGAGCGCCAAGCGCCTGTTTAAAAGCTTTTTTGCTCACCCCGAAAGCCTCCCGAATCACCTCCGGCGCGCTGTGATCATCCAATTCCAAACGGCCCCCTCGCGATTTGAGCGCCGCCAGAATTTCCTCGGTGAGAGGATGAATGCGTTTGTAGCCGGATTCATCCAAACTCAGGTCGATTTTCCCATCGCTTCGAATGGCCCGGACAAACCCGCGGAGCCGCTGGCCAACCGCCAAGGTGGCCGGCACCGGTCCCTGATAAAGCAACCCCCAATGAGCGCCCTCGATGATGGCCTTGAAACCCAGCGGGGTCTGCTCGGCAAGGAAGAGCTGGACCGCTTGACCCACCTGATAAGGGGGCTCGGTTTGATCCAGATACCGGTCGAGCTTCGTGCTGGCCATGATCCTCTGGCTCCTGGGGTCCAACGTCACAGCCACCACCACCCAATCCCGCACCCGGGCCCTGCCCGTCTGTTCACGCAGGGGCAGGAGCAGATCCTTGCTTAAACCCCAGTCCAGAAACGCGCCCACGCCTGGTTTGACACCGATCACCTGTAAAAGAGCAAATTCGCCCACCTGCGCGTAGGGTTGCTCGGTGGTGGCGACCAAGCGATCCTCGGAGTCCCGGTAGATGAACACATCCAGTTCAGTCCCCGGAGCGACGGGTTCTTTGGGGACATAACGTTTCGGCAGAAGAATTTCCCCCAGAGAACCGCCGTTGAGGTAAAGACCCGGAGCCGCTTCCCGGACCACCGGAAGCCTCCGGCGCTGACCAAGTGCCGATATCATGGAGGGACCTTAGTCTCTTCCCGCCGCCGAGCACACCCCCAATTCACTGTCCAGCGTCCATCGGCCCCCAATGTTGGTCGTTCAAGGAATAAAAAACACTCCACCCCCTCCGCCCCCCCCCCAAGACGCCGATCCCGGGGGAATATCCCCCACCCCGAGAAGGCAGCGCATCCGACTAACCTCTGCCTGCATACCACTCAATGACCTGCGTCGCAGTCTGAAGCCCCGACAACCACGCCGATTCAACCCGCGACTCCAAGCGCACATCGCCACCGACGAAAAATCCTGTCGGCAACTCCGGCAACTCAGGGCTCGTGATCAGACGCGCAAACCGCCAACGGTGCGTAAAAGACGCGCGCCTGGCCTCCGTCGGCAAAGCCCATTTCTCCTCCAGCTGCCATTGCAGCCCCGCGGCCCATTGCTCCGGAGGCGCCTCAAAAAACTCCCCGCTCCATGCCGGTGAAGCTTGGGCTACAAACACCGTTTGCCCAGGGATCACCCGGCCGGGCTTATGGTTTTCGCACGCAGACCAAGCAAGGGCGCTCTCCCGATCCAAGCGCGCATAAACACCTCGGGAAGTCCCGGCCCAGGATCCTTCGTACGAAAAAAAAGCCGTCAAACAAGGGGCGTAATACTCACCGACCGACATCCCCAGAAGCCCTGCGGTTTGAGGCCAGGGCGCCGTGCTCACCACCGCTGAAAAACTTTCCCCGCCCAAGAGCCACTGCCCGCCCGCCTCGACTACCGAATTCACCGGAGTTTCCATGCGAACGGGCAGCCCGCCGAGCAACGCCTTGCCCAGCCGGTTGTTCCCCTGGCGATGAAACCAGCGGGGGGATTCAGCGGGAATCTCCCCCCCGGTTGCGTCCAGAAAAGCCGCCTGGATCTGCTCCAGTTCCCCGGGACAAACCGTCTCCAGAATGGCCCGGAACGCCTCCGAACGCAGGGTGAAATACTGGGCCCCGTGATCGACCACGTGCCCCTCCCAGCGGCGCGTCGCGCAGCGACCGCCGAGGCTGCGGGACTTTTCAAAAACGACCACCGACACGCCCGCATCCTGCAACGCCCGGGCACAACTCAAACCCGCGACACCCGCCCCAATGACCGCCACCCGCGGCGGATTGCGTCCGCCGAATTCCTCGGGAGGATTCATCGGCTCACGTTCCCGGGGGGAACTCCGTTGCGAGCCCGATATCCTGCCATTTCTCAAGCTCCGCCTGCGTCGAAGCCAATTTCTTGCGCACCTTTTCCTGGGCGTATTTCCCCAGCACCAGCCGTAACGGGGGAGTTGGGGAATTGACCACGGCAAAAATCGCCGCAGCAGCCCGCTCGGGATCGCCCGGCTGTTTGCCCTCCATGGTTTGAAGGAACTTAAGAAACTTGCCGCTGGAACGGTCGTATTCGGGCATGGCGTGGGCTGCGGGCCGAAGCGAACGGCCGATGAACCCCGTCCGGAAAGGCCCGGGCTGAACCAGGGTCACATGAATCCCAAAGGGCTTAAGCTCCGCCGCAAGCGATTCGGAGGCCCCTTCCAGAGCCCATTTGGAAGCACCGTAGATGGAAAACCCGGGGTAATTGGAAATCGCCGCCGCCGCTGAAATATTCACGATGTGGCCGCGGTTCTGCGCCCTTAGAACAGGCAAAGCCGCGCGGATCACCTCCAATGCGCCAAAAAAGTTCGTGGCAAAATTAGCCGCGACCTCCGCTGCGCTGAGCTCCTCGAGCGCACCGGCCACAGCGTAACCGGCGTTGTTGACGATCACGTCCAGCCCGCCAAACGCCTCAGCCGCTTCCGAGACAACCGCACGGACTTGTTCCGGGTCGGAGACATCCAGGGCCAAACACCGGCATTGCCCGGGAAATTCCCGGCTCAATTCGGAAAGGGCATCCAGCCGGCGTGCCGTGGCGATCACGCGTTCGCCCTGGGCGAGCACGTGGCGGGCAAGCGCCAAACCAAAGCCGCTTGAGGTGCCAGTGATAAACCAAACTCGAGTATGCGAAGAATCGCTCATGCGCATTGCTTAATCGCGAATGCGACGCTCACAAAGCCCAATTGCGTACCCGCGAATCCGCCAGAGTTGCGCCCCACAGCTTGCCCGGCCGCACAGAGCCCTCGACCCCAGTTGGCCCACGGCAGGAGCTGCGTTTGTGTCGTTGCGGAAAAGGCTCCAACCACAGCGTCAACCAGAGCTCGTCCGCCGTAGTCTCAAGCCGGACGCTCGCCCGGAACCGACCCACCCGCCGACTCGGCCCATCCCCCGCGGCGGAGAGCAACCCGTGCAAAGCCTCGCTCTCCGCCCGGGTAAAAAGCGGGCACTCGAAGAACTCCCGAAGCACAGTAAAACCGTACCCTCCTCCAGCTCCGAGCTGGATCATGAGGCGCTCGCCTTGCTCGGCCACCGAGATTTGGTAGCGATCCTCGGGATACTCCGACGGTCGGCTCCTGAGCCGGGCCCGCCGAACTCCCAGGGAAACCGGCGGCACACCGGCCGCGATGGAGAGCTGCCGGACAACCTCATCAAAGCCGAGCCGGGCCGACTCCGTGCGCTGTTGACTGGGCGCAGCGCCCAGCGGATGCCCCGCCGCAGCCGCGGGGCATCCGCCCCCCCCAAAAAAAAACAGCGCCCAGAGGGTGTATGCCATAGAGATCTGAACCACGGCGCCCAAACCCGTCCAGGGCACCGCCCTCCACAGTTCCAGCCAAAGGGCGTCAGCCATCTCACTCGTGCCAAAGTGCCGTGTTCGCATCATCTCTCACCGCCTCCTCACCGCCTCCTCACCGCCTCCTCACCGCCTCCTCACCGCCTCCTCACCGCCTCCTCACCGCCTCCTCACCGCCTTCCGCTCTTCCCCCTCACTG
>JBEIUI010000160.1:0-5242 GCA_040374425.1 Verrucomicrobiia bacterium | reverse complement strand
TTTTGGATGACGCGCTGGTATGAACAAGCTCGTCCGGAAGCCGTGGCGGCCATGTTCGCGGAGCTCTTCAGCATGGCCCGCCAAGGCGCCCTGTGGACACCGGTCGAACAGGTGTTCCCACTGGAACAGATCGATGCGGCGTTGACCCGGGCCGCGGAGGGGCGGCGTTCCGGTAAGATCCTTTTGCGGCCCTCAACCGGTGGCTCTCTTTCTGGCCGCTCGCCCTTTTCCATTGTAGAACCTTCGCTCCGATGAACTTGTCGCTGCTCTCCCTTTGCCGCCGTCGCCGGGCGCTGCGGATGTTTTTGCTCTGGGGGCTGCCGCTGATGTTTCTCGCAGGCGGATCGGGTTGGCTGTGGCGCGAATGGAACGCGCTGCGGACTTTGGAGCCGAGCGGGGGCTGTTATTTTCCGAGGCGGCTGGAGTTGCCGGTGCCCTCGTTCCGGCAGAACGACGAGCGTTGGGGCAAAGATCCTCTGGGGGAAACAGAGGGGACGTTGGGAGCCGAGGGCTGCGCTGTTTCCTCCGCGGCCATGGTCCTGAGCTATTACGGCGTGGACACTGACCCTCAACGCCTCAATATTTTTCTTACCGGGGCCAGCGGATACACTCCGGAGGGCTGGATCTATTGGGAAGCCGCCGCGGAGTTTGAGCCGGGCAAGGTGCGACACGCTTATGAAGATTTGCCGTCGTATCGCCTGATTGATTCCAACCTGTGCCGGGGCAACCCGGTGATTGTCCGGTTGCGCATGCCAGGCGGGACCACCCATTTTGTGGTGGTGGCGGGTAAGTCCGGGTTTGATTACCTCACGTGTGATCCGGGCGCAGGCGCGGGGCGGGGGCTTTACCCGTTGCGGGATTTGGGGAGCCGGATCGAGGCTCTACGCTTTTACGAGAAGCTGCGGTAAAGGCCGTTGATTTTCCCGGACCGGCGTCGAGTCGAATTGCTGGCGCTGGAAGGGGAAAGCGGGTTATGTGCTGCACCTTTCATGAGCGATCTCGTTGCCGAGCTTGTTGAAATCCTCTCGCCGGAACGCGTTTTGAGCCGTCCGGAGGATCTCATCCCGTACGGTTTCGATGGCACAGCGGCACTCAAATCCCCCGCCACGGTGGTGGTTTTCCCAGAGACAACCGCCGAGGTGCAGCAGGTGGTACAATTCGCCCGGCGCAGGAAAATGCCTGTGGTTTCCCGGGGCTCAGGCACCGGATTGAGCGGGGGCAGTGTGCCGGTGGCGGGCGGGCTGGTGCTTTGTCTGGTGCGCATGGACCGGATCCTGGAGGTGGACGAAAAAAACCTCACCCTCCTGGCGGAGCCGGGCGTTGTCACCCAGCGGATCGCCGAGGCGGCGGACGCCGTCGGGCTGCTTTATCCGCCGGATCCCGGGTCGCTGAAAATCTCGACCATTGGGGGGAACGTGGCGGAGAACTCCGGCGGGTTGCGCGGGTTGAAATACGGGATCACCCGGGATTACGTGATGGGGTTGGAGGTGATTTTGGCGAACGGGGAGTGCGTCTGGCTGGGGAGCAAATGCGTGAAGGACGTGGCGGGTTACTCGATGAAAGACGTGTTTATCGGGTCGGAAGGCACGCTGGGGATCATCACCCGGGTCCTCTTGAAGCTCGTGCCCAAGCCGGCGGCAAAAAAAACGCTTCTGGCCACGTTCTCCCGGATGTCGCATGCGGCCGACACGGTGTCGGCGCTGATCGCGGCCAAGATCATCCCCTGCACCCTGGAGTTTCTGGACCGGGTCACCATCCGCTGCGTGGAAGACTTCGCCAAGATCGGGTTGCCCCTGGACGCCGAGGCGCTTTTGCTCATGGAAACCGACGGGCATCCCGCCGTGGTCGAGGAGCAGGCGCAAGCCATGGAGGCTGTGGCCCGGCAATGCGGGGCGGTTTCGGTGGTGATGGCGCGGGACGCCGCGCATGCGGCGCAGCTAGCGGCGGCTCGGCGCGCGGCGTTTTCGGCGCTCGCCCGGGTGGCGCCCACCACGATCCTTGAGGACGCCACGGTGCCCCGGAGCGCGCTGACAGCCATGATCGAGTTCATTCAGGAGGTCGGCACCCGCCACCAGTTGCGGATCGGCACGTTCGGGCACATGGGCGATGGGAACCTGCATCCGACGTTTCTCACCGACGAACGCAACCTCGCGGAGATGGAGCGGGTGGAAACAGCGATGCGCGAGATCTTCGAATACGCGGTCAGCCTGGGCGGCACGATCACGGGGGAACACGGCGTGGGGTTGGCCAAGAAACGCTTTCTGCGCGGGGCGATTGGTGACGGCAGCCTGGAACTGATGCGCCAGCTCAAACGGGCGTGGGATCCGGAGGGTTTGTTGAATCCGGGCAAGATTTTCGACCGATGAACGCGGCTTTGCCAGTTCAGGGGAGATTCAAGCCGCTGCATCTTGCGCAGCTCGACGGGGCGGTTTTGCAGCAATGCATGCATTGCGGGATGTGCCTGCCCACCTGTCCCACCTACGACGCCACCAAACTCGAACGGCATAGTCCCCGGGGCCGGATCGCCCTGATGCGCAGCGTGGCCGAGGGGGGGCTGGAATTGAGCCGCGGATTCGGCGAGGAACTCTATTATTGCCTGGGTTGTCTGGCCTGCGAGACGGCGTGTCCGGCAGGGGTGAGTTACGCCACGCTTTTCGAGGAGGCTCGGGCCGATGTGGAGGCGCGTCAGGTTCTGGCCAGCCCGCAACGCACCCTGGTGCGCACACTCACCCTGCACGGTCTTTTTACCCGGCCCGCTCTGCTTCGGTTTTTGGGACGGCTCTTGTGGGTGTATCAGGCGTCTGGACTCGAGCGCTGGGTGCGTCGCAACCAACTCACCCGGTTCCTGCCGGCCAAGCTGCGGGCACTTGAGCCGCTCACGCCGCGGGTGCGCCGGCGTTTTTCCGACGGATTGATCGCCGAACGGGAGCGGCCCGCGGTGGCGCGGCATCGGGTGGGGATGCTGACCGGGTGCGTCCAGGACCTGGTTTATTCGGAGGTCAACCGGGACACCGTGGAGGTGTTGCTGGCCAACGGATGCGAGGTGGTGACGCCCCCGCTACAGCCCTGTTGCGGTTCATTGCACGCCCACAACGGCGAGCTCGAATGCGCCAGGGAAATGGCCCGGCGCAACATCGACCTCTTCGAGGATCAGGCCGGGGGATTGGAGAACCTCGACGCGATCATCACCAACGCCGCCGGGTGCGGCTCCCACCTCAAGCATTACGACCGGTTGCTGGCTGAGGACCCCGATTACGCCGAACGCGCCCGGCTCTGGTCGGACCGGGTGCAGGATGTGCACGAGTGGCTGGTGCGGATCGGGATCCGGCCCCCGCGCGTCGCGGCTCCGCCCGTGGCGCAGACCGTGACCTATCACGAGGCCTGTCATCTCTGCCATGGACAGCGGATTTCGCAGCAGCCCCGGGAAGTGCTTTCTAAGGTACCCGGCGTGACCCTCGTGGAATTACCCGAAGCCACGTGGTGCTGCGGGAGCGCGGGCATTTACAACATCACCCAGCCTGAGATGTCCGGGAAACTCCTGGACCGCAAACTCTGTCACATCCAAAAGACCGGGGCGGACGTGGTGGCGGCGGCCAACCCGGGCTGTTGTGTGCAACTGGAGGCGGGCGTGAACCAGGCGGGGCTTGCGGTGAAAGTGGCGCATCCAGTGAGCCTGTTGGCGGAGGCCTACCGGGCTGAGCGGGGTTGAAATCTTCTTCTTAAAATGAGCATTGATCCGTTGGAGAGTGCAGAGGCCGGGACCGACTCCCGGGAGGCTTGGGGTACCGGGGACGGCCCGCAGGTGTTTTCCGTTTCGGAAGTCACCCGGGTGGTGCGCGGAGTCATTGAAAGCGCGCTGGGCGTGGTCTGGGTGGAGGGCGAGGTGAGCAACTACCGCAAACAGGCCAGCGGCCATCAGTATTTCACGCTCAAAGACGCGCAGAGCCAGCTCTCTTGCGTGTTGTTTGCCAGAGGCGGTTCCTGGCGCAAACAGGTGCCGCTGGCCGACGGGATGCAGGTGCAGGTGCGCGGGGCTCTCACTGTTTACGAGGCCCGCGGCCAGTATCAGCTCAACGTGCAGCTGGTTCAGGCCGGCGGCGCGGGGCTACTCCAGGCCAAGTTTGAGGCGCTCAAACGCAAGCTCGATGCCGAGGGGTTGTTCGATCCCGCTCGGAAACGCCCGTTGCCCCGGTTCCCGGCGACGGTGGCTCTGGTGACCTCGCCCACTGGGGCCGCTTTGCGCGATATCCTCAACATCCTCGAGCGCCGCGCCCCCTGGCTGCGTGTGCTGGTCTCGCCCGTGCGTGTTCAGGGCGCGGGCGCGGGCAAGGAACTCGCCACGGCGGTTGCGGAGCTCAACCAGGCGGAGTTGCTCGGGTTGCCGCGTCCGGATGTCTTGGTGGTGACACGCGGTGGCGGGAGCATGGAGGATCTCTGGGAGTTCAACGACGAGTCGCTTGCCCGGGCCATCGCCGCGTCTCAGATTCCTGTGGTCTCCGCGGTCGGGCATGAGATCGATTTCACGATCGCCGATTTTGTGTCGGATCTGCGGGCGCCCACGCCCAGCGCGGCCGCGGAACTGGTTGCGCCCGACACGGGGGAACTGCTCCGGCGTCTGGGGCAGACCCAGGCGCAGCTGCAGCGTTCCGTGTTGTTGGTGCTCGAGAGGGTGCGGAACCGCGTGGCGTATCTTTCCCGGGCGGCTTTGTTCAGCGAGCCGACTCGGCGCCTGGACGCGGCGGCGCAACGGCTGGATCTGGCCCAGGATGCGTTGGGGCGGGCGGCGCGGGACCGGGTTTCCAGGGAGGTGCGCCGGGTGGGGGATCTGTGTTCAGTGGTCCGTGCGCACCGGCCCGATCAACTCATCGGTTTGCGGCGGCAGCAGCTCGGCGCGCTGGAGCGCCGGTTGTCGGCCGCCGTGCGCCAACGGCTCGCCGAGCGTCAGCAACGGCTGCAGCGGGGTGGGGACATGTTGCGGTTGCTGGCCCCGCAGACGGTGTTGGAGCGCGGGTTCAGCATCACGACGCTCGCCGATGGCCGCCTGATTCCGTCCGTGAAAGGGCTGGTCGCGGGAACCCAACTCATCACCCGGCTCATTGACGGCACGGTGGAGTCGGTGGTGGGGGAGCTTGGTTAGGCGCATAACGATCTCTCTTGTTGTATAAAAAAAAGGCGCGCCGCGAATGCGACGCGCCTCTCTGGAGAACGCTATGAGATGAGTGAAAACTGGTAATTACCTCAC
>JBEIUI010000182.1:0-3187 GCA_040374425.1 Verrucomicrobiia bacterium | reverse complement strand
GGGAAAACGGAGCCAGGCGGATCGTTAGCTTGAGGGTGGGTCTCTGGGGTGGAACAACACCACAGAGAAATGAAGAAAAAGCGCAGAACGCACAGTGCCGAGTTCAAGGCCCGGATCGCCCTTGAGGCGGTCAAAGGGCTGAAGACCGTCCAGCAGATTGCAGCAGAGAACCACCTCCACCCCGTCCAGGTGACGCAGTGGAAGAACCAGATGATCGAATCGGCCTCCGGCATCTTTGCCCTTGGCCGTGAGCGGGAGGTGCAAGCCGGGGCTGGCGAGGAGGAAAAGGAGCGGCTTGAGCGCAAGGTCGGCCAGCTGGTCGTGGAGGTCGACTGGCTCAAAAAAAAATGCAAGGAACTGGGGATCGATCCATGAGGAAGCAGCTGGTCGAGAGGACCCATCCCCAGCTCAGCGTGAGGCGCCAGTGCGAGCTTTTGGGGGTAAACCGCAACCGGCTGGAGGCCTCGCCGCAGGGAGGGCTCTCTGAGACCGACCTGCAGCTGGCCCGTCGCATTGACGAGGTTCATCTGCGCTTCCCGGAGTTTGGGGCGCGGCGGATGAAGCTCTGGCTGGGGCGAGAGAACTGGCAGCTCACCCGGAGCCGGGTTGGCCGGATTATGAAGGTGATGGGGCTGGAGGCGATCTATCGCAGGCCGCGGACCAGCCAGCCCAATGCCCAGCACAAGGTCTATCCTTACCTGCTGCGGGAGAAGACGGTGGAGGCAGCAGACGAGGTCTGGTGTGCGGACGTGACCTACATTCCCATGGCCCGCGGCTTTGCCTATCTGGTGGCTGTGATGGATTGGAAGAGCCGGGCGGTCATCAGCTGGAGGCTCTCCAACACGATGGAGAGCGGCTTCTGCGTGGAGGCGCTTCAGGAGGCGTTTATGGCCGCCGGCACGGTCCCGCAAATCTTCAACACCGACCAGGGCAGCCAGTTTACCAGCCGGGAGTGGATTGGCACCCTTGAAGACCGGGGCGTGCAGGTGAGCATGGACGGAAGGGGGCGCTGGATCGACAACGTCTTCATTGAGCGGCTCTGGCGCTCGGTGAAGCACGAGGGCGTCTACCTCTGGGCCTACGAAAACCTGCACGAGCTGGAACGGGCCCTGGCGCTGTGGTTTGAGGATTACAATCGCTGGAAGCCGCACCAGGCCCATGGTGGGAAGACGCCGTGGGAATCCTACCGCCCGCAAGAGCTTTCCCCATGGAGCCAAGCTGCCTGACCCCGGGCCGGCGCACGCTTTGGCGGGCCGTCTTGCGCCCCCTCCGCTACGCTCCGGGGGCTTCAGCCGTCCCGCCAAAGCGAACCCTTGTCAGTGAGCAACACCCGAACTAAAACACCAACAACGCCCCCGTAGATCGCCCTTTGAACTAACTTAAACCGTCCGGTTCCTGGCTCCGCTTACCCAGCCACCTCTATCAAACCATTCTGGAGCGCCTTGGAAACAGCGCCGGAAAGATTGTGAACCTGGAGCTTTTTGTAAATGCCGCGGGTATGCATATCGACGGTGTGGTAGCTCACTGTCAGTTCGCCCGCGACCTGCTTTTTGGAAAGACCGCGAGCCAGGAGAATGAGCACTTCACGTTCGCGACTGGTCAGATCACATTCCTCCACCCGGGGCTTCAAAACCGTAAAAGTCGAGAGCATCATTTTTGCAATCCTCGCATTCAGCGGCGCACCGCCCGTCATGACCTCGCAAATCCCGCGGCTAATGTCTGCGATGGGGGAGCTTTTCAGAAGGTAACCCGAAGCACCTTCGCTGATCGCCTGAAACACCTTTGGGCGTTCGTCAAACTCGGTCAGAATAAGCACATGTGTGTCCGGAGCCCGCTGCTTGAGCAAAAGCAAAGCCTCCAGCCCGTGCATCCCGGGTAAGTCCAGATCGAGTAGCGCCACGTGCGGGGCAGCGGCACCACTTTGGAGATGCTTTAAGGCGGCTTCAGCATTTCGGAAAGCACCCTCGCAAGTAATGCTGTCCTCCGACTCCAATGCGAACATCACGGCTTCCCGATAGGGCGTATTGTCTTCGATGATCCAAATACGATAGGGCAATTGGGAGGAAGGAGCAGTCATGCGGCGGGAAAACGATGGGGGATCGAAAGCGTCAGGCGAGTCCCGGTTCCCGGTTGAGTTTCAATCACCAACTCTCCGTGTAAACGGCGGGCGCGGGCATAGAGTTTGTCCAACTGAGAACCTCCGGGGTTGTCCAAAAAAAAGCCGCGTCCGTCATCTTCGATTTGGATACACCAACTCGAGGCGTTTGATTGGATGCGTAACATGACGCTGGACGCCTCGGCGTGACGGAGGACGTTATGGAGAGCTTCTTTCACAAAGAGCAGAACGTGCCGCTTCTGTTCAGGACTAATTTGAACGGACTTTTCTCCGTTGGGTACCTCGCTTCTAAAAGGCAAATCTCCCAACAACCGTGTCGCGGTTTCCTGCAGTTTTTCAAATAGATGGACGCTGTCATCGGAGCGCTGATCCACGACCCAAACAAGATCACGCATGGTTTGTGTCGCCTCCCTTGCCATCTCGGCCACTTGTGCAAGCCGGGCCCGCCCGGCATCCGTTAGGGTTCCCTGACGGGCGAGAGTGTCGGCATAAAGCGAGATGGATCCGAGAGTGCTCCCAACTTCATCATGCAAATCCTGCGCAATCTGCTCTCGTAACTGATCTGAGTGGCGCCTCCGCAAGCCACGCTGGTGCCAGATGCCGCGCTGACCCCCATCGAGGAAACCGCCGCCGCTTGGCGCTTCGAAATCACCCTGAAACCCGGCGAACGCCGCACCCTCGCCGTCCGGCAAGACCGCATCCTCCGCCAGAGCGTGGCCCTGCTGGAAGGCGAACAGGCCATCGCCCGCGTCCTGGGCCTGCAAGGCCTCGATCCCGCCGCCCGCACCGCCCTGCAACGCCTGGTGGACCTGCGCGCCGCCCGCGCCGGCCGCATCGCCGAAGTGGAAAAACTGAAGGCCCAGGCAGCGGAAATCGAAACCGACCAGAAACGCGTGCGCCGCAACCTCGGCGCCGTGCCCGGGAACGACGCACTGCACGGCCGCCTGCTGCGCCAGCTCGAAGCGCTGGAAACCCGCATGGAGGCACTGCGCAAGGCACAAGACCCGGCGCGCGGCGCGGTGGAACAGGCACAGCGCGAACTGGAAGCTGCGATCTCGCGGTTGGCGCTCT
>JBEIUI010000100.1:0-12860 GCA_040374425.1 Verrucomicrobiia bacterium | reverse complement strand
GCAAAAATCGCTTTCACCGACTGGACGCAAACGCCAAAAAGCTCGGCTATCGCCTCCTCCCGCTCGATCCGACTTGTGTTCAAAATGAGGCACTTGCGACTTAACTTCCCGATGAGGGCTGCACTCGTTTTTTCTCCACGTCTCACCCGGGGCGCGTTGCCCGGGGCTAGCCTATTTCGCCCCTTTGGGGCTAGCCCCTTACCCATCCTCAGTGCGCCACGCCGCCAAAATGCTCCATCAACATCTGGGGCGGGACCTTTACCAAGTCGCGGCGGAGTGTTTCTGCCAACATCTCGCGGTATTGGGGCTCCACATGCTCCAAAATTGCGTCGTGGAGATCCCCCGCAGCCGCAAACGACCACCACCCGGGCTGTTCCTGGCGCAAAATGGCGTTGACGTGTCCGGCCAACTGTTTGACCAAACGCCGGTCCTCCTCCATTTCAGGGTGCCGTTCCGCCATCGAATTTTGGTGGCGTGTGGAAGGCCCCCCGCGGTCCGTCACAGGGAATGCGCCGGGATCATCCGTGAACTTCTGGGCCGAAGTGCGATGGGTTTCAACGAGGGTTACCGCTTGGACCAACTGCACTTGAACCGTCGCCGGCGCTTCAAGCATCCGTGGCGCATGGAGCACCCGGTAAGCCCTCACGTTGCCACGATCCGCCAGGACAAAAAAATGACTGTTCATAGGAAAATATCCGCTGCCCTGTGGCCTTTTGGCTGGGGTTCGGCCCATCCCAAAGAACCCGGGCCCCCTGGAACCCGCGCCCCCCACAAAAAAAACATCGTGACTGGGGGGAAAAGTGGCCTCGCAAAAGTGGGTCGCAGCCGCAGAAAAATCACGTCGGGGCTTCCCAAAAAGGGGGCGCATCAGATAGATGTTCATTTGAACACTTTTTCATGCTGCGCGCCGCCAAAATCCTGCATCTCCGCGAGCTCATCCAAGGGCATTTGCATGCACCGCCCTCAGCCCCGCGCGCTTACTCCCCCAGCGGGTTCCCCCCGCTGGATTCGCTTCTGGAGGGAGGGCTCTGGAAAGGCGCTCTCTTCGAGTTCTCAAGCCCAGCCAAAACCAGCGGCGCTTCGCTGCTCATGCACCATCTCCTCCGGCTTTCCTCCCAACAAGGCCAACACCCGGCTCTCATCGATGGCCGCGACACGTTTGATCCGCAATCGGCCGACCGCTTTTTACTGACACGCCTCCTCTGGATCCGTTGCCAGAAAGCCGCCGATGCGCTGCGTTGCGCGGATCTGTTGCTGAGGGACGGCAACCTGCCCCTCGTGTTTCTGGATCTACGCGGGAATTCCCGGGAAGAGTTGCGCCGGATTCCAGCCCCGCACTGGTATCGGCTGCAGCGCATGGTGGAACCCACGGCCGTGACATTGATCGCGCTCACGGCCCATTCGCTCATTCCCTGCGCCGATGTGAGGCTCTGCCTGGAAAGCCGGTTTGGCCTGGAGTCATTGGAAGACGATCCGCAGGCGTTGTTGGGCAGGATCCATCTGCACGTGGTCCGTAAACGGCCGGCCCGGTTGGGGTTGCCCATCCATTCAGGCGCCCTGGGATGAGAGGCCTTTGAAGATTCGCCCATGAAATATGCTGTGCTTTGGGCTCCGGACTTTGCGCTCCAGGCCGTGCTGCGGCCGGAACCGGAGTTGCGGCTCCAGCCCGTGGCCTTGATCAACGAACAAGGCCCGCAGGGCCGCGTTTTCCAAGCCACCTGGAGCGCCCTTCAAGAAGGCGTGCTGCCCGGGATGCCCCCCTCCCAAGCCCAGGCCCGATGCCCGAGGCTCCTTTTCAAAACCCGCTCCCCCGCCTCCGAAGACTGCGCAAAAGCCGCGATGCTGGAGTGCGCCCTGGGGGTTTCCCCCTGGGTGGAAGACACGGGGGCGGGGGTTTGTTCGCTGCGCTGGGAACCGGGTTTTGGAGCGGACCCGGCCCGTCTGCTGGAAGCCTTGGCCAAAAGAAGCTTAAAAGGCTGCCTCGGCCTGGCCCCCAACCCCGACTTGGCCTGGCTGGCCGCTCAGGCCGCCGCTTTGGGACACGGGCCGGTGCTTTGCCGTGAAATCCGTGAAAGCCGGGAACTCCATCCCTTGCCGTTGAAGCTGCTGACGCCGCCTGCGCATCTGAGCGAAGTGCTCGATCAATGGGGCGTCCGGACCATCGGAGATTTTGTGGCGCTGGGCCGGGACGCCTTGCTGGAAAGGCTCGGGCCTGAAATTTCACCCGTGTTCGAACGCGCCGTGGGCCGCGTGGAAAGGCCGTTGCGCCAGATCACAACCCCGGAACGTTACGAGGAACACCTGGATCTCGAACATGCGATCGAAACCCTGGAGCCGCTGCTTTTTTTGATCCGCCGTTGCCTTGGCCAACTCGTGCTTCGGCTGGGATCGGCGTGGCTGGTGGCGGGGGAAATCCATCTGCGCCTGGGTTTTGCATCGGGCGGTTTTTACCAGCGGGTTTTCAGTGTCCCCTCGCCCACCTGCGATGAGAACGTGCTCTTTGGGATGCTGCACACGCATCTGGAGAATTTCCGGGCGGAACACCCGATCACAGCCCTGGGCCTGAGCGCTGTGCCCAGCCGTGCTCCGCGCCAGCAGTTTGCGCTGTTTGAGAGCGCGCTGCGGGATCCGCACCAGTTTTTTGAGACCCTGGCCCGTCTCCACGCCCTGCTGGGGGAAGACCGCGTGGGGCGCCCCGAGCCGGAGCCCACCCGACGGTCCGATTGTTTTCGCATGCGAGCCCTTTCCGCGGCCCCGGCAGAGCATCCTCCGTCCGCCGAGGCTCTGCCGGGGGCATTGGGTCTGAGCCTGCGCCGGTTCCGCCCCCTCGTTGCCGCGCGGGTCCAATGCGCGCCACAACCTGTGTTTGTGGAAAGTGCAGAGGTCAACGGCCCCGTGCTTGCCGTGCAAGGCCCCGTGGTGTTGTCAGGCGATTGGTGGGATCGCGCGGCGTGGAGTCATCGGGAATGGGATGTGGAATTGAGGGACGGCGTACTTTGCCGACTCCGGGAAGAACCGGGGGGCTGGTTTGTGGAGGGCATCTACGATTAACCCCCATGCCTTATGTCGAGCTGCATGCCCGCAGCGCTTTCAGCTTTTTAAGGAGCGCATCCTCTCCCGAACAACTCGTCACCACGGCCAAACAACTAGGCCATGAGAGCCTGGCGTTGTGCGATCGGGACGGGCTCTACGGGGCGCCGCGGTTTGCCGTCGCGGCCCGGGAAGAGGGTTTGCGGCCGATTTTTGGATGCGAACTGAGCATGGAAGACGGCGCCGTGCTGCCTGTGCTGGTGGAAAACGCCAAGGGCTATCGCAACCTGTGCCGGCTGCTTTCAGAGGGGCATCTCGGCGCGCCCAAAGGCCAGACCCGGTTCGAATGGCGGGCGTTGGCGGCTTTTTCCGAAGGGTTGGTGGCGCTCACGGGCGACCAGGAAGGCCCCTTGCGGAGAGCACTGAGCCCGGCGGATTCCCGGTCTTCACAAAACAACCCCGACAAGGTGCTCCAACGGTTACTCGGGATTTTCGGCCCCGGCCATCTCTACGTCGAACTGCAGCGGCACCGGCTCCGGGGCGAAAACCGTGTTTTGCGGGAAATGACGGCGCTGGCCCGCCAATTCCAACTCCCGCTTTTGGCCACGAACGGGGTGCTCCATGCGCAGCGCAGCGGACGCCCGCTCCTGGACGTGTTGACCTGTCTGAGGGAGCACACCCACCTCGATGCCGCCGGCCTGCGGCTCAGTGCCAATAGCGAACGCCATCTCAAGTCGGCAGCCACAATGGAAACCCTTTTTGCGGATCTGCCCGAGGCCGTGGCGAACACCCAACCCCTGGCGGAAAGGCTCCAGTTTTCGCTTCAAAACCTCGGGTACGAATTCCCCAGCCACGATTCCCCCGGGGATGCCGCCGAGTTTCTCAAAAAAGCCACGCTGGAAGGGGCCCGCCGCCGGTATGGCGCAGGCATCCCGCGCAAAGTGCTCCGTCAACTCAGCCATGAGCTGGCGCTCATCGGGAAGCTGGGCTTTGAAGGTTATTTTTTGATCGTCTGGGACATCGTCAATTTCTGCCGGGAAAAAGGCATCCTCGTCCAAGGCCGCGGCAGTGCCGCCAACAGCGCGGTGTGTTACTGCCTGGGGATCACGGCCGTGGACGCCGTCGAATGCAACCTGCTCTTTGAAAGGTTCCTGAGCGAAGGCCGCAGGAGCTGGCCGGATATCGACCTGGATCTCCCCAGCGGCGCCCGGCGGGAAGAGGTCATTCAGGAAATCTACCGCCGATACGGACGCCACGGCGCGGCGATGACCGCCAATGTCATCACCTACCGCGGACGCAGCGCCGCCCGGGAACTGGCCAAGGTGCTCAACTTTCCCGGCGAACTGAGCCGGCGGTTTTCCGCGCTCTTTGCCAGCGGCGACTTCCCGCACACGCTGCCCGTGAACGCGCAGTTGCAGGCGGCGGGAATCCCTACGGAACACCCGCGCACCCCGGCTTTTCTGGAGCTTTACAAAGCCATCCACGGGCTGCCCCGGCACCTGGGCCAGCACTCCGGGGGGATGATCATCTGCAAAGACAAACTCAGCTCCATCGTGCCCCTGGAAAACGCCGCCATGCCCGGACGCAGTGTTGCGCAATGGGACAAGGAAGACTGCGAAAACCTGGGGATCATCAAGGTGGATTTGCTCGGCCTGGGCATGATGTCGGTGCTTCAAGACACGGTGGCGCTGTGTGCACAACGGGGCGCCCCGGTGGACCTGGCGCAAATCCCCAAGGACGATCCCGCCACGTTCGATCTCATGTGCGCGGCCGACACGGTGGGCGTGTTCCAAATCGAAAGCCGGGCGCAAATGGCCACGTTGCCCCGGATGCAGCCCCGGTGTTTTTACGATGTCTGCATCGAAGTGGCCATCATCCGCCCGGGTCCCATCCAAGGCGACCTGGTGCATCCCTATCTGGCGAGACGCACCGGGAAGCAGCCTGAAACGTACGATGACCCGCGGCTTGTCCCGATCCTCAAACGCACTCTGGGGGTGCCTCTTTTTCAGGAACAACTCCTGCGAATTGCGATGGTGATGGGCGATTTCACGGGAAGCGAGGCGGAGGAATTGCGCCGCGCCCTGAGTTTCCATCGCAGCCCGGAGCGCATGGCCACAGTGACCCTGAAATTGCGCCAGCGGATGCAGGCCAAAGGGGTGCCACCCGCCGCCATCGAACGCATCAGCAAATCGGTGGGCTCCTTTGCGCTCTACGGATTCCCTGAATCCCACGCGATCAGCTTTGCGATTCTGGCCTATGCCAGCGCCTGGCTCAAAGTGCATCGGCCGGCGGAGTTCTTCACCTGCCTGCTCAACAACCAGCCCATGGGCTTTTACTCCTCCGCCACGCTGCTGGCCGATGCGCGACGCCGCGGGTTGCGGATCCGTCCGGTCTGCGTGCAACAGTCGCAGTGGCACTGCACGGTCGATCCTGCAGGAGCCATCCGCCTGGGCTTTTGTGTGGTCCGTGGGTTGTCGCAAACACGGATCCACGAGCTGCTGGAGGAGCGGGACCGGCAAGCCTTCCCATCGCTGCAGGAGCTCAAAAGACGCGTGGCCTTCAACAAAGACGAGTGGCGGGTTCTGGCCTCGATCGGGGCTTTGAACCCGCTGTCGGCGCACCGGCGCGATGCGCTCTGGCAGATTGAAGCGGAGCCACATCCCGAGGATGACCTCTTTGCTTTTGCCGCGAGAGCCACCCAATCCTGCGCTGCACCCGAACCTTCCGGACATCCCCCACATCACTCCCATCCCCCCCAGAACCAGAACCCGCTGGTGCCCATGAACCCCGGGGAACGGCTGCAAGCCGACTACCGGGGCACGGGCATGACCACGGGCCCTCATCCCATGGCGCTGATCCGGTGCAGGCTACCGGACGTCTGGCGGGCCAGCGATCTGGCAGAGGTGCGCGACGGCGAACGCGTGCAGGTTGCCGGCGGCGTGATCTGCCGACAACGCCCGGGCACAGCCAAAGGATTTGTCTTTTTGAGTTTGGAAGATGAAACCGGCGTAACCAACGTAGTGATTACCCCGGGCCTCTTTGAAAAACATCGGTTGCTGCTCACACAGGAAGCTTTTTTGATCGTGGAAGGCATCGCCCAAAAACGAGGAGGCGTGCTGCACGTTCGCGCGGAACACATCGAAGCGATCACCGGGACCGAACTCTGCAACGCGCCCTCCCACGATTTTCATTAGCCGCCTGAATCCCGTCTCCGCACGGAATTCACTTTCCTGATTGGCTTTTGACTTTCACTCTCCCGCGCCCATGGCCAAGACCCGCCTTCAAACCACCCCCCGGACCTCCCCAGAAACCGCGCCTCTCGACGGATACCTCAAAGAACGTTCGCGATTGGTCGACAGAGCGCTGGACACCTTTCTGCCTCGCGCCTCGGCCAAGCCGGGCACGCTCCACAAAGCCATGCGCTACAGCATTTTTGCCGGAGGCAAACGGTTGCGCCCCATCCTGGCCTTGGCGGCGGCGGAGGCGTGCGCAGGCGACATTCAAGACGCGCTTCCAGCGGCTTGCGCGGTGGAATGCATCCACACCTACTCGCTAATACACGACGATCTCCCCTGCATGGACGACGACGACTTGCGCCGGGGACGCCCCACCAGCCACAAGGTTTTCGGCGAAGGAGTGGCGGTCCTCACAGGAGACGCCCTGCTCACTGTGGCATTTGAGATTCTCGCCCAAGCCCGGCCCACCCGACTGCATCCGACATCCAGCCTGATCAAAGAACTGGCGGCCGCTTCTGGAAGCCGCTGGCTCATTGCCGGACAGGTGCTCGACTTGGAGGGCGAAGGCCAAACCCTCACCCGCGCCCAGCTCCAATTCATCCATGAATCCAAAACCGCGGCGCTGCTTACCACCTCTCTGAGGCTGGGTGCCATGAGCGCTAATGCCGGCCCGGCCCGGCTTAAGAACCTCACCCATTTCGGACAAGCCCTCGGGCTCGCTTTCCAGATCATCGACGACATCCTCGACGTCACCCAAACCACGGAGAAGCTGGGTAAAACAGCGGGCAAAGATGAGCAATCGACCAAGGCCACCTACCCTGCCCTCTTTGGCTTGGAACGGTCCCGGGCCGAAGCCCATCGCCTCACCATGGCGGCCCTGGAGGCGCTCAAACCGTTCGGCGCCAGGGCACTTCGCCTGAGGCAGATTGCGGGCTATCTGCTTGACCGGGAGTACTGATCCCGGCGCGCCAGAGACGCCGAAAGCACGCACGGGACCGCCATAAAACATAAAATTGACTTGGCGTTTCCAAAGTCTGCATAGTATTAGTTCAACTTAAGAAAGCGCGGTTTTTCCTAATCGCTGAATTTCGCCAGTGTTCCCGCTCATCGTTCCACTGATCCCCAACCACACGTGAACTTCCTCGCTCGTTTCTACGGTTCCTCGATTGGCAAAAAATGGATCGTCGCACTCACCGGATTGGTTCTGGTGGGTTACGTGATTGGTCATTTGATTGGTAACCTGCAGATCTTCGCAGGCCCGGACAAAATCAACGCCTACGCGGCCTTCCTCCACAGCATTCCGGGGCCGCTCTGGGTTGTCAGAGCGTTTTTGATCCTCTGCTTTGTTCTCCACATCGTCACCACCATCAAGCTGGCGGTGGCCAACCGTGCAGCCCGGGCTCAGCGTTACGCTTACTCGGCCTCCACGGAATTGAAGCCTGCGAAGAAAACCATGCTCCTAGGTGGCTTGGTGGTTTTGGCTTTTGTGATTTTCCATCTGGCGCATTTCACGGCCCGAGTGACCGATGAACGGTTCCACCACCTGCCCAAGGGGGAATACGACGTGCACACGATGGTGATCCTCGGATTCCAGAGTCCGCTGGTGGCCGGGTTTTACATTCTCGCCATTTTCCTTCTGAGCATGCACCTCAGCCACGGGTTCCAGAGCGTATTGCAGACCTTGGGCGTCCAGAGCGAAAAGGTGCGCCGGCCAGTCACCGTTGGGGGGCAGGCCCTGGCTTGGTTGATTTTTGTCGGATACGTGTCCGTTCCCATCGCCGTTCTCACCCGCCAACTCCAAGTCATTCCATAAATGAGCTTCCTCGACTCCAAAATCCCCGCTGGCCCGCTCGAAAAGAAGTGGGAGAAGCACAAGTTCGAGTCCAAGCTGATCAACCCCGCTAACAAGCGCAAATACGAGGTCATCATCGTCGGCTCGGGGCTGGCGGGCGCATCTGCCGCCGCCTCACTCGCCGAGCTCGGGTTCCGGGTGAAATGTTTTTGTTACCAAGACTCCTCCCGGAGGGCCCACTCCATTGCGGCCCAGGGCGGGATCAACGCCGCGAAAAACTATCAGAACGACGGCGACTCGGTTTTCCGTCTGTTTTACGACACGATCAAGGGGGGCGACTTCCGGGCCAGGGAAGCCAACGTGTATCGTCTGGCGGAAATCAGCGCCAACATCATCGACCAGTGCGTGGCGCAAGGCGTGCCATTCGCGCGCGAATACGGCGGGCTTCTGGCAAACCGCTCCTTTGGCGGCGCGCAGGTCTCGCGCACTTTTTACGCGCGTGGCCAGACCGGCCAGCAGCTTCTCCTGGGAGCCTACTCCTCGCTCAACCGCCAAATCGCGCTGGGCAACGTGCAAATGTTCCCACGGACCGAAATGCTCGACTTGGTGATCGTGGACGGCCACGCCAAGGGCATTGTCACCCGCGACATGATGACCGGGGCCGTTCAAACCTACGCGGCCGACTGCGTGGTGCTGGCTTCGGGCGGTTACGGAAACGTTTTCTACCTCTCTACCAACGCCAAAGGCTGCAACGTCACCGCCACGTATCGGGCCCACAAGAAGGGGGCATTTTTCGCGAACCCCTGTTACACCCAGATTCATCCCACCTGCATCCCGGTCAGCGGCGATTATCAATCCAAGCTCACTCTGATGAGTGAGTCCCTGCGTAACGACGGCCGGGTGTGGGCACCAAAAAACAAGGGCGACAACCGGCCGCCCCAACAGATCCCCGAAGCGGAACGGGATTACTTTCTGGAGCGCAAGTATCCGAGTTTCGGAAACTTGGCGCCGCGTGACATCTCCAGCAGATCGGCCAAACAAGTCTGCGACGAGGGCCGGGGCGTCGGCAAGAGCGGGTTGGGCGTGTATCTCGATTTCGAGGAGTCCATCCAGCGTCTCGGCGAACACACCGTTCGCGAGCGTTACGGCAACCTCTTTGAGATCTACGAACAGATCACCGGAGAGGACGCCTACAAGACACCGATGCGGATCTTCCCCGCCGTTCATTACACCATGGGCGGGCTTTGGGTGGACTACGATCTCATGTCCAATGTGCCGGGGCTCTTTGTTCTCGGGGAAGCCAACTTCTCGGATCACGGGGCAAACCGACTGGGTGCCAGCGCACTAATGCAGGGGTTGGCCGACGGCTACTTCGTCATCCCATCCACCATCGGCAACTACCTGACCGATCAACTCGGGAAACGCCCCTCCCTGGATCACCCGGAGTTCAAGAAGGCCGAGTCCGACGTCCGCGCTCGCACCAGCAGGCTCTTGGGGATCAAAGGACGCCGCACGGTGGACTCATTCCATCGGGAATTGGGTTTGTTGATGTGGGACCTTTGCGGGATGTCCCGCTCCGAGAAGAGCTTGCAGCGGGCCCTGAGCCGGGTTCCGTCGTTGCGCGAGGAGTTTTGGCAGAACGTCAATGTCACCGGCGGGAACGAGGAACTCAACCAAGCGCTCGAGAAAGCCGGGCGCGTTGCGGACTTCCTCGAGTTCGGCGAACTCATGTGCCTCGACGCTCTGGAACGGCGCGAGTCCTGCGGCGGCCATTTCCGCGAGGAATTCCAGACTGCGGACGGAGAAGCGCTAAGGAACGACAAAGAGTTCGCGCACGTGGCGGCATGGGAATACACGGGGCCAAACTCCAAGCCCGTCCGGCACACCGAAGATCTCCAATTCGAAAACGTCCACCTCGCCACCCGCAGCTACAAGTAACCATGAATCTCAAGCTCAAAGTTTGGCGTCAGAAAAACGCCCAAAGCGAAGGCAAAATCGTCGATTACGAGGCGCAGAACATTCCCGCCGACGCCTCCTTCCTTGAGATGCTCGATATTCTCAATGAACAGCTCCAGACCAAGGGCGAGGAACCCGTGGTGTTTGATCATGACTGCCGCGAGGGCATCTGCGGCGCGTGCTCGTTAACCATCAACGGTATCGCCCACGGGCCCAGCGCCACGACCACCTGCCAGCTCTATATGCGGCATTTCAAGGACGGAGAGACGATTTTCATCGAGCCTTTCCGGGCCCGGGCGTTCCCCGTGGTGCGCGATTTGATGGTGGATCGCAGCGCTCTGGACCGGATTCAGCAGGCCGGAGGTTACATCACCGCGCGGGTTGGATCCGCGCAAGACGCCAATTCGATACTCATCGCCAAAAAGGATTCCGACCGAGCCATGGAAGCGGCGGCGTGTATCCAGTGCGGCGCCTGCGTGGCCTCTTGCCCGAATGCTTCGGCGATGCTGTTTGTCGGGGCCAAAGTAACCCATCTCGCGTCTCTTCCCCAGGGTCAACCCGAACGTCAGCAGCGCGTGCTGCAGATGGTCCGCAAGATGGACGAGGAAGGGTTTGGGAACTGCTCCAATCATTACGAGTGTGAAGCGGTTTGCCCGGCAAACATTCCCATCTCCGTCATTGGCCAGCTCAACAGGGATTATCCCGCTGCTCTCCTCAAAGACAGCGTTGTTTGACGGCTGGCCCAAGCCCTAACTCCGGACACTACTCAAGAAGACCATTTTCACGCGGAGCAACGGAGCCGCGGAGAGCTGATTGGAGATCACTGAATGCCAGTGACTTTCGCTCTCCGGATTCCCGCGCTTATGGGTGCTTTTCAGTTCTCAAGGCCGTTCACTTCGCTCCCCCCATCCTAGACGACTCCGGAGTCGTTGGACATTCCACTGGCCGGTGGCTTCGATCGCCCCAAAATCCGGCTGGGCCAAGCCGGTGACTCATGATGGCAAAGCCCCGGGGGAGTTTCATTCCCGGTTGAGGAGTCCGCCCAGCGCTAGGAATCATACCCCAAACGCACAGGTTGACCCGGTAAAAGCCTCTTTCCCGTTCTGAAACGGTGAGGCGGATCACGGTTTTTCCGGAAAAAATCACACGCACTTTCTGAGTGCTCGGGTCGCCGTAGGTAGAACCCGCCCTGAACGCCACCGGATGCCAGCCGTGAACCAAAAAGACGTCACCGCGCTCCGCATCGAACTTAACCGGCGAGCTTTTCCCGGGCAGAGTGCCCGCGAGCCACTCACTGCAGGTGCCAATCTTCCCTCGGCGGGAGCAACTTTGGCACACAAGACACGCACACACTCATACCCACCCCAGGTCGGTGATCTACAGCTATCCGGTCGCTGGTTTTCTGAACAAAAAGCCTGTCCCCCCTCGGGGCGGGGGTGCGCTTTCTCATGAGGAGCTGCTTCTCGCTGGGCAAAGCGTTGACTTCCTCGAAGATTTTCCGGGTGAGGTCGTGCTCTTCAAGCAGGTGGCGGAACCTGAACAGGGTGGCGGCATCTGGAACCGACTCAACGCCAAGGTCGATCCCCTTCAAGTGGCGCATGGACTGGCTGTCGTAGATGGCGTCCTCGAGGGCTTCATCGGCCAGCCCCTACCACTGCTGGAGAAAATAAATGCGCAGCATGCGCTCGATGCCCACGGGGAGCCTGCCGCGTTTGCCCTCCGGGTAACAGGGCTCAACGAGCCCCACCAGAAGGCTCCACAGCACCACGGTCTCCATTTCCGCAAGGAAGATGTCCAGCCGGGCGACCTTCTTTTTCCCGGCATACTCTGAGTGAGCGAAACCCGGCTGGAACTCGATGCCCACGGGATGCACGGAATCATCGTGTCCATCCATAGTGTTACGCTGTTTTTCTCCGCCCAGGAATTAATCAGCGTTTCCTGAGGAAGGGATACAAGCTTTCGCAGGAAGTTGGGTCGTGACGAAAGGAAGCCGGTTCACCATTCGCCACTGCGCTGGAACCTGGCATTGGCGTTCCTGCCAAACTCCGCTCCCGCGGCGGCGAGGTTGGCTAGGATCTGGTCGGTGCTCAGGCCAGCGCTACCACGGGCGGCGGGGATGACGGTCTGGCATTCATTGGCGTCCATGAAGCGCGAGGCTTCGAGAATGTTGGGCTGCTCATCGGGAGCGATGACGATGAACCCGTGCTTGTCGGCGTGAATGAGATCGCCGGGAGCGATCCTGCGACCAAAGACCTCCACCTCGCAGTTCCAACGCACGGGATGCACATGCGCATGCCCGACGCACAACCGACGAGCGAGGGCCTTGAAGCCCGCATTGGTCATCTCATCCACATCGCGGATGGCTCCATCCACGATGGTGCCCACGCAGCCAAGGGCGTGGTGCATGTTGCTGTTCACCTCGCCCCAGAACGACCCGATGACGCGTGGTTTGTCGAGATCCTGCACGCAGACGATCTTCGGACCCGAAATGCTGGCGACGTAGCGGCGGTAGGCGTCCCATGCGTTCGGGTTGGCATCGCGGTGCGTCTTGTTGCTTGGCTCGATGACGACGGTGATGGCGTGGCCGACCATCGGACCCATCTGAGGCATGAAGTCGCGGGTTTCTTCGAGATTGAAGGCATCGGCGGCGGGATCTCGCCGGGTGATCTGCTCCCAGCCATTATAAATGGTGGGCGTGTTCCAGCGCTTGAGTTGGAGGAGATCGGAATGTGGCAGCATCGTGGTGTTGGAAGATCAAAGGGTGAAAGGCCGCATCAAAGCGCGGCCATCGCGCCGAGTGATGCTAGAGGCCGCGCCATCGGGTGTGGCGGTGAAGAGCGTGAGAG
>JBEIUI010000050.1:0-21702 GCA_040374425.1 Verrucomicrobiia bacterium | reverse complement strand
GTCACGCGGATCGCCTGTCCGCGCGGTGGGAGCTCCCATCCCATGAGTTTTTCCACCGCCAAAGCGTAGGCCACGTTGTTGGCGAGAGGGGCCAAGTAATCGAGTCGATCCGTGTACGGGATAAACTGATTGTAGTGCATGTTCTCGGCGATTTTTTCATCGCCCCGATGGAGATAGCCGACTTCCGGTTCGGCTTTGGTGATGATTTCACCGTCCATCTCCAAAATCAGCCTGAGCACGCCATGGGTGGCCGGGTGCGAGGGCCCCATGTTGAGGATGAGTTTTTCCCCAAGCATGTCTGTGGAGGCTCGGTCGATTCCGGCCTGGGTTTTGGCCAGCGTATCGTGAGCTTCGAATTCTTGGGTGCTGAGAGCCATAGTTTTACACGATAAAGCTACCGGGGAGGTTAGTTTTTGCGGGAGAAACGGCGCAAGTGGAATTTGTGAATAATTTCACAAGCGCAGTTGCGCTGTCTCTCCTTTCTAAAAGTTCCCGGTCCATTGACGCCGAGCGATGCCAACCAGGCACAGGCAGAGCAGCACAATCAGAGTTCTTGGGAGCGTGATCCAGCCGGCTTTCTCGGGAAATCTGGGCGTGATGAATTCGAGAGCCCGTGGGAGGTCGGTGGCTTGGCCCGTCTGGTCGACCGGGGTGAATCGTAGGCCGTACGTTGTACCGGGTGTCAGACCCGCTATTTTCACCTCTATACGGCCGCCCCGGCGTTCGAGTTGGCATTGAGGAAGGGGGCTCCACGAAACCTCGAGCTCGTCGTTTTTGAGGGAAAGTTGGCGCATTTCGCTCTTATAAGCGGGGTGTTCTGGTCCCCGGTGATTCCACCCCAGATCCGCCGTCGTAGGGGTCAGTGCAATGATTTCAGGACGGGGCGGCATTCGGGCAGGTTCTTGCGGTGCCGGCGCGGCCTCGCGCAGATCGGGGCCCGCCGAGAGATTGCTTGCGGCGGAGCGAGTGATGTCAGCCATTGCGGTATCGGAGCGGGCCGTGCGGGAGAGGGTGGCGCTGCCAATCGCCTGCGCGGAAAGCGGAATGGTGATTTCCCGGGAGGGCGCGATGATTTTAAGGTGCCCGTTAAACTTCCCTTCCGTGCCTGAGTGGAAGAGGAGGGGGATTTCTTTGCGCTCACCCGGTTGGAGCACGGCGCTTGAAAAGCCCGCAGAGAAGGGGGGCTGTATGAGCAGGCTCACTGGGGCGGGGCTGCCGCCTTTGTTTTCCAAGGTGAGATTTTCAAGGGCCGGCGTGGGCGTTTGCACGGTTTGAAACTGAATTTCTTGGCGATCGATTTGGAGGATCGCTGGAGTGGCTTTGGCCCTGACGGGGACGCGAAGGGTTTCTGCTGATGACTGGATGCGGATTTCATCCTCGAGACCTGCGAAGTCGTTTGCCGGTAATTCCACGGGGATGCGGCTCGTAGTCTGAGGCGCAAGAGTCAGAGTCTCCGGGAGTATGAGCCGTGGGCAGGCGCTGATCGATAGGATCTGCGGGGCATCCGTGTTATTGGTGAGTTCGACAAAGCCCGAGCGCAGGGTGCTGTCCTGCTGGTTCTCCAAGGTGAGTTGCTCCGTGCGCAAGCTCACCGGGCTGACCGCCTCGGCTCTGAGCTCGATGAAACGGCTGGTTTTGGAATCCGTGGAAACACAGCGCAGTTCCCCGGCGATTCTCCCGCCCTGAGGAGGGACGATCGAAAGAACGACCGATTGTTTTTCGCCTGCGCGCAGCCGGTAATCCGCCGAGCTTGCGAGTTGCCACGGCGGGGAGACTTCAAGCGTTCCCTGGGCGAGCCCTCCTCCGTCGTTGGCTATCTCGATGCTTAGGATGGTCTTTTCCCCCGTCATCAAACACCCGAATTCCACGAGGGTTGGGCCGGCCAAGACCGGGTTTGCGTCGACAATCGAGATTTGGACGAAGCTCGGAGCAGACACCCCCTCGCGGCTGCGCACAGAGTAAGAGAATTGATCTTTGCTGATCGCAAGGTCCTCGGGCGGGGTGTAGACGACCACCGCCGATTCCTGGGCGACCTGTTTCGGCTCGGAAAGTTTACCAGCCGTCGGCCGGGCGCGGATTTTGAACTCCAGGGTTTGACTGCGGGTACCGTAGATTCCCAGCGGGATCTCCACGGGTTCACCCCTCTTGGCTATGGTGGAAATTCTCAACGGCTGTGGCGGCGCCACGATGACCGGGGTTTTTGGGCGAGAGGGCTGGGCGTTGCTCTGGACACAGACAATTGCAGAAATTGCGCAGGCCAAGGCGATGCGCATCGAATACGGTAGGCGGACGGCGGGAATGGTTTTCTCCACAGCGCTCGAGAGTGCGCAGAAAAATGGTTTGCGCTCCAGATTGAAGCGTTGGGTCGTGGCGTTGATTATCCTGTTGCGAGTAGGGGGGGGCGATCGATACACAGCTCGCGAGCATTCCGCGCATGAGAGCCCCTCGCATTTCCTCACTGGTCGTTGCGGCCGCTTCGGCGGCTTGGGGGCCTCTTTGGATCTTGCCCAATCGCGCGTCGGCTGATCCTGCGGTTCCGGCTTCGAGTCAGGCGGTGCGCCGGGCCCGCGACCTTATCAGGCATCAGGAACCCCCGCGGGTGAACAGGGAGCTGGAGTCGGTGATCACGCCCCAAAACTCAAGGGTTCAAATTCTTCTGGGGCCGCAGCGCCTGCTCTTTCTGGCTGGGGACGAGATTTACATCGATACCCCGGTGTCCACGGGCAAAAGAGCGGGTATGACGCCGTCGGGGACCTTCAAGATTCTCGAAAAAGATCCCGACCATCGTTCCAGCATCTACGGGGCTTTTGTCGATGCTCGGGGCAGGGTGGTGCGCGATGGGGTGAGTCTCAAAGTGGATTCTGCTCCCAGTGGAACCCGGTATTTGGGGGCGCCCATGAAATGGTTCTGCAGGTTGACTTACGGCGGAGTGGGCATGCACGTGGGGATTCTTCCGGGTTACCCGGCTTCCCATGGGTGCATCCGGATGCCGGCCGAAATCGCGCCGTTGATTTATCACAATGTGAAGATCGGCACCCCCGTGACTATCGAGCCCTAGGCTGTTGGCTCTCCCGGGTGAGCCGACGCCTGGCGAATCCTCTTGGTTCCTCACTCAAGCCCCATCAACCGTTTGCGCAGCATCTCAAGGGCAGTTTGTGTCACTTGGCGTTTGAAGTTTTCGCGGTCGGTGGGGAACGAATGCCGTTTCACCACCGCAGGTGCCGATCGGCTTGAAAGGGCGATGTAAACCGTTCCAACCGGCTTTTCCGGGGTCCCTCCCCCGGGGCCCGCGATGCCCGTCGTGGCAAGGGCGTGATCCGACCCGGTTTTTGCCAAGAGCCCGGCCGCGAGTTGTGCCGCGACTTCAGCGCTCACCGCTCCGTGGCTCTCGAGGGTTTCAGGTTTGACTCCCAGATCGCGGGTTTTCGCGGCGTTCGCGTAGCAGACATAGCCGCAGAGAAACACACGCGAGGCCCCGGCCACGTTGGTGACACGATCGGCGATCATCCCCCCCGTGCAGGATTCAGCGGTGGAGAGCGTCTGGCTCCTGGCTTGGAGCTCGTCCACAACGACTCTCTCCAAAGTGCGTTCGTCGCTCGAAACGATGTGTTTCGCGAACTTCCCCATCACCATCTGCTCTGCCTCATGGAGTTGCTGCTCATCGCCCAAGATCCGAAGATCCACTTCGCCCGGACGCGCGCAGTAGCCCAGCTCGATCCCCAGGCCCAGCAGGTCCTCCCCCAACTCGGCCTCCACTTGGGACTCGCCGCATCCGATAATCCTGTAAACCCGCTTTTGTTTCGGAGGCTCCGAGCTGTGCTCCGCGACGAGCTTTCGAAGAAGGGGTTCCACGGAGGCTCTGAACATCGGTTGAAGCTCTCTTGGCGGTCCAGGCAGCAGGAAAAGGTGGGGCGTTTGCGGCGTGTCGGGAGTGAGCCTCATGGCGGGCAGATAAAGCCCGGGCGCCGTGCCGTGGGCATTGGCTAACACTTGGGCTTGCAAAGGGCGGTAGGCCTGAAGCGCCACCCGCGCGCTCATCGTCAGGCCCCGACAAGCGAACCGCTCCTCAATCGCCTTAAGAATCTCGGGATCCAGCACCAATTCAAAGCCAAGCCAACGAGCCGCGGCCTCCCGGGTGATGTCATCCGTGGTGGGGCCCAAGCCCCCAGTGACCAGCAAGATGTCCGCGCGGCCGTGGGTTTCTCGCAATGCGTCGGAAATGGCTTCTCCGTCGGGCACCGTGACTTGGCGGGAAATCCGGAGGCCCATCGGAAAGAGGCATTCTGCGAGGAACGGGAGATGGGTGTTTATCACGCTGCCAAGTAGCAGTTCGCTGCCTGTATTGATGAGTTCGACTCGGAGTGCCATGGGGGAGGGTTCATAACGCCCCGGGATCTTCCCGGGAAGTCTGGAAGCACGAGTCCGGGCTCCCCACGGTCTCCTGCAGGGAACGGGTTCGGCACCGACCGGACTCCGCGTTGGCAAGGGGGCCGCGCCGCAGTGGATGAGAAAAGCTCGGGTGAAGTTCGCAAAAAATACAGGGTGCCGGGAGCGGAGTGATGGTCGCCTTCTATCCGCAGCGAAAGAACCGTGTTGCGCTGCACAACCCAGGATGACTTCCCGGTGAAAACCTCGTGGTTGATCGCCGCATGGCGCGCCCTCTGCTTTCTTAGGCAGTTCGTATGATCTCCCCCGGATCCCTTTTTTCGGCGGCTGCTGCGGCTGCTGTAGCTGTGTGGGGCGTATCGGGGGTTGCAGGTTTGGGCCAGAAAAGCGCTCTTCCCGCAGCAGACCCCCAGGCGGGGCCGGTGACACCGGCCTTCCGAACGAATCTTCCTTTGCTTATGCGCCAGGATCCTCCGCCTCGCGCGGAAGCAGAGCCTGTGAGCCTGAGCGCCGCTCTGCAGCAGGGGGGCGTCGCAATCCGTGCCGTGGGCAATGGCAGGGAAAGGCTGCGCTTGGTGCTGACTCACACCGGGCGTGGAGGCCTCGTGGTTAGGATCGATCCTGGCCTGTGTTTTTCATTCGGCGCAAACCGCGTCATGAATATTTATCCGGAGGACGTTGTTTTGACTCCGGCTTCCTGCGTGGAAGTGAGCTTGGCCACGTTGGCGACTTGCTCAGCCAACCGGCTAGGGGAGGGGGTTTACCAGCTCGCCGCTGCGGATCTCCCTGCGCTTGCACCCCTGGCACCTCTTTTGGAGTTTGCCGAGGCGCACCGGGAAATCTCGCTGCCCGCATTGCAGACAGCTGCCCTGGCGTTGATCGAGAACCTGCCCCTGAGTGCGGTGGCTAAGTTCAAGTCGGCTACCGGCGAGTTTAAGAGCCGGTTTGACACAGATGCATTTCGCGTGGACCCGATTGACCTCATTTCCGCCCTCTCCGTGATCCGGCGGCTAGGAATCGATGAGGAACGCATCGCTATGACTATCGATCCCCAGCTCAAGATCGAAGCCATGATCCATCCTCTTTCCCGCGCAGCCGCCATGCACTACTACGGCATTGGGGAGGAGGCCGAGTGGGATTTTTGGAAGACCGAACTGCTCACCGGGCCTTTAGCCACGAGGCACTACGCGCTTTTTGGCATCGCCCGATACTTTCCCGATGTCGCCTTGGAAATGTTGCCCCGATGGGCCCGGGAAAGCCAGACCCCCATGGTTTACAGGCTCTCCGCACTGCAGGCTCTGGCGGATACACAGCGTTCTGAGGCGGTTCCCCTTCTTCTTTCACTCAAACAGGAACTGGCGTCCGACGTGGAGCTGGGCCCCGTGGCGGCTGGGGCGGCCCTTTATCTCGAGCAAAGGATCAAGGCGACTCAGCATTCCCGCGCCGTGATCGCCTTTCGAGGGGGGGCGTCCGACTCCGGAAACGCCATCCGTTTTCCCGCCCCCTAAAAACTTGAATGGAGTGTGAGCCCGCGGCGGGTGCTGAGAGTTTTTAAGGCTATATTTGAGCCTGGATCAGCCCACTCGGAGGCGTTTGGCGTCTTGCCAGGCTCCGAGCTGCTTTGACTGGAGAACCCGACGCACCCCTGTGGATTTCGCCCGAATCGGACCGCAAAGCGCCTGCTTTCCCAACTCCACTGGACGCCTGTCCAGGAGCTGGAGCCTTTAGATTCGCGCTCGGAGGCTGACCCCGGCTTTTGCCGGCAGATCGTGCGGCTCCCAAAATCGGTGGGAGTTTGGCTGAAACTTCCATTTTACAGCTTTGGGGCTTTCCCCCATATTCCCCGCCCCATGTTGCCGATCGTTATCAATATTTTGCTGGTGATCCACGTTTTTGTGTCACTGCTCATCATCCTCATTACGCTCATGCAGCGACCCAAAAACGAGGGTCTTGGAGCGGCGTTCGGCGGAGGCATGACCGAGAATCTTTTTGGAGCTCAGACTACCAACGTTCTACAGACTATCACGCGTTGGCTGGGCGGGGGCTTCTTCGCTTTGACCCTTTTGCTTTCCTTTCTCTACGTCAAGCAGAGCAAGCAGAGCAGTGAGGTGAGTCGGAAGTTGCGAGACAAGTCCGCATCGGCTCCGGCTGCTGCGCCTGCCGCCTCCAAGCCGACTGAAACGGGTGAAGCTCCCGCACCTGCTGCACCTGCTGCGGATGCTGTGAAACCAGGCGCCGAGGCTCCTGCGACCCCCGAGCCCGCCAAACCCGAGCAAACCGCGGAACCAGCTGTCGAGCCGTCAAAAGCCGCCGAGAAAACTTCCGAAAACAAACCTGCCGAAGCGCCCGTTCCGGCCGGATCCAAGGAAGAAGGCGCGAAAGAGCAAACTCCGACAGCGCCTTCGAAGTAAGGCCGTCGACGATTCCCCGGTGGGTGCCGCGGGGTGGTGGCTTGCTGCGGGTGCTCAGCCGGAAATTGCACCAGTCAACGGCTCTGCTCGTCAGCGCGTCGCCAGTTAAAAAACTAAAAAACCCGGTCCGCTCCAGAAGAGTCGGCCGGGTTTTTAGTTTTATGGGAGCGCTTGCCGGCAACCGGAGCGGCGGCCAGAGTGCTCGTTTAGACACGGTGTCAACTAACTGGGCTGCGTCAGGTCCGCGATCTGTAGTTCGAGTTTGCTCACAAGATGCTCGGCCTTTTCCCTCGCGTGCCTTTCTTCGAGGAGGGCCTCCTCCAGTTCCAAAATGCGCTGCTGAAGGTTGAACCGCAAGTCACTGAGATTCGATGGGGCACCGTGATCTGCTCCTTCGTGCGCCTCGGCTGTCTCGTCTCCGATTTCGTTGTGCGGCGCCTCGAGGAGCTCGGGGATTTCGCCCAACAAGGACTCTGAGCCATCCCGGCAATTGGTGATCCTTGCGGAGCCATCGATTTCTCCGGCCAAATAAAACTCCCGGACGGCCCCGATGGTGGTGGGCCCGTAAAACTGGTCGGGGCTCACCTCGATGAGGTAATCCATTTGGAGCTCTTCCAGCATGGGAGCTTTCACCCAGGATTTGTTGTCCTGGGAAATTCTGTCCTGCGGTGAGATCTGAGCTTCGGTCGCCCATTGCTTTAACTGCTCAAAAGCAATCGGCCCGAAGAGCGTACCGTCCTCGTGCTTTAATAAATACCAAGCGTTTGTTTGATCCATGTTCATGGAGATTTCTGCGGCTGTGCTTCAGGGAGTTTGGGCAGCGGAATTGTAAGGGCTTGGCCGATCTGCAGTTTGCGGTCGTCTTCGATCTTGTTGCTCCGCTGCAAATCGCTGACGCTGATGTTGTAATGGCGAGCAATGGACGTCAGTGTTTCGCCCTTCACAACAATGTGTCTGGTCGAACTCGGCGCCGCCTCCGCTCTGGGAACCTCTTTCCCAAGCTCGCCGGGAACCTTGCCCTCCGTGCTCAAGGGCTGGGGGGGGGCTGCCGATGACGGCTTTGGATTTTCAGCCGATACCGGCTTTGGGTTCGCTGCCGGCAACGGCTCTGGGACCGATTTTTCGTTCGCCTCTTTTTCTACGGACGCCCGCAGTTCGCTCAGTTGTTCCTGGAGGGATTCAAGGCGCTTGGACTGTTGCTCAAGGATCACGCGCAATTCCCGCAGCTCGCGCAGCTCGGGAGACGGATCCTGGGCCGCAGTCCTGGCGATGCTCAAAGCCATGGCCACGGAGATGAATGCAGTGATACGAGACATCGCTGCTGAGCTTTCATTTTCTTGAGCCGATGGCAAGTGCGGAGGGGATTCGTAAACGCGGCATACCGCTTCATTTCCCGGTGGGGAGTGTTTGGTATTTCTCATGGATCCGCTTTATGGCCGGTGGCCGTAACAACGCCGCCGCCGTCCCCCTCACTGGGGCTTGAATCCGGCCCCGTGACCGTCCATCCCCCCGTTTCCGTCCTCCGCCGTCTCCTGCTGGTCTGCCTTCCCCTGATTCTCTGCCGCTGCGCTTCCGCCCAGATCACTCCCAAGCGACGGTAGACACTTTTTCTTTCGTAACCGCCAAGGGATCATGCACAGCGGAAAAACAGATCACACCGTGGCGGAGCGCGCGGCCGGAACCGATAGCCACGACAAGGTGCCTTCGTAAGGGGTCGTGGCCGAACGCCGCTCCCGGCTACGGTACCGGACACGAGGTGGAGCGCCACGTCTATCGTGCTCGAAAAGGCGCCATCGCTGGACCTTGCGCGAAATCGAGTCCGTCAGCGTGCACGAGCCGCGAGGAAGAAAGAAAGCTTAGATCCTCTGCGGGCCTCTGCAGGGGGGGGCCAAGGTAAAAAATCGTGACAAGCCTTCCCGGCGAGGGGCCATGCGGGGAGCGGCCCTTGCAATCCGCCGCACGCCCATTAGTTTCTGCGGTCCGATGTCGAGTTTAGCCACGCTCATTCCCGGGGACTTGAGGTCCATTGATCAGAAGGCAGCCGCTGGGGAACGGATCACCGAGGAGGACGCACTCCGCCTTTATGCCTGTAAAGACATCAACGCTCTGGGGTCGATTGCGAATCGGGTGCGGGAACGCAAGAACGGGAACGTGGCCACCTACATCCACAACCAGTATGTCAATTACTCCAATGTCTGCATTTTAGCCTGCCAGTTCTGCGCGTTTGGGGCGCGCAAACGCGATGCCCATGCCTTCGAGTCGAGCATCGAGGAAATCGTGGAGAAGGTCCGCTCCGGGCTTCTAGCGGGAATCACCGAAGTGCACATGGTGGGGGGGCTGCATCCCTCCCTCAAAGCCTCTTGGTATCTGGAGCTTTTGAACCGGTTGCGCGCGCTGGATTCGGGCCTTTTTATTAAGGCGTTCACGGCCGTGGAGATCCGGCACTTGGCCGAGCGCGTCTTCCACCGATCGATCCGGGAAACACTCGAGGTTTTGCGGGAGGCCGGTTTGGGCGCGATCACGGGAGGCGGCGCGGAGATTTTTGCGCAGGAAATCCGGGATCAGATCTGTCGCGGCAAAGAGACAGCGGAGGAATGGTTGGACGTGCACCGTTGTTGGCACCAGATGGGTATGCGAAGCACGGCGACGATGCTTTTCGGGCACATCGAAACGGCGGCGCATCGGGTGGATCATTTAAGGCAGCTCCGCTCTTTGCAGGATGAGACGGCGGGATTCACGGGGTTCATCCCGTTTGCGTTCGAGCCGGAAGGTGCCCGACCCGAATTGCGGCACATCCGGCACGCCACGGCGCATGATTGCCTCCGAAACCTGGCCGTGAGCCGGATCTATCTCGATAATTTCGATCACGTGACGGCTTACTGGGTCAGCTTGGGGTTGCCCCTGGCATCGGTGGCGCTCAATTACGGGGTGGATGACCTGCACGGCACCATCCAAGAGGAAAAGATTTTTCACATGGCTGGCGCCACTACCCCCCAGCAGCAGACCGTGGCTGCCATGGAAAAGGCGATTCGCGAGGCCGGCCGGATCCCGGCGCAGAGGGACACTTGGTATCGGCGGCTGAGCGGGGGAGCCGCCACTGGAGCGGCTGCCGGGGGGGGCGCTTCGTGAGTGAGTGGACGTGTTTGCGCCCGTTACGGATCGGCTGTGTTCAATACCTCAACGCACGCCCGCTGATTGATGGGTACGAGGGCCCCGTAGTGTTCGATCATCCCTCCGCTCTGGCCCGGCAAATCGCTGCAGGCGAGTTGGACGCAGGCTTGGTCCCGATTTTTGAAGCCCTGCAGCATCCCCATTACTCTTTGGTGGATGAGGTTGCGATTGCCTGTGACGGCCCCGTTTACAGCGTTTATCTGGCTCACCGGGGGCCGCTCAGCAGCATTCATCGGGTGGTGTTGGATGGCGGCTCTCTGACATCCGTTCATTTGCTCAAGGTGCTCTTGAGCGAATACCACGGTTTGCAGCCCGCTTATCTCCATGCCCGGGATGCAAAGGGCAACGAAGACGCGCTGTTGTGGATTGGCAATCAAGCCATCGAGTTTCGCGAGAAACATGCCGATGCGTTCGAGTTTCTGGATCTCGGGGCGGAGTGGCGGCGTTGTACGGGGTTACCCTTCGTCTTTGCCGTCTGGATGCTGCGCCCCGGTCTGGAGGGCCTTCGCACAATTGGAGACGGTTTTCGAGCTTTGCAGCGCCATGGCCTCGCCCGGTTGAACGAAATCATCGCGCGCGAGCCGCTGGGATCCTCCGAATTCCGGGGCCGTTACCTGCAAAGCCATATCCGGTATCGATTGGGCGACCCCGAGAAAGCGGCGATCGCCAAGTTTGGCGATTTGCTGGAGCGCCATGGATTGATCCCAGCCCAGCCGCGGCCCTTGGTTCTTGTTTAGAAAGCGAATCCGAAAGTGAAGTGGAACGCGCCGTTGCGTTCTCCGGCCCGGGGATTGGGATTGCGTCCGTAATCCAGGCGCAACGGGCCGATGGGCAGTTTATAGCGGAGCCCGAGCCCAACGGCGTAACGCAGGTCCTCAATGACGTTGCTGGAGGCTTCTTTGAGAACGTTACCGGCATCGACAAAAGCGGCACCCTGGAGGGAGCCGAAAAGGGGGAAGGTCACTTCGGCGTTGAAAGCCGTGAAGAATTCGCCGCCCAGAGGATAGTTCTGGGCGTCTTTGGGTCCCAGCGTGCGTTCGGTAAAGCTGCGGACGGTGGTGGAGCCGCCGTTGAAATAGCGTTCGTCCACGGGCACGTCCCCAAGCAGGGGCACGATCAAACCCGTCCGTGCACCCAGGGCGAGTTGCAGGTTGAGGGGAAGCGCCGCGTGATAGGCTCCCCGTAGGGTGCCGCGGGAGAAAGAGAGGTCGCCATTGACCGAGTTTAAGTCAAATGCACCAGTAAACACCCAGCCCCGCGACGGGTTGATGGGGTTGTCCCGGAAATCGAAGTTCTGTGTCACCCCGAGGGAGCCGATTTGGTAGCTCGTGGGGCCCAGATCGGCGGCGGTAATGCCCGGTTCGGACTCGGAGACACTCACGTTCTTAAGCTGCAGAAATGCGGCCAGCTCAATCTTGTCGGTGAGTTTCCGGCCCAGATCAGCCCGGATCCCTTGTTCCTCCTTGGAGTAACCAATTTCAGAGCGGCCCTGCGCAAAGAGACGAGCCCTGAGGTTGTATTTGGTTTCGAGAAACCACGGGTCCACGTACAGGAGCTCGCCCCGGACCCGGCTGCGCCCGGTGTTCCTCGAATTGGAGGAGTTCACCGACCGCGACGTATCCAGCGAAAACGTCAGCGGTCTGCCCGTGCCAAACAGGTTGCGGTCTCCGAGGCGTAATCCCAGTTCCAAGCCCTCATAGGAGCTGCCGCCGACGGAAAATCCCACTTCACGGGCCTTGGCCTCTTCACTCTGAACCTCCAAGCGGATGGAGTGATCCGGCTGCGGCCGGGGCGCGATCCGTAGGGTTCGAAAGAGCCCCGTGTGAAGCAGGTCCCGGTAGGCTTCTTCAATCCGAGCCGGCGAGTAGGCCTCGCCTTGGATGGACGCAAAACGTTTGGGAAAGAAATCCGCGCGCAACCGTCCTTTCTTCTCCGGGGAATCGTCCTGCAGGACTGCGACTCCGTGAAAACGGTAATGCGGCCCCGGCTTGAGAACGAACAAGACCGGGACCTTGTGGTGGACGGCTTTTTTTGGGTCTGCGGTGTAGTCCACCTGGGCGTCGTAGTAGCCGCGGGATCGGAGGAAATTTTGCAGACTGCGCTGCATTGCGAGGGCTTTGTCGGGAGTAAACGGTCCGGCGATTTCGTTCTCGATCTGAGCGGTGAGCTCTTCGCCCCCAAAGAGCGAGGACCCGCTGAAGCTCACGGAGCCGAAGGCGTAGCGTTCCCCCTCGGTGATGGCGATACTTACCCGGGCACCGCTGCGGTCCGGGAAGAGCTCGACTTGAGGGTTTTCAACCACGGCATCCAGGAAACCCTCGGCGTGGTAGAGCGCACGGATCCGGTCGGCGCCTGCTTGGATGTCATCCTGTACGTATAGAAAAGAGGTGGGTTCCGAGGCCAGCCGGTCCGGGCTCGCCCCCAAAATGTAATCGAAGAGGGTTTCTCGACTCAGCGCATGATGGCCACTGAGCAGCAACTCCCGAAGATACGTGCGCGGGCCTTCGTGGATCCGGAGGAAAAGTGTTTTGCCGCGCAGCTCCCAGTCCACCGCCGCGTCGGGGAACCCCTGTTTGCGATAAAACGCACCCAGATAGAACGCGGTGTCGTCGGCGCGCGGCGGGGTGAGTCCCCGCTGACGGAGTTCATTGAGGGAATCCTCCAGAGCTTTCTCCAGTTCAGCCGGGCGAAAGCTCTTTGCCCCGACAAACTCCACGCGGCTGGGTGCGCCTCGATTGATTTGAGGGCGGTTCTCGAGTTCCGGGGCCGGCGGCGGCGCCAGAACGGGAGTCGGGTCTGCTTCGACCACCGGTGCCGCGGCAGAAAAAACCTGCAGCCCCCAGGCGACAAGGATCGGAAGAAGGGGGAGTTGAGCCCGTGAGACAGTCATCGAAACCGGATTAGATAACGGAGACGCCCGGTGAAATTGCCTTCCACATCCAAGTCCCCAATGAGGTAGAGGTTATTGCCGAGCCGGAAGCTCGTGGCGATTTCCTGGCGGCCCGTCCGGTTGTTCACGGCCCCCAAATCCACGCTGAATCGGTCCATAAAACTGGGTTCCTCGGGCGCTTCCCGGGTCTTGAACATCTTGCGGTAGAGTTGTTGAAACACGAGGAGTGCTGCGCGGCTCGCACGCACGTCAAGGCCCCGGGCCGAGCTCTGGGAGCTCCCATTGAGCTCGCTGGTGGTGGTGCCCGTCGCCAGGAGCGAGATGATCTCGGCCTGCGGCAGAGGCGGTTCACTAATGATGGTGACCTGCGGGTCGCTCACTTTCCCATAGACATAGGCGGTGACCCGGTAATCGCGCACGGTCGATTCCGCCTGCAAATCGAGGCTGGGGTCCAGCGGCGACTCGGGGCTGAAATACAGAAATCCTTGGCTCACGCTGAGTTTGCTGAAGGGCAGGGAGGCGACAAAGTTTTCCACCCGTACGTTGCCCTCGAGATTGGGTTGGAGCCCCGATCCAGTCAGCTTCAAATCCGCCGCCGCCGTTCCATTGGCGAGGTTGCCTCGGATCCGAAAGGGGTCGTTGCTGCGGGTCCGGATGGCGATATCGAATTTCCAGTCTCGGAAGGGAGGTTGGGGGAGAGAGAATGTTTTGGCGCTCGGCGCGGCGCGCGGCTTGGGTTTGGGCTTCCCCGGGAGGCCGATGGGCAGGAGGTCGATCTCCCTAAAAAACCGGCTTTCCGTGATGAAAACCGAGCCGCTGGCGAGCGCGGTGTTGAGCGGGCCAGCCAAGCGCAAATCCGTGTCTACCCGCATGGTGAGCGCGTCGTTGCGCAGCACCAGCACCTTGTCTGCTTTTAAGCGCAGGTCGAACACGGGTTCAGCGGGTTTTTTAAGGTCGATTTGTCCCCCCAACTCCAGGCGGCCTCCCGCCACTTCGCCCCGGAATGTTTTCACTGTCACCTTGTCCTCCGCAAAAACGAGCTGCGCCTCAAATCCGCTCAGAGGCGGGATGTTTTCCTTGCTGAGGCGCAGGGACGCCAGTTTGAGCGTGGTTGAGCCCTTGAAGAGCGGGGCGCTGAGTGTGCCTCCCACGTTTGCCTCGATTGCAACCGTGCCGTCGGCTTTGCGGATTGCCGGCACCAGCTTGGGGAGCGAGCTCAGGGCGGAGCTGGGCAGCCGGAGTTGGAGATCCAGCGGCAACTCCCGGTCCAGCGCGCGGTTCTGGATGCTGGCGGTGAGGTCCACCGGAACCCGGCCCTTGAGGGTGAGGGGTTGGAGTTGTTTGTCGCGCAGCGTGGCATCCAGCGAGAGATCTTTGTTGGAGTAATGCAACGCCAGATCCAGCTCGGCCGGATCCAGCTTTGGCAGTGATTTGGCCTGGAGTTTTCGCCCAGCGACCCTGAGGTGGCCCGTGGGTGCGAGCAGAGTGCCGCCGGCGATCAGGCTGGCAGAGAACGAGCCGGTGACGGGTGAACTCTTGCCGAAACTCGCCAGCAGTTGCCCTAGATCCAGATCCTTGAGGTTGACGTTGGCGGCGATGCGTTGGTCAAGCGGGACGGGATTTTGCAGGTGCTCCAAGTCCAAGGGCACAATCACGTAGCCGGTGAGCGCGTGTAGTTTGCCTTGGTCCAGGGCGATGTCGCGAAATCGCAGTTTGCCCGCCTCCCATTCGAGCACCCCTTCGAGCCGCGTGGGGCCACTCAGGAGCTTGAGCTCCGTGGTCTGGGCGAAACCCGGACGGTAAGCCCCGGCGAAGCTGAACTGGTCGAGGTTGAGCGCCCCGTAACGCGCTTTGCTGAGCCGCAGTTTGAGGTCTCCGCTCTGGGCCTTCTCCACGGGAGCCGCCCCGGCGAAGGTTTCCGCGCGCCCGTTCCAATCCAACTCCAGTGCCCCTTTGAGTGGGCCCGGAATTTTAAAGAGGTCGAGCACGGGCTGGAAAACGGCCAGGTCGCCGATGCTGACGATCGCCCCGCCCTCGTAGAGGAAAGGTGCCGCAACCTGGAGTTTGCCGGTGGCGGCAATCCGGTCCTTTTTATTAAGCTCCAGTGCCGCCTCCTCAATCGTCACCGTCTGCCCTGCGAGAGCCACAGCGGCACCCAAGCGGCTGGCCCGGAACCCGCCGATCTGGAATTCTTTTCCGTCGATCCGACCGGTCCCGCTCCATTCTCCCTGGCGGCGCTCCACCGCGCCCTCGCCCTGCAGCGTTCCTTTGAGCACCTCGCCGCCCATCCGGATCCCGAACGCATCCAGCTTGGGAGCGTTGAATGTGAATTTGCCGGTCACAGCAGACAACGTCGCTTCACCGGGTTTTTTGGGCAGATCGTAGGAGCCGGAAACGCTGAGGAGATTTTCCGCCCGGCGTATTTCAGAGAGGCGCAGGTTGACGGCGTGCCCGAGGGTCTCCAGGACCACCTTGGCTGAGTCCGCCTGGAACGAGCTACCCGAAAGTCCCTCGGCGTCGATCTGGAGTTCGGATTCGAGGTCGGCAATGGTACGCCCGGAGGTGAACGGCGCCCTGTGCGTGGCGTTGAGGCGGGCTGTGCCGGAATGGATGGAGAACCCGGCGCGGGAGAGGTCCTTGGCCTCGAGGGAGAGCCGAGTGCGCACCCGGCCCGGGGCGAGGGAAACCTGGCCGCGGCCTTGGAGGATGCCGCCCAAAGGCGTGGCAAGCGCCCGCGTGGCGACGGCAAGATCGGAGGCGTCGAGTTGGATGCCCAGCTCAAGGCGGGTCTGTTCGGCCTCACGAAAGCTGGGCGGCAGACTCAGGACTCCCGAAAACTGGAGGGCGTTTTTTCCAATGCGCGCATCGGTGTCGCCCAATTTCATCTGTCCATCGCGGATCCGAAAAGCGGCCTGACAGGAGTCCAAAACGAGGGCCCCCAAGTGAGTGCCGGCGGTGCGCAGCGCCAGATCCGCCTCCCATCTGCGCGGGCTTTCGGGATCGCCAGTGAACGTCCCGGAAAGGCGATCCAGTTTGCCCAGAGGCGGCAGGGGCAGATGGAAGTAAACCCCCAAGGCGTCTAGGGAAACGTTCCGCGCGTCCCATTGCAGGACCGCGGACCGGCTCTTGGCTGAGCTCCGTCCGTGCCTGTGGAGGTCTTCGCCGCTGAGTGCGATGTTCAGCTGTCCGCCAAAACAATCGCCTTTGAGGCTGATCCGTCCCCGGTGTTGAGCCCGCTGCGAAGCGTCAAAGTTCAACTCCCGCACCAGCAGCTGGGAATCGAGCGCTAACTGCCGAACAAACAGGTTCCGATCCCGATACTGCGTTTCTCCCCGCAGATTCTGCCATACGGGCACGTTCGGGATCGCAACGCGCCGGGCCCGGATCCAGCCGTTCACCTGGGGATCCAGCAGCAAATCAACGCCCTCCACCGCGACCTTGTCCCCGTTGGGCAGGGCGACCCGCACATCCAGTCCTTCGATCACCACCCGGTCGGCATAGGCGGCCGGTTGAGCGAGAATCAAATGAACGATTTCACTCACGCTTTGCCGCCGCTTTTTCCCCGGGGTGCCCGGGATCGGACGCAGTTCCACCCTCGCCTGATGGATCTCGTAACTGGTCAGAAACTCGCCGGGCCCGCGTCGGAGCATTCTGGGCAGGCTGTAGCGGAGCTGGATCTCCTGGACTTCGATGCGCTCCACCGGGCTCGCATGGCCCGGCGTGGGCCGGACTTGGACGGGGCCGATGGTGAGTTGGCTGAAAAGATTGCCCGAGAAACGGACGTCCACCTCCAGGTGCACCCGTGCGGCGAGGGCTTTGATCAAGACCGGCATCCCCCGGTGAAAAAGCGGGCGGTGAAAGAGGAGCACCAGGGCGAGCAAAATCAGCAAGACACGCCACAGAACCCTCCGCCCGGAGCGTTGCCGCTGGGCGGGAGGGAGGCCGGCAGCCGGCTCCGGGGCCGGGTCGGATGGCGTCTCAGGGGCCGTCATGGAGGCCGTAAGCTAGCGATCCAATTCGTGTGTGCAAGACGCAGGGCGCATCGCCGCCCGGCGTGTTCAACGGACCGTAGGGTGGGGGAGTCGCGCCCAGCTCAGGGTGAGGGCCGATGTTGTCCTGCGCTCCCTCCGGCTCACCCCTGATCTCTCACCCCTCACCCCTGATCTCTCCGCACGCGCAGGAACGGATCTCGCCCGTTGGGTGCGACTCGTTCTAGGCTCCGGGCGATGAGCTCTTTAAAGAGTGTTTTAGCGAGGCTCTGGCGTTGGCTTCGAAACGCGGCTGCGATCCTCTGGCGTGCCCTGGTGCGTTACAGCGAAACCGACAGCGAACAGCGCGCCGCCTCGTTTGCTTACTATGCCTTTTTCGCACTGTTCCCGTTGCTGGTGCTGTTGGTGACGATTGGCACCATGTTTCTGGGCAACCAGCAGTTGGCCGCCGCCACCATCACCGGCCAGATCCTCCGTTATCTCCCCGAGGACCCGGAACTGGCCGCCGCTGTGGTGCGAACCGTCGAGGGCGTCGTGCAATCCCGCAAAAGCGCGGGGCTCATCGCGTTTTTTGTTTTGGCTTGGGGCGCCCTCCGGTTCTTCGAGAGCCTCGTCCACGGAGTCAACCGGGCCTGGGGCACCCAGGAATACACCTGGTGGCGGATGCCGATGAAAAACCTGTTGATGCTGGTAATCCTCGCCAGCGCGCTTCTGATCGGTTTGCTCCTGCCGTCCATCCTCGACCAGATCCGGGATCTGTATTGGAAACATGCCTGGGCGGTCGGACTCGATTTCGGGTTTATGGGGGAGGTGTTCCGCTGGATGCGGTGGTTGGTGGCCCCGCTGGTGCTGTTTTACGGGTTCAGTATGTTTTACAAGTTCGCCCCGCAACGCAGAACCCAGCTCCGGGAAGTTTGGGGCGCGGCGGCGGTGGTGACCCTGGGGCTGAACCTGCTCCAGAGCCTGTTTTTTCTGTACACCCAAAACATCGTCAATTTTAACGCTCTCTACGGCACGTTTGGCAGCGTGCTGGCCCTTCTGATGTGGATCTATCTTTCCGGGTCCATGATCCTCTTGGGGGGCTGTCTTTGCGCGGCGCGCCATGAAATCGGGGCGCGGCAGGAAGACACCGATGAAGAGCACCGGGCCGACTAGGCGGTCATCCCAAATGCGGAACAGAAAAAGGGGTGAGGGGGCAGGGGTGAGATCAGCGAGCCGCTTCAGAGCGCGAGGACCACACACGCGTGGCGCGCTCTGATGCCTCTGGCTACAACCTCTGTTCCCTGTCGGAACAATCCCCTCCCGGCCTGCTGCCCCCTCAGGGAACTTGTGCGTCCCTGCCCTCCTAAAAAAGCCTCCGCCGAACAACATTCAGCCTGCCGGCTCAATTTGAGATGCGTGCGCCCTAGCTCACCCCTTCTTCCCGTCCCGTCCCCCAGAGCCTCCGATAGGCTCCGTCGGGATCGTGCTCCTGGGCCTGTTTTTGCAGGTTGAAGCGTCGGCCTCCTCGGGGATCCGTGCCGCGACCTGCGAGGGAGAGCCAGTTGCCCTGGTTATTGGCGGGGTCGTAGTCGATGAGCTGCGCTTCAAACCACGCGGCGCCCGCCCGCCAGTCACAGGCCAGCTCGTGGAGCAGCGCGCTGGCCACGATTTGGCGCATCCGGTTGGACAAAAATCCCGTGCCTGCCAGTTCGCGCATCCCGGCGTCCACCAGCGGTTCACCGGTGCGCCCTTGGCACCACCGCTGGAATGCGGCGGGATCGTGTGGGGGCTTGGGCGCCTGGCTTAAACCCTCGGGACGATAGAGCCGGGTGCCGTGCTGGAGTTGGAGAAACCGGAAGTAATCGCGCCAGAGCAATTCAAACCACAGCCAATAGGTGCCGGCATTGGCGCCGTTCCCCGATTCGAACCGTTTGAGCGCCTCATACACGGTCCGCGCCGAGATCGCTCCCGTGGCCAGCCAGGGCGAGAATTTGCTCGAATACTCCGTGCCGATCAGCCCGTTCCGGGTCTCCTTGTATCGGTGCGGGCGGTCGCTGGAGAAATACCGGGCCAGATGCGCTAAAGCCGCCGTTTCGCCTCCGTTGAACTCCTCAGTCGTGTAGGGAAATGAGGAGCGCGGATCGGAAGAGGGCGGCTCCAGCGGGGGGACGTTTGCCGGAACAACGTTCCCGAGCGCAGGCAGCGGCGGCATCCGCTCCGGGATCGGCTCGGGCGCCGGTGGCAAAACGCCGTGGTTTTCCACCGATTGCCTGAAAACCGTGTAAACCTGCGGCAACCGGTCCACGGGAAAAGGCAACGTCTCCGGGGCTAGCAGACTGGACTGCCAGAAACTCGTCACCGTGAGCCCCGCCGCACGGAGCCCTGCGACATCCTCGCGTTCCTCCGGAGCCGCGATGTCTTCGCAGACAACCTCAGGAACCCCCAGTGCGCGGGCAAGTTGAGGAATCGCCTCGGCGGCGGCGCCCTGGATTTGGAGGAGGCGGCTGCCTCGGGCCTGAAGTTGCGTATCCAGGTCGGCCAGAGTAGCGGAGAGAAAGTGCCGTCGATGGTTGTCCATCCTGGGCGTTCCCCAGCGCGTCGTTTGATCCAACCTCGGGTCGTGGCAGTAAACAGGGAGCAGCCAGGGGGCACGGGCGCAGGCTACCCGGAACGCCGGGTTATCTCGGAGACGCAAGTCGGTTCGGAACCAGTAAATCATGGGGGCAATGACCTTTTTGAGCGTGCGGTGAAGAGCCGGGCTTGGGGAGTTCTTTTTCGGCCGTCTGAATGGGGCCGTCTTTGCGCGTCACCGCATGTGCGCCGAAGTGTGCCGCGCTCTGTCCTTGCGCTGCGTCCTCTTGCGCTGCGCGGTCCCTTGGCCCGCCCTTACAGGGCTCGCCGTGGTTTTTATGAGCCTAGCCGGCGTTGCCCCGGGCTGAGATCAGTTGGGCCGTTGGCCCAGAGAACATTTGACAAGGTTGTCCTGAAAACATGCGCCACCGAATCAGCCGCGTTCTTGCGCCGCCGCGTTGCTCCGCCTGCGCCCCTCCGTGCTCACCCCTGACCCTGACCCCTGACCCCTGACCCCTTCCTCTGGCCCCGCATGCCCCCGTTGCGCCTTGGAGAAGTCGTTTTCAGTCCGCTTGCCCCTCGTGTAGGGTCCCCGGTTCCCATGCCTGACCCTTTCCCTGAGATCCGATACCCGGCCGATCTGCCGATTTGCGCGCGGCGCGCTGAAATCGTCGCGGCGCTTCGGGAACACCGGGTGTTGATTGTGGCGGGGGAGACCGGGTCGGGAAAAACGACACAGTTGCCCAAGATGTGCCTGGAAGCGGGGTTTGGGACGGACGGCAAGATTGGCTGCACCCAGCCGCGGCGGGTGGCGGCGATGAGCGTTTCGAAGCGGGTGGCCGAGGAGCTCCGGGTGACTTGGGGCAGGGAGGTGGGATGCAAAATGCGGTTCAACGACGACACGGGCCGGGACACCCGGGTCAAGTTCATGACCGACGGGATTCTCCTTGCCGAGATCCAGTCCGACCCGCACCTGCGGGCCTACTCGGTTTTGATCCTCGACGAGGCGCATGAACGCTCGCTCAACATCGATTTTCTGCTGGGCTACCTCCAGGGGTTGCTCCAACGCAGGCCCGATCTGCGGTTGGTCATCACCTCGGCCACCATTGACACAGCCGCTTTCTCCAAAGCCTTTGGCGGCGCCCCCATTTTCGAGGTGTCCGGCCGGTTATACCCCGTGGACATCCGATACGCGGCCTCCGGTCCGCTGGAGGGCGGTGCCGGGTCGGACGCCGAGGGTCCGTGGGAAGAGGACGCCGGTATCGTTGCCGCTGCCGCGCGCGCGGCGGAGGACGCCCTCATCGAGACCGACTCCGGGGACGTCCTCATTTTCATGCCCACGGAACGCGATATCCGCGAAACCAAGGAAATCCTCGAGGGCCGGTTGGGATCCGAGGTGGAGGTGCTGGGTCTTTTTGGGCGGATGTCGAATACCGATCAGCAGCGGATCTTCGCTCCCGGAGCGAAACGGCGGGTCATCGTGGCCACCAACATCGCCGAGACCTCGATCACCATCCCCCGCATCGGGACCGTGATCGACAGCGGCCTGGTCCGGATGAGCCGCTACAATCCGCGCACCCGGACCAAGCGCCTGCCCGTGGAGCCGATTTCCCAGAGCAGCGCCAACCAGCGGGCCGGCCGTGCGGGCCGGGTTCGGAACGGCGTTTGTATCCGGCTGTATTCCCAGGAAGACTTTGAGAAACGCCCCCAGTTCACCCAGCCCGAGATTCAGCGGGCGAACCTCGCGGAGGTTATCCTGCGGATGCGCGCTTTCCGGCTCGGAGACGTGGAGAATTTCCCGTTCCTCAACCCGCCCCAATCCGCGGCAATCCGTGCCGGGTATCTGCTGCTGCAGGAACTCGGGGCGTTGAGCGAGGTCAACGAGCTCACCCCCTTGGGCTTGGAACTGGCCCGGTTGCCGGTGGACCCGACGCTGGGGCGGATGCTGCTTCAGGCGCGGACCGAGGGGGTTTTGCCCGAAATGCTCGTCATTGCGGCCGGGCTCAGCGTGCCCGATCCGCGGGAACGCCCCGAGGACGCCCGCGAAGCCGCCGAAGCCTCCCACAAAGCGTTCCAGCATGCCGAGTCCGATTTCCTCACCCTGCTCAATCTCTGGAGCGAAGCGCCCGAGCCGGACGGCAAATCCAGCAAGAATGCGCTCCGGCGTTTTTGCAAAACCCGGTTCCTGTCATGGACACGGATGCGGGAGTGGCGGGACGTGCACAAGCAGCTGGAGCAGGCGATCGAGGAGCGGTTACGGGGGGATCAGGGTGGGACAACGCGCCGGTCGAACCCCGGGGCG
>JBEIUI010000014.1:0-42397 GCA_040374425.1 Verrucomicrobiia bacterium | reverse complement strand
GGTGCGGTGGAGGGGGCGCTCGGGACTTCGTCCTTACGGTGTTCGCCCAATGGTGGAAGGGGATGGGTTGCGTGTTGAATGGCGGCGTTGAAGCTCCCGCTCGCCGAGTGCAACCCACACGGTGTCAGCAGAGGAAGGAACAGGTGTAAGGAGCAGGTGGAGGGAACAGGTGGAAGGAACAGGTGGAAGGAACAGGTGGAAGGAACAGGTGGAGACGGCGGCGCGGGTGAGGGGAGGTCCTTGCACACCGCGTGGATCTTTTAGCTGAAAGAACACGGCGGAATTTCAAAAGGTCAGCACATCGGAACATGCGAATTTTGATCGTTATACCCAGTTGGATGAGTTTCTCAGGATTCTTCAATGCACTCGCCGAGGAACTCTGCTCGAAGGGCATTGAGGTCCATTGCGCCTGTGCGCTCGGGAATTCTTTGGGTGGAAAGGACACGTTTGAGGGAGCCCCCGTCACATTACATCGGATCCGGTTTCCGCGGGGCATGAATCCGATGGAGCATTGCAGCGCAGCCCGGCAGTTGCGGCGGGTGGTTGAGACCGTGCGGCCGGATCTGATTCACGCCCACTTTTCGGCCGCCATTTTCACCACCGCTCTCGCGAAGAGCGCACGGTGGCCTGTGACCCTCGCCACGTTTCATGGAATCTCTTATCCATTTTTTAAAGGGCTCAAACAGTTCCTGCTGCGATCTGCTGAACTGTGGTCGGCAAGCCGGATGCGTTGCGCCTGGGTCCTCAACGAAGAGGACCGCCAGCGGATGGAGGACGATGGATCCAGGGCGAACGTTCGTGTGCTCTCCGGATTCGGGCTGGGCTGCGACGTGGCTCGATTCCGGCCGTCGGCGTTTCCAGCCGGGTTCAGATCCGAACTGCGAACGCAACTGGGGATTCCACTCGCTGCCTGCGTCTTTATTTTTGTCGGTCGCTTCGTTGCATTCAAAGGGTTTGGGACGTTGGTGCGGTCCTTCCTGGCGTTGGCTTCTGAGCATCCGGAATGTCGATTGCTCCTCGTGGGTACTTGGGATTCTCTGCACGCTTCAGGGCTCTCCTTGGAGGAGCGGCAGGCGATGGAAAATTGCGGGCAGATTGTGCGTGTGGGATACCAAAGCGCCGTGGAACGCTACTTGGCGGTCTCGGATGTGTTCGTGTTTCCCAGCCAAAGGGAGGGGATGCCCGTGTGCGCCATGGAATCCTTGGCGATGGGCGTGCCTGTCATTACCTCCAACGCGAGGGGGTGCCGGGATGTGGTGAGACACGAGGTGGATGGTGTGGTCCTCGAGGAGGTGGCCCAAGACTACGTTACGACGGCAATGGAACGATTTATTGCGGACCCCGAATTCCGGGCGCGTCTCTCGGGAAACGCTCTTGTGGGCAGGGAGCGTTTCAACCGGAAGGAATACGTCAATGTCCAGATCGAGCATTACTCAATGCACGGTTTGGAGGGGGCGCACGGCGGATAAATGGAGGAGCGGAGAGAAAACAGAATATGAATATCTTACTTACTTGTGCTGGGCGGCGGAATCACACCGTCGATGTCTTTAAGGCAGCGGTGAAAGGAATCGGAGGAGTTTTTGCCAGCGACTGTTGCGCAGAGGCCCCAGCGTTGATGGTGGCGGACAAGGCGTTTGTGGTGCCGCCGGCGAAGGATCGCGGATACGTGGAGGCGCTTCTGGAGATTTGCGAGGCCCATGAAGTCGGTTTGCTGATTCCCGCGCTGGAACCAGAGCTCGTTCTCCTCTCTAAGGAACGAGGCCGGTTTGCACGGATCGGAACCCAGGTGATGGTGTCCGATCCGGAGGTGGTGGAGCTCTGTTACGACAAGCTGGGTGCGCAGCAATTTCTCCAAAAACTGGGGATCCCGACTCCGCATACGTGCATGGATTTGTCCAAAGCGAGACTTGCCCTCGACGCAGGGCGGCTGAGGTTTCCCTTGGTAATCAAACCCCGCTGGGGGGTGAGTTCAGTGGGGCTGAGTTTTCCGGAAAACCAGGAGGAGCTTGAGCGGTCCTATCAACACACGTTGAATCAGGTAAGGCAGTCCTCATTTGCACATGCCAGCGAACAGGATCCAGAACGATGCATCCTGATCCAGGAGCGGATCGACGGGGAGGAATACGGGCTCGATGTCATTAATGATCTTCAGGGCAACTACATATGCACCCTGGCCAAACGCAAACTCCGGATGAGTGCTGGGCGCACCGACCGAGCAGTGAGCGTGGTAGACCCCGCCCTGAGCGAGCTCGGAGAGCGGATTGGCTCGAATCTCAGACACAAGGGGGTTCTGGATTGCGATGTGTTGGTGAAGGAAAAAACCGCCTTTCCCATCGATCTGAATCCGCGCATCGGGGGCGGGTATCCATTTTCGCATCTCGCCGGAGCGAACGTGCCGGCCGCACTTGTGGACTGGGCACGCGGAATGGCAACCGACCCGGCCCATTTTCAAATGCGTCCGGGAGTGCTGGCATCGCGCTATGACGCGTTCTCTGTAAGCGAGCAAGCGTTTCAGTGAATTGGATGGCCCACGCTGTCTGCGTCGGGTCGCCAGCGGAAGGAGTGTAGCAATTGGAGGGAAAGAACATGAAAACGCAAAATAAACAAAGGATAGCCATTATTGGGGCAGGCCCTTACGGGCTCGCCGCAGCGGCCCATCTCCGAGGAAAAGGGGTGGATTTTGAGGTGTTCGGGCAACCCATGTCTTTTTGGGCTGATCAAATGCCCGAAGGAATGGTGGTGCGATCCACGTGGGACGCGTGTCATATCTCGGATCCAGAGGAGCGTCTGACGCTTGACGCATACGCGCAGGCGCATCACTTGGATCTGGTGGCACCGTTGGATCGTGAGGAGTTCGTACGCTATGGAGTGTGGGTGCAGACCCAGGTCGCGCCGGACTTGGATCGTCGGCGCGTCCTCGATATCCGTGCCGGAGAGGCCGGGTTCAGTCTAGTGCTTGACGACGGGGAGATACGGCAGGTGAACCGCGTGGTGGTCGCTGCTGGAATTGGACAGTCCCCCCGCATCCCCACCGAGTTTCAGGGGGTGGTCTCTGCTCGGTTAACCCATAGCAGCGAACACAAGCGCATGGACGTGTTTGCCGGCAAACGGGTGGCCGTTGTCGGAGGCGGCCAGACGGCGCTGGAGTCGGCGGCGCTGCTGCATGAGAACGGAGCCGACGTTACCGTGGTGGTGCGCCGCCCGAAGGTCCATTTCCTAGACCAAACCGTGCCTTGGCTCAAGAGCGAGGCGAACCCGTTACGGCGGGTGTTTTACCCTCCGTCGGATGTAGGGCCTCCCGGTCTGAATTGGATTGTGGCCACGCCGGGGTTGTTCCGCTGTTTTCCCAAGAGACTGCAGGATCAAATCGCTGCCCGTTCCATCCGGCCAGCCGGATCGGGCTGGTTGGTGCCCAGGCTACGGAATGTGGCGATCAAGACAGGAGCCTGTGTGACCGGAACAACGGAGGACGCGGAGGGAATGCGGCTGCACTTGAGTGACGGCAGCGAAATGCAGGTCGATCACGTCTACCTCGCGACGGGCTATCGAGTCGATCTCCGGAAATATACTTTCCTTGGACCGGAGATTTTGTCGCGGATTGAGCAGGCGGACGGGTATCCCATCCTAAAACGTGGCTTGGAGTCGTCGGTTCCTGGGTTGCATTTTATGGGGGCGCCTGCCGCTCATTCCTTCGGGCCGTTGTGCCGGTTTGTTTCCGGCACAAAGTTCGCCGGCAGGGCATTGGCGGCGGGTATCGCCCGGGCTTCTTCCTTATAATCCTATGAGATACACGGAGCCCGGTTGGAAACGGTTATTGGACGTGGGGGGCGCGATCCTCGGGCTGATCACATTGGCCCCCCTTCTCTCTGTGATCGGGCTTTTGGTGTATGCCTTTCTCGGGCGCCCCGTCTTGTTCAAACAAATCAGGCCGGGCAAGGGGGGGCGCCCATTTACCCTATACAAGTTCCGGACCATGCGGAACCTGTGCGGGGCGAACGGAAGGCCGTTGCCGGATAAGCTGCGAATGACGAAATTTGGGGGCTGGTTGAGAAGTAGTAGTCTGGATGAGCTGCCAGAACTCTGGAACGTGCTCAAGGGGGACATGAGCTTGGTAGGCCCGCGGCCGCTGCTCTTGGATTACCTGACACGCTACTCTGCGGAGCAACGGCATCGCCATGATGTGTTGCCTGGTCTCACAGGATGGGCGCAGGTCAACGGGCGCAATGAGCTGAGTTGGGAGCAGAAATTCGAATACGATCTCTATTATGTCCGCCATCGCTCTCTCTCTCTTGATCTGCGAATTCTGGCCCTGACGGTCGTCCGCGTCATGCAGCGGCGCGGGATTAGCCAGGAGGGGCGGGTAACGTCGGATTGTTTTCTAGGTCGGGAAGCGGGTGCGAAGCGCGAGGTGTAGTAAAGAAATGCGGAACGGAGGGAGGGGATATGGGGGAATTACGGTGGGTTTATGCTGGGGATCGGGATGTTGGCGTGTGGTGTTTGCAATGGCTCATTGAGGCCGGGTTCCGGCCCGTGGGTTTACTCACGAGCGGAGACCGGAGTGAGGTCGACTCCACCTTGATGGGCTTATGCCCGCATCTGGGAGTTGAGGATGTCAGGGGGGTGGATGTGCTCACGACTCAGGAGGGCAGGGACTGGTTGCGGGGATGTGCCGTGGATTTGATTGTGAGTGTTTCCGTGCCTGAGATCTTTTCGAGAGGGATTCCATTGGATGCCCGATCCGGCTGTCTCCGGTCGGACTCACCCAAACGGAGCCCTGGCGCTGCCGGTTCGAACGAGGAGGTGGCGCAGAAAAGCGCGGTGGTGGAGTGGGTCAGTGCGGAGGATGGAGAGGTGCGGTGGACGTGGCGGAAGGATCCCGCGCAGTTAGCGCGGTCAGGCGCCGGCCAGCCTCCAGTGGATCTGCAGCGAGTGGAGTTTAACCTGTTTCAAGAGGCTTGGCATTGGGTTCATTCCAACCAGCTAACCCCGGTGGTCTCGGCTCATGTACCAGGGAAAGCGGGGCGAAACGTGGTCCCGACTCCCCACAATCTGCCGCTGCCCGCTCCGGGGTCCCATCCCGAGTGCATCAAAGCATCGGGCGGCCGGTTACGGGTCATTGACGCGGGAAACGAAACGGAATGGACGCGGATTCTAGGCCGTGTTCATCGGTTCGATTCCTACCATACGGCCGGGTATCACCGCCTCGCGGAGCTTAACGGTGAGGGCAAAGCGCTCTTGTTTGTCTATGAGCAGGGTGCGTGTACGGTGGCTCTGCCACTTCTGATCAGGCCCATTGAGGGGCTTGACGGGTGGGTGGGGAAAGGAACGCCGTATTTTGACGCCACCTCCGTCTACGGCTATCCGGGGCCTGTCATTGGCGGTGCCGCCGCAGGGGGCGCTTGTATTGAGAGCTTTCAAACGCAACTCGCCAATGAGTTGCATGCCAGGCACGTGATTTCCGTGTTTTCCCGCTTGAACCCGATTCTCCCTCAGACGGACGTGCTGCGTGGGCTCGGTCAAATCTCGTTTTTGGGAAACACGGTGTCCATTCCGCTCGGGGATCCGCTCGAAATGCAGTGGGCGCAATTCCGTAACAACCATCGGCGCGTGATCACGAAGCTCCAGATCCAAGGCGTTCAATGTGGGGTAGATCCCTCCGGCGAATCTCTGGAGCCTTTTGTCGAGGTTTATCTCCAGACCATGGAGCGGCTCAATGCGGGGAGTTATTACCGATTCGGCCTCGATTACTTTAGGGAACTCTGTTCAGCGCTCGGGTCCCAAGCCCATTTGTTTGTCGCCAAGTCGGAGGGACAGGTGATCGCGGGGGCCCTCTTTTTGGAGTGTAACGGCATCGTTCAGTATCATTTGAGCGGAACGCGCAACGAAAACCTCAAGGCGGCTCCGATCAAGTTGGTTATTGACGCGGCCCGGAGGTGGGCAACCGCGAGGGGGTGCGAGTACCTCCACCTCGGGGGAGGAGTGGGCGCGGAGGAGGATTCTCTTTTCCACTTCAAAGCCGGTTTTTCCCAGAAACGACATGCGTTTTCCTGCTGGAAATGGGTGGTGGATGAAGGGGTTTATGCCGAGATCGCAACGTCGGTCAGGGAGCATCAGCGCCTGGCTGGGCTGAGCCCGACTGCATCGAACTACTTTCCCGCCTACCGGGTCGGGAGCCTACCATTGGAGGTGTTGCCGTGAACGAGCGCTTTTATTTGTCTCCCCCCCATTTGGGGCAGAGGGAACGCCGTTTTGTGGAGGAGGCGTTTGATTCCAACTGGGTGGCGCCGCTGGGGCCGCACGTGGATGCGTTTGAGTCGGAGTTGGCCCGCTATGTGGGCGTTTCTCACGGCGCTGCGTTGAGCTCGGGAACCGCGGCGATCCATTTGGCCCTTAAACTCTGTGGGGTTGACCGGGGCGATCGCGTCTTTTGCTCCACATTCACATTTGCGGCCAGCGCCAATCCTATCGTTTACCAAGGGGCTACTCCCGTCTTCATCGATTCGGAGGAGGCCACATGGAACATGGACCCCGCTTTGCTCGCGGAGGCTTTGAGCGATTCCGCGCGGAATGGAAAACTCCCCAAAGCCGTGATCGCGGTAGATCTCTATGGGCAGTGTGCGGATTACGCCAAGATCGCCCCGCTTTGCGAGGAGTATGGGGTCCCTCTCATCGAGGATGCCGCGGAGGCTTTGGGCGCTTCGAGTGGCGCGAGAATGGCGGGGAGTTTCGGCCGGTTTGGTGTGTTTTCTTTCAATGGCAACAAGATCATCACCACGTCCGGAGGTGGCATGTTGGTGTCGGAGGACGGTCCAGCGTTGGAGCAAGCCAGGTACTTGGCGACACAGGCCCGCGACGCCGCGCCGCATTACCAGCACTCTCAAGTGGGTTACAACTACCGCATGAGCAACGTCCTTGCCGGAATCGGCCGGGGCCAGTTGCTGGAATTGCCCGAACGGATTGAGTCGAGGCGCCTGAACCGGAGTTTCTACAAGGAAGCGCTCGGAAGGCTCCCGGGGCTGGGATGGATGCCTCATCGCCTAGGCGGCGAGGAAAACTATTGGCTGACGTGTATCACGGTGGAGCCGGATCTTTTTGGGGCGGGTCGTCAGGAACTCGGGCGGATGTTCGAGGAGGCGAACATCGAGGCGCGGCCTGTTTGGAAGCCACTGCATCTGCAGCCCGTCTTTTCAGGGTGCGAGCGTTGGGGCGGCCAAGTGTCCGAGTCCATTTTTGAGAGAGGTCTTTGTCTGCCCAGTGGATCGAGCATGAGCTGCGAACAATTGCAGCGGGTCAGTGAGGTGGTCTTAAAGGCTTGGAGTCAGAACTAGTCTTTCAGGTCGGAATACCGGCCGAGGGATTGGGGGGAGTGGCGGGGAGTAAAAAAAGAGGGGGGAAGGTATGGCAATACGTCTGGTCTACGAATTTCTGGCCAACAAACGCTGGGCACGTTTTGCCCTGCTCACGTTTTGTTACGGCGCTGCGATGAGCTTGGCGTTGTTTGTGGCCTATCAGCTCAGGTTTGAATTTGTTGTGCCCCAGCGGCTTCTGGAGAGCGCCCTTTGGGTCTGGCTCTGGATGGTCTCCGTGAAACTCGGGTTGCTCTACGCCGCGGGCCAATACGAGGACTCGCTCAGTTATTTCAGCACGCCAGATTTACGACGAATCCTGTGCGTTTGCTTAGGGGCTGCAGGAGCGAGTCTCTGGATCAATCATGCCTATGGGCCTCCGTTCATACCACCCCGCAGTGTCGTTCTCATCGATGCCGTCTTGGCCTGCGGGCTCCTCTGCGCGGGACGTTTCGGGATCCGCATGTTGCGGGAACGTTTCATTGCTCCTCAGCCGGGAGGGCGCCGCCGGAGCCGCCGCGTCGGAGTCATCGGCGCGGGAGAAACGGGTGCCCTTCTGGTACGGGAACTCCTGGGAAAGAGCTGGATGGGGCTGCAGCCTGTGGCCTTTTTTGACGACTTCCGAAGGGTTGGTTCCCGGGTTCATGGGATACCGGTTTGGGGGCGTCCGGAGGATCTTCTGGAGGAGCGACTGAGCAGGAAACTCGATGAGGTGATCGTTGCGTGGCCTTCAGCGCCCGCGTGTCGGCTCCGGGCGATTGCCAGCGTCTTACAGAAGGCGCAGGTCCCGTTTCGCACCATTCCCTCGGTGCGCCAACTGGCCACGGGGGCGGTGAGCGTCACGCATCTGAGGAACCTCCAAATCGAGGATCTTCTGGGACGGGAGACCGTACGAATGGATCAGGAAAATGTTCGCAAAATGGTTTCCGGCAGAAAGGTTTTGATCACCGGAGCGGGAGGGAGCATCGGGAGCGAGCTCTGCCGCCAAGTGGCTTCCTTTGATCCTGAGCTTCTCGTTCTTCTAGAGCGCTCGGAGGCGGCACTTTTTCCCATCGAACAGGAGCTCCACGAGCGGCAGCAGCGGCTCCGTCTCATACCCACGGTGGCCGACATCCTCGATCGCCCCCGGATGGAAGCCATCTTCGCGGAGCTGCGCCCGGACCTTGTTTTTCACGCCGCGGCCCACAAACACGTGCCGATGATGGAGCTCCAGCCAGGCGAAGCCATCAAGAACAACATCTTTGGCACCGCCCAAGTGGCCGAGCTTGCGGGGCGGTATCACGCGGAACGGTTTGTCCTGGTGTCGACGGATAAAGCCATCAATCCCACCAATGTCATGGGGGCTACCAAGCGAATGGCGGAGCGATTTGTGCAGTCCATGCAGGCTGGATCCGGGGGGCGCACAAAGTTTCTGGCTGTTCGTTTCGGGAACGTCCTGGGTTCCTCCGGGAGCGTGGTGCCGATTTTTTCCCGTCAAATTGCAGCGGGAGGTCCGGTCAAGGTGACGCACCCGGAGGTCACCCGATATTTCATGACGATCCCGGAGGCCGTCAGCCTTGTGTTGCAAAGTGCCCAACTGGCCGAAGGCGGAGAAATCTTCGTTCTCGATATGGGAAAACCCGTGCGGATTGTGGATTTGGCTAGGCAGATGATCGAGCCAGCGGGCTGCGGCCCGACATCGATATTGAAGTCCTCTTTACGGGGTTGCGCCCTGGCGAGAAGCTCTACGAGGAACTCAGTCACTGCGGCGAAAATGTGGCGCCGACCACTGAAACGAAGATTATGCGCCTCGTGTGTGAACCTTCCAGGCTCTCCGAAATGAAAGAGCACCTGCAAACATTGGCGGCTGCATTGCCCCGCTCTGACGCGGCGAGCCTGAAGCTGCTGTTGCGTCAGCTGGTGCCCGAATATGTGCCCGATCTGAATTCGTCTCTCCCCGCGGCGCGGTGCACAGAGAGTCCGATCGCTCCAACGGCGGAAGGTTCTACCAGCCCAGATTTGGGATGCGCTTTTGTCAGGGGCTGAATCAGCGCTGAGCCGTAGACCCACGAAAAAAGCGGAGCCTACGGGACTCGAACCCGCAACCTCTGCCGTGACAGGGCAGCGCTCTAACCAATTGAGCTAAGGCTCCTTGAGGAGGCGCGGAATCTAGTGAGGGAGTTTTCCGTGAGCAACCAATTTCTTTGTTTTTTTCCGAGCTCGATACGGACTCAGAATCGGGGACAATTCAGAGAGGGACGGCACTTAGGATGTCATTTCGGGAGGCTAATGCCGGGCTAAGAACTCCTCGGCCAGCGCCTTGTAAGCCGTGGCACCGAGTCCAGCGGGCTCATACTCGATAATGGGCTTTCCATGGCTGGGAGCTTCGGCGAGCCGGACACTGCGAGGAATCACCGTCTTGTAGAGGAGTTGACCGAAGTGTTGCTGAACCTCGTGAATGACCTGCTGGGCGAGATTGTTGCGCATGAACATGGTCATGACGATTCCCCCGATCTCAAGGGTGGGATTTGCACCGCACTCCCGGATTTGGGTCACCACGTGGTCGATTTTGCTGAGCCCTTCCAATGCGTAATACTCGCACTGGATTGGGATGAGTAACTCGTCAGCTGCGGCCAAGGCGTTGGTCATGAGGATCCCCAAGGAAGGAGGGCAATCGAGCAGGACAAAATCAAACGGGTGATCGGCCCGCAATGGCTCAAGGGAGGTCCGGAGCCGGGTGAGGTGACCCTCTGATCGAGCCACTTCCACTTCGCAACCCGCCAGATCCAAGTCTCCCGGGATCAGGAAGAGATTTTCCCATCGGGTGGGGAGAACTTTGTCAGCCAGAGGCTCGTGACCGAGGAGAGGACCGTAGATGCTCTGGCCGTCCATGGGAGGGACTCCGAGACCGCTTGTGGCGTTGGCCTGAGGGTCGAGATCGATCAGCAGGACGCGCTTGCCTCGGGCCGCCAAACAGGCGGCAAGATTGACGGATGTGGTTGTCTTTCCAACCCCGCCTTTCTGGTTCGCGACTGCGACGATTTTCATGTGCGCGCAGTGTATGCCCGAACGGCTCTGTGACCAGAACCAAGATGCCCTAGGGGGGGATGTGAATCTCGGCTGGCGGTGAATTGTAGGTGCGCCCGTGGCAAAACGCATGGACCTTCCAGAGCGAAAGACCGAAGAGTAGAGCAATCGCTATGATCGAGTTGACCGAGAGACTTTTAGGAGACGCTGGGGGCTGGCAAGCGCTCAAACAGGCGCGCAGTCTGCATTCCGCAGGGCGCGTGTTTAGCGCGTCCTACGCACCGCCCCTTCTTCAAGGTCGGGTCCGGCAGGGAGACTCGGAGTTGAAGTCGGGACTCAAGATTCTCTCCAAAACGAATATTGAGAACCTCTGCACGTGCCGGGAGTCCCGTCAGCACGGCAGAATCTGTGAACATTCGCTTGCGGTGGGGCTTGAGGTCATGAAGCCAAGCGCAGAGCCGGCTCCTGTCCCGACCACCGTCCCGGCGAGCGGCCTTCAGCTCCCGGCGCAAAGCCAAGCCGAGCAGTCCAAACTTCCTTTCCTGGCTGCCTCGGGTAGCGCAAATGGCACCTTCTTGGAGGTCTATTTCATCCTCGCTCCGAATCTTGGCTCTGGCTGGGAGAAGAACGCGGTGACCGTGGGCGCGGAAGTTCAACTGCCGGGCAAAAGGATGCTGCTCAGCGCCCTGAATTGTTCCCAGCAATACGAGTGCAGTGAGATGGACCTGCGCTGCGTTGAGGCGTGGTGCCGCATCGCCGGGACGGATGAGCCCCCGTCAGTCAAGGGGCGGCGAGCTTTGCCGGGGATGGCTGTTTTAGATCGAGAGAGGTTCGCCCAGCTCATGGGGCATCTGGTCGGGAATCCCCGGGTGACCCTGGGCAAAGATGCGCCACTCCAGATCGCGGGGGCGGATCGGATGCTTCGCCCGGTTTTAAATGGGGAGCGCAGTTCGGATGGTGGATTGCGTTTGAGGACGGTGCTGCCGGAGTCGGCTCGTTTGCTGGAGGCCTCGTCCGGGGTGTGGGCCTGGCAAGGTTCAGTGCTCCGGCCTGTTGCATACGGTCTGCCTGCGGCTTATCGGGAACTTTTATTCCATGAAATCCGGATCCCGGCCGAGGCGGCGGATTGCTTTCTGGCGGTGGAAGTGCCCTCCTTGGGAGCGTATATGACTCTTGATTCCGCGCTGGTGCAAAGCGGGCTTGAGAGTGGCGCATCATCAGTCGGCGGGGCATGGGCTCTGGAGCGTCGCGAGAAGGCGGAGTTTTTCCTCAAACTTGAGGGCTCCTTAAACCACCTCGTGGCGGACCTTGAGTGCCGGCGGGGCGACCGGAAAACTTGCGTGGGCGGGGCCGGATACCAGGCCGGGGACTCTGAGCACGAGGCCGCCTTGGAGCGCTTGATGGCCAGCGGGTTTTCACGGCCGGATGCCAAGGGGCAGATGGTGCTCAAAGGGGAGCCTGTGATTCTGCAGTTTTTTGCCCGTGAACTGCCGCGTCTCGAGCGGGAGTGGGAGGTGGAAATTGGCGCCCGTTTCGAACATGTCACCCGGGACGTACAGCGGATTACGCCACGGCTGGAGATCCGGAGCTCGGGTGAAAACTGGTTTGAGCTGCAGGTGGAAATGGGTGCGGCCTCTGGTGAACGTTTTTCGGCGGCTGAAATTCAGCGTTTGCTTCAGTCGGGCCGAAATTCGGTCCGGCTCAAAAGCGGCAAACTGGCAGTGTTCAACGTGGATCTTCTGGATGAGTTTCAGGAGGTTCTCAACGACTGCAGCCCGCAGCAGCGACAGCCCGGGCAGTATCGGATTGACCGGCAGCATGCCGCTTATTTGGAGGGAATCGCTGCCGAAAATCAGATCGCGATTCAAAGCCCGCCGGAGTGGCGGCAGTGGGCGAGTGGTTCGCGCCAGTTGGAGCGACTGGCACCGGTCCCATTGAATGACCTTGAAGGGGTGCTGCGGCCCTACCAAAAGCAGGGCGTCTACTGGCTCAACTTTCTTGCCCATAATGGCTGGGGAGGAATTTTGGCTGACGAGATGGGGCTTGGGAAAACTATTCAAATGCTCGCTTTTTTAAGGACCCTCAAAGGGCGCTCCTTGGTGGTTTGTCCCTCTTCGATCGTGTTTAATTGGCAGAGGGAAGCCGCGCGGTTCACACCCCAACTGCGGGTGCTGGTGCTCGAAGGGCCCAAACGCCATGAGCGTTTCCGTGAGATCGATTCGGCGGATCTCGTGATCACCAGTTATCCGCTCCTTCGCCGGGACGCCGACCGGTTTCGCGGTCTGACGTTTGCCGCGATGGTGTTGGACGAGGCGCAGCACATCAAAAATCCCGACAGCCAGAACGCTCTGGCGGCCCAAGTCATTCGAGCCAAAAACAGGTTCGTGCTCACTGGCACGCCTGTGGAAAACTCCGTGCGCGACATTTGGTCTCTGATGCATTTTTTAATGCCCGGCTATCTCGGAACGCGCGCTGACTTCAAAGAGCGATTTGAGCAGGTGATTGGAAACGAGAAGGGGGGTCCTGAGCAGCGACGCCTTCTCCAGCGTTTGCGGCCCTTTATTCTCCGGCGCAAGAAGGAGACGGTGGCGCCGGAGTTGCCAGAAAAAATCGAGCAAGTTTCCTACTGCGAGCTGCATCCGGATCAACGCGAGGTTTACTCCCGCCTGCTGGAGTCAACCCGCCGACAAGTCAGTGAACTCGCTTCCGAGAAGGATCGGAATAAATCGAGAATCCTCATGCTGACGGCGCTTCTCCGCCTGAGGCAGGTGTGCTGCGATCTGCGTTTGCTGGATCTGGCCCAGGCCGAGGCTTTCCAAGGCTCGGCGAAGCTCGAGCTGCTGGATGAATTGCTTCAGGAAGCCTTGGATGGCGGGCATCGGGTGATCGTGTTCAGCCAGTTTGTTTCCATGCTGAGCTTGATCCGGCAACAACTCGTCGCTTCGGAAACTCCGTTCTGTTATCTCGATGGCTCTACCAAGGATCGTCAGAATGTCGTGGACGAATTCCAAACGGGCCGGATTCCTGTTTTTTTGATGAGCCTCAAAGCGGGCGGCGTGGGCCTTAACCTTACGGCTGCCGATACTGTGATCCATTTTGATCCATGGTGGAATCCGGCTGTGGAGGCGCAGGCGACGGATCGGGCGCACCGCATTGGCCAGAAAAGCGTGGTCACCTGCTACAAACTGATTGCGCGGAATACCATCGAGGAGAAAATCCTTGAGTTGCAGTCAAAAAAGCGGGCCTTGATCGATGCCACTGTAGAGAATGAGCAGCCGCTGATGGAGGGTTTGGGCATCGAGGACATCGAGTTGCTGATTTCCTAGCGATCGAGGGCTCGATGCGGGGACCGCCGCGCGCTGGCGACGGGCGAGTGTCCTGTTGTTTACTTGCTGCAACGCGGTTCCAAAAATGTCGCCGGATCCCAGCGCGGGTCCGCCGGATCTGCTGGCCTTCTCAGCGATAGCGGAAGTTTTCCTGCCCGAGGGCGGCTTGGGCTTCTGCTGCCCGCAAAGACCCTCCTTGCGCCATGAAACTCGCAGCCGAGCCTTTTGAACAAACAGGGAGGCTTCCTGGAGCTGGGGCTTGCGGATTCCGAATTGAATCAAGCGTCGCTCCGTGGTAGGGGCCCGCACACATGAGTGTTCAATCCGGGCGCAGGCGAAACTGGAATGTGCGTGGCGCGACCATGAGCACGTGGCATCCCACGCTCCTTCTGACCGGCTTTGGTTGGGATGCCTTGACCGCGGCATGTTTCTTGGGAGTTCGGGTGCCTCGCTCGCTCCTTTTATTGGGAGCCGGCGGGGGCACCATGATTCGGCAGATTCTTCACTTGCTCCCCCAGTTGGAGGTCACAGCGGTGGATTTGGACCCTCGGGCCCTCCAGGCTGTGCGTAGGAACTTGGGGCGATTTTCCGACTCGGTTTCCCTCGTGGAAGCGGACGCGTATGAGTGGATTCAACGGTGCGATCAGCGGTTTGATGTCGTTGTGGATGACGTTTATGCAGCGGGACCGGACGATGTGTTCCGGCCGGAGCCGATTCAAGAGGCCGCGCTGGGCTTGTTAAAGTCTTGTGCGCACCAGGATGGACTGGTGATCGCGAATTCAATCACGGCCTGCGGTCATCGCACTGCTTATTCGGCGGCGCGCCGCGCTTATCGGAATGTTTTCGCCCGAGTACGCACCGTGCGAGCTCCTCTTGGTTGCAATGCGGTCCTTGTCGGAGGCGACGAGGTGAAAAGTAAAAGAGTCCTGGGATCATGGGAGTCTCTTTGGGAGCCCAAGGACCGGCGTCTCTGGGCGCGTTTGCGGGTGGGCCGCTGAAGAGCGGCTCGGACAAAGAGGTTCGAGGGGAAAGAGAAAGGCTCCCCGCCACAACGGATGGGGAGCCTTTTTCATGATTCGCGAATCCGGCCTCAACCGGCCAAACACGGACACAGCCGGTGCTCAGCTTTTGTAGCTAGCGAGTGGCTATGGATTGGCCGGAGATGCGCGTATCAGGATACGCCGCAGCGAAAAAGTGGACTGTCGGCGTTCCTTGCGGTGATTCCGGATCATGCCACAATCGAGCCGCAATCTGGGGGCCGCTAGATCTCAAAGGCGAGGGTGTCTGGACCCGGCAAAAGGCGGAGCATGTCCTCGATGGAGCGGGCGCGCATAATGTCCGAAAGCTCCGAGCGGACGCGGCTCATCAGGGCGCGAAGGGGGCATGTGCGGGGATCTGGGCACGAACAGGTTTCGCTGGGACGCTCTGCCGCGCAGCCAATCGGCGCGATCGGGCCATCGAGGATCTCTATTACCTCCGCCAGAGAGACCTCCGCGGCGGGTTTGAGGAGCGCGTAACCTCCACCCACCCCGCGTTTGCTCGAGAGCAGTCCTCCGTGGCGGAGCGCCAAAAGGATCTGCTCAAGGAATTTAATCGGAATGTTTTCCCGGGCACTCAACTCCTCAATCCGCCAAGATTTGTTCTCCCTCGCCATCACCATCAGAGCCCGGAGCGCATACTCCGCTTTTTTTGAAATCCGCATAGCCGATTAGCGTCCGCGGAGAGGGCCGCCCGCTGATTCTACAGAGGTGTATTTGATGGTGGGAGCGTCTCCCGCATAAATTCGCGAATAGGATTTCTGATGAAATGCGCAGCCAACGCTGCTGAGGAGTGCCGCGCAGCCAGCGAGAAATAAAAACAGACGGAGTTTCATAGGCCGTGGGATCAGGGAACAGGTTCTCCGAGTGCAAAGCGAGAAGACTGTTGGCCGAACCAATAGCAACGCCCCGAAAAGACGCGGGCGTAACTCTTGGGTGTTTTCCATCCGCGTCTCTGAGTAGAGTAAAGGCTATGCCAGAAGACGCACCTCTCAATGTTCCCCTCATTCAGGCTGAGTTACGGGCGTTTGTGGCCGAACGCGAATGGGCGCAGTTTCATAGCCCGAAAAACTTGTCCATGGCTCTCACCGCCGAGGCCGGCGAATTACTTGAAATCTTCCAATGGCTCACGGAGGAAGAGTCGCGCGCCGTCATGGCGCACCCAAAACGCGCCGAAGCGGTACGCCACGAGGTGGCGGATGTGTTGGTTTACGTTTTGCGGCTCGCCGATGTTCTGGGAATTTCTTTGCAAGCGGCTGTAGACGAAAAGCTCCGCGTAAACTCCGCCAAATACCCCGTCGCTTTGGCTCGGGGAAATGCCCTGAAATACACCGAATTGCGTCCAGACGCGGATTGACAAGCCGTCTCCTGCCTCGCCTGCCGGGCGCGTCTGAGTCTCCTGTTCCCTTTCCAAATCGCTCGAATGTCTGGGCGAGCCTGCGGCGCAGCAACCCGATTTCAAGCGCGCCCTGAGGGCATCTTGCGTCCTTGGCGTTTTTCTTTGTTTTTATGCCTGCTCAACTTTTCCAAGTCTTCTCTTTCCCCAAGCCCCCATCGGAAGTGTTGGTTTTTGGGAATGTTTCTCCGCATCTCAAGATGCCGTTCCAGCCGACTGAAGTTTGAATTCAGCAGATTTTTTGGGCCGACTCCGTGGAGCCGACTCAAATGTTGCGGCGGTGTCGATGGGCTCGGTAGCGCATTTTCTAGTACGGGTCATGTGGTTGCGTATGCCGTGATGCCGCGGCAGAGCGCGGACTCATCCGGGGAAATGATGTCTTGGGTTTTGACACAGGTGCCCGGCTAGGGTGTATGACGTCCGCCATGATTTACCCGACATCCCTCCGTCGTGGTTGCGCCTTGTGGAGCCGACTGCTTCTAGGATTTGCGCTCGCCATCACCGCCGCCGGCAGGCCTCCTCTTTCCGCGCAGGAGTGGACTCGGTTCCGCGGGCCGAACGGGTCGGGTCTTGGCGATGCACCCGGGTTGCCGGCGGCGTTTTCAGCAAACGACTTTCGTTGGAATGTGGAGTTGCCGGGAACTGGGCACTCTTCGCCTGTGATTTGGGGGGAGCGGGTTTTTGTGACCGCGACTCCGAAGAACTCCACCAAGCGGCTCATCCTTTGTCTCAGGGCGGAGGATGGCGGGGTGATTTGGAAACGCGAATATGAGACGGCCGGCTATCATCTTCATGCGGACAACAGTTACTCTGCCGCTTCGCCCACCGTGGATTCCGAGCGCGTGTATGTGCACTGGGCATCGCCCGAAGAATCTGGGTTGGTGGCCTTAGACCAGCGGGACGGGCGCGAGCTTTGGCGCAAGGAGCTTGGTCCATTTGTTTCACCTCATGGTCCGGGCACTTCGCCGATCGTTTACGGGGAAAGCGTGTTGCTTCATTTCGACCAGGAAGCGTCCGAGAGTTTTTTGCTCTGCATGGATGCCAAGACCGGGGCGGAGCGCTGGAAGTTTGTGCACGCTGGGACCAGTTCGACTGCGTCCACGCCTTGTATTTACGAGGGAAAAGGTATGGCGCCTCAGGTGATCTTAACGACGCGCACCCTGGGAATGTTGGCCGTAGACGCGCGAACCGGGGCTCAGGTTTGGGATTTGCCGAGGCTCATGCCTAAGCGCTGTATTGCTTCGCCGCTGGTGACGCCGCGGGGGCTCCTGATCGGACAGTGCGGAGAAGGACGGGCCGAGAGTTTTGTTTATGCAGTGCGCCCGGGCGGGGCGGGGCATTCGCCGGAGAAACTCTATGAAGTGGTGCGCGTTGGGGGCTACGTGCCTACCCCACTGGCCGTTGAGGATTACCTGTTTCTTTGGAAGGAAAACGGCTGGGTGACCTGTTTGCGGGCGTCCGACCGGGAGCAGCTCTGGAGTGAACGAGTCGAGGGTCCTTATTACGGGTCCCCTGTCTGTGTGAACGGGTGCCTCTATAATATGACCGTGCGGGGAGATCTGGTGGTGCTCAAAGCCAACGGTAGATTTGAGCAAGTAGCGCGGATTGCGCTGGGTGAGGGCAGCCACGCCACGCCCGCGGTGAGCGGCGGCAGGATGTATCTGCGCACGCTGTCACGGCTCATTTGCGTCGGTGGCAGGTAAGCACGACTCGGGGAACGAACGCCTGCCAGGGGCTCTCTCACGGCGAGAGTGTGCACATTTCCCCGGGTAAAATGGCTGCTCCTTATTGGGGTGTTTGGGAGGGCAGAGGCTGGCCAAGGATGTTTTTTAAATACGATCCCGCGTGGCTCACTTTTCTTACCGCGCCGCAGCACGGTTCCTGTTTGATCAGGGCAAAGTCTCTAGCCTCGGTTACCAAGGATGCCGCGGGATTCACTGTGGACTACTCCTTGAAAGAGCATCCTCAACCCTTGCGGATTGCCTGCGTTGGTTATGGCCTGCTGCTGGGTAATCTTCCGCGCGAGCACCAGCTGCTGCAGGGCCTGATCAAAACTCTGCATGCCCTCGGATGACTTGAGGTCCATCATGGCGGGAATTTTCTCAAGCTGCTCGGAAGCAATCAGTTTGGATACCGCTGGCGGGTTGAGCAAGATCTCCACGGCGGGGATGCATGTGCCGGGCTCGGCCGGGATCAGGCGCTGGCAGACCACTGCGCTCAGGGTGCTTGCAAGGAGGCGGCGAGCCGAGTCGCATTCGGCGCTGGGAAAAAACTCCAGCATCCTTTGGATCGATCTCACGGCGTCGGTCGTGTGCATGGTGGTTAACACGAGGTGGCCAGTGTTGGCGGCAGACATGGCGGCGGAGGCACTCTCGGCGTCGCGAATTTCGCCGATGACGAGCACATCAGGATCCTGCCGCAGGACGTTTCTGAGTCCTGAGGAAAAATCTCGAGTGTCGATCCCCACCTCCCGTTGCTTGATGACGGACTGTTTGTCCTCGAAAAGGTATTCGATCGGGTCCTCGAGGGTGATGATGTGTTTGCGGCTGGTGCGGTTGATGTGCTCGATAAGCGCCGCCAATGTGGTGGATTTTCCGGAGCCGATGTTTCCCGCGACGATGACAATACCGCGGCTCAACTGCGCGATGGCGGCAAGGCTCGTCGGCAGTTGAAGTTCCTCAAGGGAGCGCACCCCGGTCTTCACAATCCGGATCGCGAGACTCATCTGGCCGCGCTGTTGGAAGAGATTGATTCGGAGACGTCCGATCTCGGGGAGACTCACGGCGAAATCAATTTCGCGCTCGCTTTGGAGGGTGTCCCTCAGGCGAGCGGGCACCAAGGAATTCACCAGAGACGTGAAGTCCGCCTCGGTGGGAGGGGCGGCGTCCACGGACACCAGCGCCCGGTGGATTCGGAAGATGACCGGGGAGTTGGGCTGGAGATGGATATCCGATGCCCCGGCTTCGATGGCGTGATGAACGATGGAGGAGAAATCCATTGCGGACAGAGGGATTAAGCGGCGGGCTGGGGACGGGCTGCCGCGAGCAGAGCGTCGAGATGGTCGAGGCAAATCTGGGACCAGCTCTCAAGGGCGTCTCTGCGGGATTCAATCTCGGTGCGATCCAGGAACTGCAGCTCGGTGATCATGGCTTCCCCCTTTTGAACCTCGGGTTTTTCAAGTTGAAAGATATGGACCACGCCGAGGTGAACCCGGCCCACGTCGTTGGAGTCGTCGTTGAGGAGCGCCACGGCGTGGTTTGTGTAGGCGGAGTGAACACGGAGTTCCTCGCAAACCTCGCGTTGCACGCCGGCGTCGTAGGCCGCGCGATCAAGCGCAAACAGCCCCTCGTCTTCGTCGTTCATGTGGCCGCCTATTCCAAGGGACCCCTTGGAAACGAGGCGCTGTTCACCCGCTTTCTTCCCCCGAACATAGTGGAGTATCCGGCCCTCGTGGACGAGCAGCACGTAGGGGATGATTTGTTTGAGGGATGGATCCGTTTCAGCGGCCGCGCGGGAGGTAAAGAAATTCTGGTTCCGATTCAGGAGCTCGGGCAGGTATCTATCGACTTCAAAGTTGAGCCCTTGGAAGGCTCCGAGTTGATCGAAGAGCGAGCGACGGACAACGAGGATCATTTCGTCTTTCATGGGCCGCTGATGTTCGTGGGAGGCTCGGGGCTTGTCGAGGGTTTGCCCCTTGAAATCGCGCTTCTGGTTTTCGTGGCGAGCCCAGGCCGTCGACGAGGTGGCTGGCTCAGATCGCCCAACAAGCCGCTGCATCCATTTGCTAGGGAATCTTTCCGAAGGATGCTAGGCTGGAGCAATGATCAGCACGCTTTTTAAGCCCGCCTTTCTGGGTATACTCTTATTAACTGCAGCTGCCGTCTCGGGGGCGGTGATTGAATCAGATGTTTGCGTCTACGGAGCCACGGTGGGTGGGGTTAGCGCGGCCTGTTCAGCGGCGCGCCTCGGAAAAAAGGTGGTGCTCGTCGACGAAGGACGCAACGTCGGAGGAATAACGTCCTCCGGCATTGGGGTCACGGATTTTGGGAGCAGAGAGGCCGTGGGAGGCTTTGCCCTCGAGTTTTATCAGCGGATGGGGATGCATTACAAAAAAGCGGAGGCATGGGCGTTTGAGCCCCATGTGGCGGAACAAGAGCTGCAGGGAATGCTCAAAAGCAGCAGGGTGTTGTTTTATTCGGAACACCGTTTGGCGCAGGTAAAAAAGCAATTGGCAAGCCTCCGCGAGTTTGTCACGGAGAACGGGGATGTTTTCCGTGCCCGGGTATTTATCGATGCCAGTTGCGAGGGAGATCTCATGGCAAAAGCGGGGGTGAAATACGCGGTAGGCCGAGAAGGGAATGCGCTGTATGGGGAGAGTCACAACGGGGTTCGGTTATCTTCCGGGGAGGGCCGGTTCCAAGTTCCCGTGGATCCTTATGTGAATCCGGGGGATCCGGCGTCGGGTTTGCTGGCAATGGTTGACTCTGATCCGCTCGGCAAAGTGGGGAGCGCCGACGCCGGAGTGCAGGCTTATTCGTTCCAGATCTGCCTTACCCGGGAGCCCGAGAACCAGCTGACTCTCAATCCGCCGCTTGGCTATGATCCGGTCCGGTATGAGTTGCTCGGACGCTATATTCAGGCGGTGCAGGCGTCGGGAAAGAATCTCGGAGTGGATTCCTTCTTCAGGTTTCAAAAGGTGGCGTCTTCGAAATTTGTGGTGAGCGGTCTAGGCCCGATTTCCGTGGATCACGTGGGGAAGAGTGCGTTGTATCCAGAGGCGACACCGGAGGTGCGGGCGGGGATCCGAAAAGATCACGAGGATTATTTGAGAGGCCTTTTTGCTTTCTTGCGGACCGACAGGCGGGTGCCTGTTGCTGTTCGCAAAGAGCTAGAGCAATGGGGGTTGTGCAAGGATGAATTCACTGCAACTGCGGGCTGGCCGCATACGCTCTACATCAGGGAAGCCCGAAGGATGGTCTCCAGCGTGGTGATGACCGAGAAACATTGTCGCGGTGAGGTTCAAGCGGAGGATCCTATCGGTGTGGCGTCGAATGCCGCTGAAGTCGCCGTCTGCCGTCGCGGGGTGATCAATGGGAAGGTGCAAAACGAAGGTTCGTTTCGGCTCGGGGTCCTGCCTTATGGCATTTCCTACCGCGCGATGACTCCGAAAGTGGAGGAGTGCGCGAATTTACTGGTATCGGTCTGCGTGTCGGCTTCGCACGTGTGCAATGCTTCCCTTCGAGCGGAGCCGACTCTGATGATTCTCGGGCAAGCGGCGGGCACTGCAGCATCGCTGGCCATCGACCAGTACGCTTTGGTGCAGCAGGTCAAATACGCTGACCTGCGCAAAGCCCTCCTCGCCAGCGGAGCGGTGCTGGAGTTCGTGGATCACGAAAGGGAGTCAGCGCGGCGTACTCTGGAGGCCGGGAATCCTGCCTTCGGGTTGCTGTTGGACGACCTGCAGGGGCAGGTAACGGGGGCGTGGCAGGGCGGAAAAAATGCGGCCATGGCGCGGGCGGGAACCGGTTATGTTCACGATGGCAACACCCGCAAAGGGGGGCTTTCGATCGCGTGGGAACCCAACATTGCTGAGTCGGGGCGATATGAGATTCTTGTGCTTTTCCCGGTAGGCGCAAGTCGCGCCAGCAATGTGCCGGTGACATTGGAGGTGGAGGGCAAGAGGAGCAAACTGGAGGTCGACGAGAATGCCCCGTCTGGCGTCGTTTCCATCGGCGTCTTTGAACTTCCCAAAGGGCGTAAGACCAAAATCACACTGAGCAATGAGGGGACCAACGGGCATGTGGTGGCGGACGCGATTCAGATTTTGCCGCGTTGACGATGGCGGCGCTCCGAGTGGGAGGGGCGGGTGGTGCAGAAGACATTGAGCGAAAATGGGAGTTGCCTCGTGGAACGGGCCAGCTATTAGCCTACCGCTCTAGTGGTGTTTAAACGAAACGACTTAAAACTTATGAATCTAACGATGCCATTCTTTGCGGCCGCTCTCGGCTTCTTCTCGCTGGCTTCCCAAGCCCTCGCGGAGAAGGTCGCGCTGCGCGTAGGCCATTTTCCAAACATCACCCATGCGCAGGCGCTGGTAGCCAGCCAGATGAAGCGTCAAAACAGAGGCTGGTTTGAGCAGCGCTTGGGGCCCGATGTGGAGATCCAGTGGTTTGTCTACAACGCCGGGCCCTCAGCCATCGAGGCCATCTTCGCGAACTCGATCGAACTTACTTATGTCGGGCCGGGCCCGGTTCTCAACGGCTATCTCCGCTCCCTAGGCAACGAGGTTCGTGTGGTGGCGGGTGCCGCCTACGGAGGAGCTGCGCTGGTGGTTCAGGGAGACGGACGACTTACCAAGCCCGAGGATTTTCGAGGGAAAAAAATCGCCACTCCACAGCTGGGCGGCACCCAGGACGTGGCAGCCCGGGTGTGGTTTCGCAAGCAGGGATACAAAATCACACAGATTGGGGGGGACGTGCTTGTTTTGCCCACTGCCAATACGGATCAACTCGACCTCTTTGTCGGCGGGCTGATTGACGGGGCATGGACGGTGGAGCCTTGGGTGAGTCGTTTGGAGCTTGAGGCGAAAGGAAAAATTTATCTTGAGGAGAAGGACGCGCTGACGACGGTGCTTGCCGCGAGCAGCAAGGCTTTAAAAGAGCACTCGGGGTTGGTCAAAAAATTCGTGACCGCGCACATTGAGCTCACGCAGTGGATTAATGAGCATCCTGAGGAAGCCAAAGAGATGGTCCGGGCCGAATTAAAGGAGCTCACACGGACTGCAATACCGGCGGGGGTCGCTGATCGGGCTTGGCCGCGTCTGAGATTTTCTGCTGATGTCAGTCTCCATGAGTTTGAAGAGTTGCTTCGGGAGGCTCAAAGCGCGGGTTTTCTCAAAGGTTCTACAAAGTTAAGTCGGTTGGTGGAGATTCCAAAGTGAACCTCTGTCCAGGGGGCTCATGCGGCTTTCCGCAGAGCCGCGTATTGAATCCCAACCATGAATTGAAGCTTGCCCCCGGGCGAAATCCCGAAAATGTTCTGCGCCCGCCTTCCCATGAATGCTGCAAAGAGATCGCCTCATGACAACGGTTGCTGAAGCGCTGGCGGAGGTTCCTCCGGTTAAACTGTCCATCGACCGTGTGTCGAAGTGGTTTCGCCAGGGGGTGGTTGAGACTCATGCCCTTGACGAGGTCAGCCTGAGCGTCGGGGAGGGTGAGTTTGTGTGTCTGGTGGGGCCCAGCGGTTGCGGGAAGTCAACCCTGCTCAGCATGATCGCCGGACTCGAGCTCCCCGACAGCGGCTCGATCATGGCCGAGGGGCGGATGGTGACCGAGCCCGGGCGGGACCGCATGGTGATGTTTCAGGAGTCGGCTTTGTTCCCGTGGCTCAACGTGATTGGGAACGTGCTCTTTGGGCTGAAATTAAAGCCGGGCTTGAAGAACAAGGAACGGCTTGATGTGGCGATGTACTACATTGAGTTGGTGGGACTTAAAAAATACGCGTACTCCAACATCCATGAGCTTTCCGGAGGGATGCGGCAACGCGTGGCGCTGGCCCGCTCGCTCGCTCCCAATCCCCGGGTGCTCCTCATGGATGAGCCCTTTGCCGCGCTGGATGCCATGACCCGGGAACAGCTCTACGGGGATTTGCAGGAAATCTGGCAGGCCCGCCGCAAAACCATCGTCTTTGTCACGCACAACGTTCGGGAAGCGGTCTGTTTGGGAGACCGGGTGGTGCTCTTTTCTCCGCATCCGGGCCGGATTCGGGAGGAGTTTTCAATTAATCTGCCCCGGCCTCGCGACATCAACAGCCCGAATCTGGCTCAATACGCCATGGAGATCACAGCGGCTCTTAAGTCCCACCGCAACACGCAGGTGGCAGATTAGTCATGAAGTCATGAAACGCACGTTCACCGCGGTCTTGTTTTTTTTCTGTCTGGTTGTTGTGTGGGACCGGCTGGCAGCCAGTGGCCGATGGTCGCCTGTTTTGTTGCCGCCGCCCATGGCAGTGTTTGAGTATCTTCGGGGCGCTGCCGATGACGGAACGTTGCTTCAGGCTCTTTGGGTGACTGCCAAGCGGTTGCTTCTTGGATACGTGATTGGGGTTGCGGCGGGGGTGCCTCTCGGGCTGTTCACTGCGCGCTTCGAATGGGCCTATGACACCCTTGGCGTGATCGGCCTAGGTTTGCAGGCGTTGCCGAGCGTTTGCTGGGTGCCGTTGTCGTTGATCTGGTTTGGCCAGACCGAGGTGGCCATGCTTTTTGTCGTGGTCATGGGCACCATCTGGTCTGTGGCTTTGGCTACCGACAACGGGGTCAAGAACGTTCCTCCCATCTTTGCTCGGGCAGCGCAAACCATGGGCTCGAGGGGTCTGCACACTTGGATCAAGGTCATTCTCCCGGCATGTCTGCCCTTTATTGTCAGCGGGATTAAGCAGGGCTGGGCGTTTGCGTGGCGTTCGTTGATGGCGGCTGAGATCTATGTGACCATCCTTACCGGGTTCGGTTTAGGCCAGTTGCTCAATTACGGGCGCGATCTCCACGCAATGGATCAGGTGATTGGTATCATGCTCGTCATTGTGTTGATCGGGTTGTTGGCGGACAAAATCCTCTTCTCTCCTTGGGAAAGGTTCTTGCACCGGCGCTGGGGCACCGTGCGTAGCTAGAGCAGGCCGGCATCGCACTTTTTGGCGGGGAAATTCACCCGCTGAACCTCCCCAACCTTGCCAAGCAGCGGCGTCTTCGCTGTCTTGGTGGGTCTCATTATGTGCAATCTTTTTGATCTATCCGAGGAAGTCGCCGTGGTGATCGGAGCCACGGGTGTTCTTGGCGGAGCGTTGGCAGATGGTTTGGCTGCGGCCGGCGCCAAAGTCGCGGTTGTCGGACGGAATGAAGAGCGGGGCGCTGCGCGGGTTCAGGCAATCCGGGAAGCGGGCGGGTGTGCCGAGTTTTTCGCGGCGGACGCTGTAGATCGCTCCGGATTGGAGCAGGCGCATCGTGCGATTGAAACGGCCTTGGGTGCCCCGACCATTCTCGTCAACGCGGCCGGAGGCAATGATCCCCGGGTGACGGTGACTCCGGAACACCCTTTCGAGTCGATTACCGCCGAGGATTGGCGGGCCAATTTCGATCTGAATCTCGTAGGAGGCGCTCTTTTGCCTAGCCAGGAGTTTGGTCCTGCGATGTGCCGCCGAGGGAAGGGGAGCATCATCAACATCGCCAGTGTCTCGGCGCATTTGCCGCTTTCCCGGGTGGTCTCATACTCCGCATCCAAGGCGGCAGTGCTCAACCTCAGCCAGTTCCTTTCCCGGGAATGGGCGCCCCAAGGTGTTCGGGTCAACTCGTTGACCCCCGGTTTTTTCCCAGCGGAACAGAACCGCAAACTCCTCTTTAACGAAGACGGTTCACCCACGGCCCGAACGCTGGCGATCTGGGGCCACACGCCGATGGCCCGGTTTGGCCGTTCCGAAGAGCTCGTCGGTGCGGTGGTGTTTCTGGCCAGTGAGCGTGCGGCCAGTTTCGTGACGGGGGTGGATCTGAAGGTGGACGGCGGCTTTTTGAGCCAGACTATTTAGGCACGCATTGAAACGGCGGCGTGTGCATCCACCCCGAGCGTTCTCCCGGCGGGATTTGCCGGGACCCGACGCTTGGGAAGGATTCCATCCGGCATCCTTTGATTTATTTCTCCCACGTTTGATCCTTTTTCATGGAACCCTCTCCTCTCTCCCTCATCGCCGAGCCGGGCGCCCCGATCACCCCAGAGCAAGCGGCTCGACTCATCGCACAGGCGTGCCCGGCTTCGGATTACCGTGGCAAAAAAGTGCTCCTGATCGTCCCGGACGCCACGCGGACCGCCCCCGTGGGGTCTGTGTTTCAAGCGATTCATGAGCAACTGGGTGGTGTCACGGCCGCTTTGGATGTGATGATCGCGCTGGGCACTCACCAGCCCATGAGTGAGTCGGCAATCTGTGAGCGCCTTGAGATCACCGCCGAGGAACGCTCCACCAAATACCGGGCGGTCCAATTTTTTAACCACGAGTGGGACAACCCCGGCGCGCTGAAAAACATCGGCACGATTCCGGCCCGCGAGATTGAGGAGCTCAGCGGCGGGCTCTTCGCCATGGACGTCCCGGTAAACATCAATACGCGTCTCTTTCATTACGATCAGATCATGATCGTCGGACCGGTTTTCCCCCACGAAGTGGTGGGTTTTTCCGGGGGTAACAAATATCTCTTTCCCGGGGTGAGCGGCCCGGAGGTGCTCAACTTCTTCCATTGGCTGGGCGCCGTAGTGACCAATCCCATGATCATCGGCAACAAATGGACCCCGGTCCGCAAAGTGGTGGATCGCGCGGCCGCCATGGTGGCGGTACCCAAGCTCTGTTTTGCGCTGGTGGTGGAAAAGGCGGATTTCGCCGGGCTTTTCATCGGCACTCCGGAGGACGCCTGGGATCGCGCATCAGAGCTCTCTCGGAAGCTCCACATCGCCTACAAAGACAAACCCTTTCACACCGTGCTCTCCTGCGCGCCCAAGATGTATGACGAACTCTGGGTGGGCGGTAAATGCATGTATAAACTCGAACCCGTGGTTGCCGACGGCGGCGAACTCATCATTTACGCGCCGCACATCCACGAAATCTCGCTCACGCACGGCGCGTTGATCCGGCAGATCGGTTACCACTGCCGGGACTATTTCCTGAAGCAATGGGACCAATTCAAAGACATCGCTTGGGGCACACTGGCGCATTCCACGCACGTGCGCGGCATCGGGACATATGAAAATGGGGTGGAGAAATGCCGGGTCAAGGTCACCTTGGCCACGGGGATTCCCAAAGAGATTTGTGAGGAGATCAACCTCGGTTACAGGGATCCGGCGAGCATTCGCCCCGAGGATTATGCCAACCGCGAGGAGGAAGGAGTTCTTTTGGTTCCCAAAGCGGGAGAGATGCTTTTTCATCTCCGGGAAAGGCCCGAATGGGCACGCGAAATGTGAACGGGGCACGGCGCATCCAAGCGCGCCGCGCTGGCTGATCGCTTTTTCCCGCGGGTTTTAAGCCACTTTATCTCCGATCCCTTTTTGCTTATGTCCACCCCCTTGATTCTCGCGCTTGATATTGGGACATCCTCCTCGCGCAGCGCGCTTTTTGATTCCGAGGCGAACCGGATCGACGGTTGCACCGCGCAGTGCACGTATCCGTTGGTGACTTCCAGCGATGGGGGCGCGACTTTGGACCCCGCCGTTTTGCTTAAGGCCATCCGGCTCTGCATTGAGCAAACCCTTCAAGCCTACCGCTCCAGCCAGGCCCTGCGTGGACGCCGCATTGCGGGTGTCGGGGTTTCCTGTTTCTGGCACAGCTTGGTGGGGTGCGATGCCGCGGGCAAAGCTTTGACGCCCATCATCACCTGGGCCGATTCCAGGTGCCGACAGGACGCCGCCGTTCTTCGGGAAAGTGTCGCCGAGGAGGAGGCCCATGCGTTGACCGGTTGCATGCTCCGGGCCTCTTTCTGGCCAGCCAAACTCGCATGGCTGCGGAGGACCCAGAAGACGCTTTTTAGCCGGGTCAAACAGTGGATGTCCCCCGCCGAATGGCTTCAGCTCCAGCTCTGTGGCGACGCCAATTGCGCCATCGCGATGGCCACGGGCACCGGGCTCTTTGATCCGCGCAAGTTGGATTGGTGCGCGGGCATGCTCGGCGCGAGCGGAGTCGATCAAAGGCAGTTCAGGCCTCTCTCAGATGATCCTTCGATCGGAGGCAGCGCGCTCCATAAGAAATTTCCCGAGTTGCGCCATGTGCCGTGGTTTCCCGCTATCGGCGACGGTGCCGCGAGCAACCTCGGCTCGGGAGCCACGCGTCCCGGGCTGGCCGCGATTAATGTCGGAACGAGCGCAGCGCTTCGGGTCATGCGGGAAGGGCCGGATGCACGGGCGCCGTTTGGGCTCTTTTGTTACCGGGTGGATCAGCGGCGCTACCTTGTGGGGGGGGCGGTGAGCAATGCGGGCAACCTGCGGGCGTGGTGTTTGCGCGAATTGCAACTGCCCGAGCCCGGTGAACTGGAGAAGAAACTCGCTGCACGGCCCGGTCCAGCACACGGTCTCTGCGTGCTCCCGTTTTGGACTGCGGAACGTGCCCCCTCTTGGAACGAGGAGGATTCCGGGTTGATCCACGGGATTACTCAGCACACGACCTCGTTGGATATGCTCCAGGCCATCACGGAGGCCACTTATCATCGGCTGGCACTGATTAACGAGGCGTTGTCCGCCGATGAACCGCGTCCGCCAAAAATCATTGTTTCCGGCGGGATCCAGAAATCCCAGTCCTCTCTCCAGCGGCTGGCGGATGTGATGGGGTGCCCGGTCTATCCCAACGACGAGCCGGAGGCTTCAATCCGAGGGGCGGCAATTTACGCGCTGGAGAAGTTAGGCGTGGCGGTGCGGCCTTTTGATCCCAGTCAACCGGTGCGGCCGCAGGCGCGCCACGCCAAGGCATACGGAGCCGAAAGGGCGCGTCAGCGCGAGGTTGAAGGTTGGATGCGAAAGAGAGCGAACCCGTGATCCGCGGCCGATCGCTCGCACCCAGTGGGGAATTCGATGCGCTGATCGGATCCTCTGATCCGGCAGCTCTTTTTTGATTCCCGCATCGATCGGCATGCGATCGGTTTGCTCTGAAATCCCGGGGATCGCATCGAGGCGGCGAGTTCCCTTTGGAGTTGGGCCGCTTTCTCCGCGGAGGCTGAGATTTTGATGAGGTTGCGGCGCTCGTCCGGGTCGGTCCTGAGATGTTAAAGCTCGGCCAGATGATAGTCAGGGCCGCCATCGCCGTGCGGGGAGTGGATGTCCTTCTATTCTTCCGTCCGCAGGGCGCGGACGTTGGGCGTGTATGGGAACTGCGCTTCGTAGTTGTACTCGTAGAACCATGAACTGCGTCATTCCGGATCACCGGACTGGACGAGGCGCACCCAGGATTTGTCGGGGATGTTTTCCAGAGGGCGCGCTCCGCAGAGCTCCAGCACGCTGGGGGCCATATTAATGGTGAGCGCCTGGCGTTCCACGACTTTAGCCCGTGCAAGCCCTGGGTATCGCACCAGCAACGGCACACGCAGGCAGGGCTCGTGCGCAGTGGGTTTGTCGACCATCCCGTGCTCTCCCTCAAGTAACCCGTTGTCTCCCATGAAAACCACGACGGTGTTGTCGAGTGGGCGGGTTTCCTCCAGCCATGCCAGCAGCCGCCACACGCTCACGTCCACGCTGAGGATTATGCTCCACGATCCATGCACCATTTTCTCGAGATCCTTGACTGTTTCGGGACGCGGGTCGGGGAAATTCTCGCGCCATTCAAAGGGGGGCCGTAGATGCCGTGCGATGTGGAGATCCGCAGGCGGATCGAATCGGGTTTGTCGTCGAGAGCGAAAGCGGACTCCGGATAAGGAACCGGGATTGAATCGAAGGTGTGCGCGTATTTTGTTTCAGGGGTGTAGAAGCTGTGCGCGTCTTATGGCCGACGCAGAGTGCCCAAGGTTATCCCAAATGATCTTCCTGACGCCAGCGGAGGGCCATGTCCGTCACGATCGTGGTGTGGTAGCCGGGCACAGTCGTCTGAGAACGTCCGTTGAGGTTCCATTCCGCGTCGACATACTTTCCCTGTCCCTTGTCGGTGGCAAAGAAATCGGATCCCGGGCGGGGCGCGTCATTGTTTTCCCCCATGTGCCACTTGCCGATGGAGGCAGTGGCGTAGCCCTCCTGTTGGAGGCGCTGGGGCCAGTGGGGGTGCCGGTTGGGTAATTCTGTGAAGTTGTCGGTGACGTTGTGGGCGCGAGCGTAGAGCCCGGTGAGGATGGACGCCCGGCTCGGCAAACAAAGTGAGGGGGTGCACGCCATGTTCGCCAACCGGACCCCTTCCAGGGCGAGCCTGTCGATGTGGGGCGTTTTGAGGGTGGGATGCCGGGCGCATCCCAACGCGTTCCAGCGTAAATCGTCGCAGAGGATGAGCAGCACGTTGGGCCGCCTGGGGCCCAGCTCCGCCGCAGCGGTCGGCCGCGACAGCAGGGAGGCTACGACAAAAAAGGCCTGCAAACCGAGGACGCGGCAGAGCCGTTCCGGTGCGGCTTTTGGCCTCGAAAGGGGGCGATCGCCTTGGAAGCCCATGGACTCCATGACGCCGGAAACCCTTGTCTGCGTCTTGTCGTCGGCGGACCTTTCTTGGTGAAAAACGGGCAGCCCGCGCCGGCTGTATGCGAGGACCTGCAGCGGGAGCTGGTCCTAGAAGCCAAGTCCCGGCGGCAAGCCCATACCCGCCGTGAGTTTGCTCATCTCGGTTTGAGCGAGCGCTTTGCCGTTTTCGACCGCCTTTTGGACACCCGCCAGCACGAGTTCCTCGAGCATCTCCACGTCCTCAGGGTCCACGACGTCCTTGCTGATCTTGATGGAGAGCACGTCGCCCGCGCCGTTGGCGACTACGGTGACTTTGCCGCCGCCGGCGGTGGCTGTTACGGTTTTGGCTGCCAACCCGGCCTGTGCCTCAGCCATTTGCTCCTGCATCTTGGCCGCCTGCTTCATCATTTTCTGGATGTTCATAAGTTTGTCAGTGTGGGGAGCCGGCCCGTGCTTAGACCGGTTGGATTTCTGCCTTGAAGAGCTCGAGGGCTTTGCGGATGAGCGGATCGTCCTTGAATTCTTCGAGAGGATCCCGGCTCACCTCAGTTGGGGTGGGGGGCACCTCCACCCTTTCAACCACGAGTCCCTCGCGTTTGAGAAAACGGATGGAAATTTTTCGCCCGACCAGCTGGCTGGCGATGGACTCGAGCAGTTTGCGATTGTTGGGCTGGTCGCAGTACTCCAGGGCGAGCGATTGGTTTGTGGGGAATCCCAACGTCAAACTATCTCCCGTCAATTCCAAGAGCGATCCGGCTTCCACCCACATCGCAATGAGGGGGCGCTGACGGCGCACTTCCCCGAGCAGGTCTTTCCAGAGCGTCACCGGGTCCAAGGAAGAGTCGGGTTCTGCGGAAGCGACAGCAGGGGAGGAAGAGAGAACGGGGAGGGTCGGGACTGCTGGCGCCTGCGGTTCGGGAGTGCTCGAGAGTCCTTCGGCAACCGCTGTCGGTTCTGACGGCTCGGTCGCCTCCGGTTTCGGTGCCACGGGGGCGGGCACGGGAGCTTGATCGTCCGGTGTTTTCGCCGTTTGTGGGAAGGCCGTGTTTTGCCCGGCGGCGGCCAATGATTGGGCCGCTGTGACCGGACGCGGCGAACTGCTTGCCGGACGTGGCGAACTGCTTGCCGGACGCGATGAACTGCTTGCCGGACGCGGCGAACTGGTTGCCGGACGATGAGGCGCGGGTGCGGCAGCCTTGGAGATCGGCCTGCCTTCGCGAAGATCTGCAAGTGCGTCGATGACTTCCGTGAGGCTGGCTTGGCCTAGCGTTTGGATGGCCCGAATCATGGCGATCTCCAAATGCATTTTTTTGTTCGGAGCCCATTTCATCCGGGCCTCGGCTTCGGCGAATTCTTCAATAAGTCCAAGCAGCTTGGACATGTCGATTTGCAGGCCCTGATCGTGGAGCGCGGCGAGGGATTCCTCGCCCAAATCCGCCTGGACACCTTCAGGGTCGGCTTTGGCGACCAGGAGATTGCGCAAATGGGTGATGAGATCCCCCAACAAACGGCTTAGATCCTTGCCCGCCTCGGCCTGTTGATGGATCAAGCGCAGCGCCTGCGGGGTTTCTCCAGCAATCAGGGCGCTGGAGAGCGCGTTGACGGTTTCGCGGCCGGAGAATCCGAAGATTTTGAGCACGTCATCCTCCTCGATCGTGTCGCCGCAAAAAGCGACGAGTTGATCGAGCATGGACTCCGCATCGCGCATCCCGCCCTCAGCCCCGCGTGCGAGCGTTTCGGCAGCGGGCTCGGACAGTGCGATGGATTCCTTGGCGGCAATGCCCAGGAGATGGTTTTTAATGAGCAGGGCCGGGATTCGTTTGAGGTCGAAGCGCTGGCAGCGGCTCAGGATCGTGGTGGGCAGCTTCTGGACGTCGGTGGTGGCGAAGATGAATTTGACGTGAGCCGGGGGTTCCTCGAGGGTTTTCAGCAGGGCGTTAAACGAGGAGTTCGAGAGCATGTGGACCTCGTCCACAATATAGAGCTTATATTTTCCCCGGGTCGGCGCGTATTTGACGTTGTCGATGATGATCTCGCGGATCTTATCGACCTGCGTGTTGGAAGCGGCGTCGAACTCCAGCACGTCGAGGCTCGTGCCGGCCGCGATTTCCAGGCAGGCATCACATTGCCCACAGGGCTGGACGGACGGGCCCTCGAGGCAGTTGAGCGCATTGGCCATGATCCGCGCCGTCGATGTTTTGCCCGTTCCGCGCGGTCCCACAAAGAGGTAGGCGTGAGCCAAGCGATCCTGTTCGATGGCGTTTTTGAGCGTGGTGGTGATGTGTTCCTGTCCGATCACATCATCGAATGTCTGCGGGCGATATTTGCGGGCGAAAACCGTGTAGCTCACGCCCAAACGCTACTGGGGTCTTTGCCGAGGGCCAATAAAAAGTGCAGCAGGGCTTTGCGGCGTTTCTGCGAAGATTTACCGCCAGTGCGAGCTTTTCCTCGACGCGCCCGCCGCCCGCACGCAGAAACTGGCGGTCCCATGATTGGCAACCTCATAGGCCCGGAAATCAAGGAACTGATTCACTCCCGGAATTTTACCGCGTTGCGGGAGGTGGTCTCGGATTTCTCGCCCGCGGACATCGCGGAGCTCATCACCGACCTGCACGACGAGGACCAGGCGGTGGTGTTTCGGTTGTTGCCGCACGGGCTGGCAACCGATGTCATGGAATATCTGGATGCGGATGCCCAGCAGGTGGTGCTCAAGGCCATGGGGCGCGAGGATGCTGCCCGGATCCTGAACGACATGTCGGCCGATGATCGGACCGCTCTTTTGGAGGAATTGCCGGGGGCGGCAGTGGCTCAGTTGCTTACCCTGCTTTCGCCCGACGAACGCGCGGTGGCCCAGGCGCTGCTCAACTATCCCGAGGGCAGCGTGGGGCGTCTGATGACGCCCGATTTCATCGCGGTGCGCGCCAATTGGACGATCGGGGAGGTGCTCGAGTATGTGCGCCTTCACGGGAGCGACTCGGAGACGCTCAACGTCATTTATGTGACCGACGAGCGGGGACGGCTCATTGATTCGGTTCGGATTCGGGAGTTTTTGCTGCGGCCCTTGGAGACGCGCGTGGAGGATATCCACGACAGCGGGTTTATCGCCTTGGAGGCCACCGAGGAGGCGGGGATCGCCGTGGAGCGTTTCAAGAAATATGATCGCAACTCCCTTCCCGTCATCGATTTTGAGGGGAAACTCCTTGGGATCGTGACGGCGGACGACATGCTCGATGTGCAGGAGGAGGAAGCCACCGAGGACATCCAGAAAATGGGAGGCATGGAGGTGCTCGATGAGCCCTATATGGAGGTGCGGCTGGTGGACATGGTGCGGAAGCGGGCCACTTGGCTGGTCATCCTCTTTGTGGGCGAAATGTTTACCGCCGTGGCCATGAGCAGCTACCAGCACGAAATTGAAAAGGCGGCGGTTTTGGCTGTGTTTGTGCCTCTAATCATTTCCAGCGGAGGAAATTCCGGTTCTCAGGCTTCCACCTTGATCATCCGCGCCATGGCTCTGGGGGAGGTGCATCTGCGCGATTGGTGGGACGTTGTTCGGAAGGAGGTTTTTTCCGGGCTGCTGCTTGGCGGGATCTTGGGGGTGATCGGGTTTTTTCGGATCGAGGTGTGGTCTCTGTTTTATCCGGCCACTTACGGTCCTCATCATTTCCTAGTCGCTCTGACCGTCTCTTTGGCGCTGGTGGGGGTGGTGCTTTGGGGGACGGTCAGCGGATCCATGTTGCCGATGATTTTGCGCCGCTGCGGCCTGGACCCGGCCTCTTCTTCTGCCCCTTTCGTGGCAACGCTGGTGGATGTGACGGGGTTGGTGCTTTATTTTAGCTTGGCGATGTTTTTTCTCAAAGGCACCGTGCTTTGATCTGCGGAGGGCTTTGGCGCTGGGGCACGTCCGCAACTGCTGAGCATTCGATGGACTTTCGTTTGAATCTTGGTGAAACCTAAAGGCGTGAATACCCCTGAGTCGCCCGTCACGCCCCCTCGCATCACGCTCCCGGATTCCTTTAAAGAATCTCTTTCCAAGAAGAGGAAAGAGCCTCCCTCCGAGCTCCGGTATGTGGAGGTGCCCCAGCGTTCCTACGTTGCGGGAAAAGGGCATTTGCTTGGCGGGATCGCGCTGCTATTCACAGCGGCCGCTCTCACTCTCATCGGCAGTTTGATGGATGGACCTCGGGTTCTGGTGCCTCTTTTTTCAGGTTTGGCCTGTTTCGTTGCGCTCTGGGTACTTGCTCGCTGGCGGATTCTTCAGCAGCGAAATGGGGGTTTCTTCGCTCTCGGGGTCATCTCCCTTGTAGCCGCTTTGGTTTCGTTGGGAGAGAGCGGCTACGAAAGACTACAGCACCGCTTGAAGCCCGATGATCTCGATGCCGACGGAGGGGTCCCATTCGTTGAAACGCAAACACTGCGCAAGGCGATGAAAACCGGTGGAGCGGAGCTGGCTCTTCCTTTGTTGACTCAGGAGTTTGGCTTGCAACCGCCCAAATCCGGGGAAGAAAAAGTGGTGACGGTGCTCCAGGATAGCCAGGTCAAAGTGGGGCGGAAAATTTATTGGGTGAAGGCCGGGGAGAAATTTCCTCTGGTTGAAGAACGTGACGGTGCGGTGTACCTCGCCGCTAACGAAATCCGGGTATCGCTGCCGACCGCCCAGGTGGAGGTCTCCAGCGGACGGCCTCCTGAACCGTCGGTTGCGGTTTCTCCCGCAGCCCCGGAGCCGGCAGCTGAGACACCGGCTCAGGTGACGCAAAGGGCCCAGAGGGAGGCAATGCGACGGTATCCCGCTTTGGCGGTAAGGGGGTCGGCCGAGAACGAGCTTTTCGTGAACACCTACAACGAGTTGCGGGTGGTGGGCAGCGGGGTGCTTAACGACCCGGAGTGGCCTCTGGATATCGCGGAATCCTTGGCTAAACGCAACGGCTGGCGCGCTGTGGACGAGCCCGCCCCCACCTCCCCAGGCGACGCAGTGCGTCTCCTTGACGCGCCTCCGATCCAAACCCCGCAACTGGCTGCTCCACCGGACGCTGCACCCGAAGTTCCGCCGCCTGTAGCCCCGGAGTAATTGCCGGTGGCCGCCCCCCAAAGCCCTACACCGCACGGAATCGGCAATGTTCTGAGTGCGTGGGAAACCAGCGAATCCTCGAGCACGGCGGTAAGCGCGTTTCCGCAGGCTCTTTCAACGCGCTCCATAACGTCTTTTCGACGGGACAACTGCGCGCCTTACCGCTGCACAGCTTGCGTGGGGAGATCCTCACATCTTGCACCGTTCTCGCTCGTTGGAATCAGAGCGGTAGTGGGAAGAGAACCGCGCGGCTTTTAACCCCGCATCGTGCGCAGGCTTGCCGGGCCCGGTCGGATTGACCGCCACCCTGTCGCGGAACGGCAGAGGGCGGCGAGCCGGGTGCGGAATCGGCGCTCAGGCGCCTGGGGGTGCTCCAGGGCTTACCGCCGGTACAGGGCCAACGTTTTGTCCCGCTCGATGGCGTGATCCACCAAGGGCAGTGGATACAATCGTGCCAAACGCAGGCCGGGGGTGGGCGGCTGGGCCAGTGTTTTTGCGGGCACATCCCGAAGTTCCGGGATCCATTGTTTGATATAGGAGCCGTCCGGGTCGAATCGGAGGGTCTGGGACCACGGGTTCTGGATCCGGAAATAGGGGGCGGCATCGGTACCGGTGCCGGCGCTCCATTGCCAGCCGCCGTTGTTGCTCGCAATTTCGCCGTCCACGAGCCGTTGCATGAACCAGCGTTCACCGTGTTTCCAGGAGACGTGGAGGTCCTTGACCAAAAACATCGCGGTGATCATGCGAACCCGGTTGTGCATGAACCCCGTGGCGAGCAGCTCGCGCATCCCGGCGTCGACAATGGGGAATCCGGTCTGACCCGCGCACCACGCCTCAAAAGCCGTGCCGGGTTCGCTCCACGCCAGGTTACGGAACTTGGGCTGGAACTCGTGCTCCAGCACCTCGGGCCAATGCCAGAGCACTTGGAAATAAAATTCGCGCCAGATCAGTTCGCTGACGTAAACCTGCAAGTTCCGGCGTCCTTCCATGGAAGCCCCGGCGGCAGCCTGCTCGCAGCGCGCATAAATTTCCCGGATGGAGAGCAGGCCATGGCGCAAATCCTGTGAGAGCCGCGATGTGGCGGCTTGCGAGGGTAGATCGCGCTTCTCTTGGTAGGAGAAAATCGGGCCGTCCAGGAACCGGCTGAATCGGTCGCGTGCGGCCGCCTCGCCTGGTTTGAGAATGGATGCGTCGGAATGCAGCCCCCAATGGGCGAGTGTGGGTAACTCCAGGCTCGGGATGCTGGCCGGGGTTGCGATCCGGCTCACTGAACGGCCCGGCCCGGGTTTGGGCAGTTTCATCCAGGCCTTGGAGTAGGGGGTAAAAATCCTAAAAGGCGTGCCGGCTCCCGAAAGCAATACCTCGCGTTCGTGAATCGCAGCATCGGCATGGGCATACACTTTGACACCGAGCTGCTGGGCCATGGCCTCTACGCGCTCCTCCATCTCCCAGCCGAACGGATCCGGATCCCGGTTAAAATGAAGGGATGTTGCCCCGGTTTCTCGGAGAAGTTGTTCGAGAGCGGCGTCGGCTTGTCCTTGGCGCACAATCAAGCGACCGCCCTTGGCTTGGAGATCCCGGGCCAGGGATTCGAGGCAGCCGCAGAGAAACTCCTGCCGGGGAGCGCCCGTCCAGCCATGGGATTTTTTCCAATGACTCAGGATGTAGACGGGAACGACCTGCTCGGATTGAGCCAGGGCCGCGTTGAGGCTGGTGTTGTCCGTCAGGCGCAGATCACGTCGGAACCAATGCAGGGCAAGTGTCATGAGAGAATGGGTGCGGTCAGAGCCGGGTGCGCCCGGTAAACGCCCGGCTCAGGGTGAGCTCGTCGGCGTGCTCCAAGCCGGTTCCGGCCGGTAGTCCTTGAGCGAGCCGGGTGACTTGGACGGGTAGTTCGCGCAATAGCCCCAGAAGATAATGCGCGGTGGCTTCCCCCTCCACATCCGCGCCCAAGGCGAGAATGATTTCCCCGGGCGCTTCCGTGCGGATCCGCTCCAGTAGAAGCGCGATCCTCAGATCCTCCGGAGCCACATGATCCAGCGGCGAGATCCTGCCCCCGAGCGTGTGGTAACGCCCCCGGAACGTGCCGGTGCGTTCCAACGGCAAAATGTCGGTGGGTTGTTCCACCACGCAGAGCTGGGAGGTGTCCCGGGTTGGATCGGCACACACGTCGCACTGGATGTTCGTCGCGAAAAAGCCGCACTGCGCGCAGGAGTGGATCCCCCGGGCGGCTGATTCGATGGCCCGGGCAATCTCCAGGGGCCGGGCGTTCCGGGCCTGAATCATCCAAAGCGCGATGCGTTCAGCGCTTCGCTGGCCGACTCCCGGCATCCGTTTGAGCTCCGCAATGAGCAGCTTCAGGGCGTTCGGGTATTCAGCGCGCTTCATGGGTTCTCGATAAAATGAGGCAGCTCATCAAAGCCCCGGCAGCCCGGCGGGTTCAACACCGGTCCGAATTTGCCTGAGCCGTTCCAGATAAACCTCCACCGGGTTGTGCCCTTCTTCCCCCGTTTTTAACCGCTGCAGGAGCTCCCAGGATTCCTCCCATTTCCCCGAACGGTAGAAGATCACCGCCTTCCAAAAACAATCGCGCCGTTCGCGGTCCTCGGCGCTGAGCTCTTCCCGCAAGGCCAGCAGCTCGTAGATTTCCTCCGGCTCCGTCCGGTTCGGGTGCGCTCGCACCAAATCCACGGGACGCACTTCGATGGCCGATTCGCAGCCGGCGAAAGTGCCGGCTCCAAGGAGGATTTTGGATCCGTAAAGCGGGTTGGCCGTGCAGAGGCGCCTTGCGAACTCCACGGGTTCACCGGCCACAGAAAACGTGCTCAGCCGTTTGGAACCGTAGGCGGCCACAATGACTTCGCCGGACTCCAGGCCGAGCCTGAAATCGAAAGTCTCCTGCCAGACCTTCTCGCACTCGGCATTCACCGCATCGAGCCTCTCCCTTAGCCCGAGCACCGCCCGACAGGCGTTGCGGGCGTGATCGGGGTCGGCCAGAGGCGATCCGAACACGACGCGCAGCGTTTCGCCGTCGCATTCGTCGAGGTAGCCGCCCGCTTCCACCAAATAATCCGAGGCATTACTCAGGAACGCGTTGTTGATGGCCACGTAGTCCGGAACCGAGAGGGCTTCGCCCAGCTTTTCCTGGTTCAAGATTTCACAGACCAAAACCGTGGCGACGCATTTCCGGCCATCAAGGGGGAGGGGTTGGTCGCTGTTGAGCAGCCGACGGAAGGTCGCCCTCGAGATTCGTTCGCCGAACATCCCACGGATCATCCGTTTGCGCATCCCGCCGTCCGTGCGGGAATAGGTGAAAGCCGCAGCGAAACTCAGCCCCACGGCGGTCAGACCTGGGAACGGCGAGAACAAAACGCCAAACGCGTGGCAGACCCACATCGCCGTCAGTAATTCGAGCAGGGCGCCCGCAGCCACGAGCACCTTGAGCGAGCTGCGACTGATGTCGATGGTTGTCCAAGCGACCCCGAAACTCAGCAGCACGATCAATACATGTTGCAGCGCGGAATGGGTGTGGAGCGCCGGGGGCTTGAGCCCGAGAAACTCCTTTAACTCGGCATCCGGGCGCAAAAACAACCCGGCTCCGTAAAAAGCGGAGACCACGAGGCTCACCGAAAGCCCGAGGAGCAGAGTGACCTTAAGATATCGCACGCGGAGGAGTGGTCGGGGAAGCGCCTGAGCGGACCCCTAGGTTAATGTAAACACGCGGGCCGCGTAGGGTGCAACCCTTGGGAAGATCCTCAGTGCCCCGTCCGGATGCCGACAGGGGGCTCTCCCGGCAGGCGCAGGCTGTGCATTCATGCCGTTTTTCGGGGATGAAAGGAGGTTCAAAAATTGACGGGGTCGATACTCAATCCAACCGGGCCAACGCTGGGCCCGGAGCCGAAACCTGAGGACAGAACTGGGGCTTCCCTGTTGGAAACGCATGAGGAGCCGCATGCCGATTCTTTTGGAGTGTATCCGGATCGCTGGAAACGGGGGCTGGATCTCGTTCTGAGCGCTTTTTTATTGGCCCTGCTTTGGCCGGGGATGGTCCTCATTGCCCTTCTTGTGAAAATAGAGGACGGGGGCCCGGTTTTTTTCGTGCAGACCCGGGTCGGATTGTTCGGGCGTGAGTTTCCCATGACCAAATTCCGTTCCATGCGCTGCGATGCGGAGCAGGAGTTGCCGCTGATCCTCCCCCGCAACCGTCACCGGGACGCGATCACATTTAAGGCGCTGAAAGATCCCCGGGTCACGCGGGTGGGGCGTTGGCTGAGGCGCTTTTCCCTCGATGAACTTCCCCAGCTTCTGGATGTGTTCCGGGGAGACATGTCGCTGGTGGGGCCCCGGCCGTCGCTGCCCTCCGAGGTGGCCCGTTATTCGCCCGCCGATTGTCAGCGACTTCAAGTGCCTCAGGGCATGACGGGGCTCTGGCAGGTGTCGGGTCGCTCGGAAATCCCGTTCTCCGGGCAAGTCTCCCTCGATTTGCACTATGCCCGGACGCGCACCCTGCGGGGCGACCTGTGGATCTTGCTCAAAACCATCCCCGCGGTGATTTCCGGCCGCGGTGCATGTTAAAAACCGCTGCATTTCAGGAGGTTAGCCATTGTATTCCAGGCGATTGAGATCAACCAAGAGCGCCTCCAACTGCCTCTCTGTCAGCACCCCCTTTTGTAGCTGGGTATCGCGGGTGGATACCCATTCACTCCCTTCTTCTTCCGCTCGAGAATCGAATCGCGCACGTAAAAGTCGTTGGCAATTGCGCTGGAGCCCTCCATGAGCCAGCGCTCTTTGCCGAGGAAGTGAGGTTCGTCGAGGGGACTGAAGGGCAGGCACGATGCCCGGGCTCACCAGCCAATCTGCCAAGGTAAAATAGGCGTCCCGACGGGCTTCAGGTTCCACGGCGTTGAGTCCCAGGGAGGTCATGAGCATCACCTCGCGGTTGCCGTGCGGTTGCGCCAGGTCCAGGAAGCGCCCGTAAGGCTACGATGTGAAGGAGGTTCTGGGAGGCTGCGCCGCGGGCGGCTGGTAGTCGCGGGGCGGAGGGAGGGATTCTCCTGATGCGAAAACGGGGGCTGGCTTAGCGTTTTTTCTCCCTTACCTTATCCCCGCCGCTGCGGTCTCCAACGGAGAGAGAGGTGGGGGGGCATGGAAGTGAGTTCGGCTGGTCAAATTTCGGAGTCGGAGCGGTTGTCGGTCAAAAAAGCACCGCGGCTCTTGGAGCAGGTTCGAAGGGCGATTCGAGTGCGCCATTACAGTGTGAGAACCGAGCAGACATACGTGCACTGGATTCGTGCCTTCATTTTGCATCACCAAAAACGGCACCCGAGAGAGAGGGAGCCGGAAGCGATTCGGGACTTTTTGAGCCATCTGGCCGTTGAGCGGAGCGTGGCTCCCGCCACCCAGAACCAAGCCCTCAACGCCCTGGTCTTTCTGTATCGCCACGTGCTCGACGTGGAGCCCGGACCATTCGACACATTCACCCAAGCCAAAACCCGGGAGCGGCTGCCCGTCGTATTGACCCCGGAGGAGGTCCACCAAATCCTCCGCCAATTAGGGCCTCCTTGGCGCCTGATGGCGTTGCTTCTCTACGGCTCAGGGTTGCGGGTGATGGAATGCCTCCGGCTACGGATCAAGGATATCGACTTTGCGTACGGGCAAATGGTCGTTCGCTGCGGGAAGGGAGCCAAGGACCGGGTCACCGTGCTGCCTGAAAACACGTTGGACTCGCTCAAGAAGCAGTTTGCGGCCAAGCGAGCGTTGCATGAGGAGGATCGGCACCGGTCGATTCCAGGCGTCGAGCTTCCGGATGCACCCGAGCGGAAATACCCGACTACCGGGGCGGAGTGGGGGGGGTGTTCCCGGCGCCTGGGCTTTCGACGGACCCGCGATCGGGGGTGGTTCGACGGCATCATGTGCATCCGACGCTGCTGCAGCGGGCAGTGAGGAGTGCGGCCCGCCACAGTTCGATTGCCAAGCCGGTAACGCCGCACACGTTTCGGCATTCCTTTGCGACGCATTTGCTGGAGCGCGGCTACGACATCAGGACGGTGCAGGAATTACTCGGACACAAGGAGGTTTCGACGACGATGATTTACACGCATGTGATGAATCGACCTGGGATGGCGGTGCGCAGTCCGGCCGACACCCTCTGAGCAGGGGAACAGACCGTAGTAAACGGCTGGGAGCCGTGTATCCGGCTCCCCGGCGGGAAGGCGGGAGAACGTGAGGGCGGCAGACTTGGGTGCCAGGGAAAGGCCCAAGCTGGGAAGCCAAGGTTCCGGGTGCGGATCGAGCGAGGAGACCGAGCCGCGGGCGATTTTTTGGAATCGCGGCCCGAGGGGAAGTTCGTGTACGGATAACCCAATGAGCCGAAAACTACAGCCGCCGCAGAAATCTGCGGCAGCTGCCTAATACATGTTAGGCCGACTCGCACACCATGAACCGATTCACACGCACCACTTCACTTACGTTCGGAGTTGCTGTGGTTTGGGGCGTGCTCATGGCTCTTGCATGGAAGCCATACCTTGACCCGCTGACGGGTTTCGGTCTGCGTGGCTACATAGGCTACGTTGGCTTCCAGGTCGTTCTCGCCGGCCTTATCGCCGTTGCTTTCTGTCGGCATTGGCGGTTGCTCGGCTCACTGCTCATCGCGTTGGCATTGTTCCTCGCATTGCCGTTGCCATCCAAGCGCGGAGTTGATGTGAGAATCGCGAACGGGTCGTCCGCGCCAGCACAGGTCACCGTCACGCGCATGGACAGCGGAGCACGGCATATCACACTTTCGGTTTTGCCCGGCCAGACTGTTCGCTATCGCAGTGCGCCGGGAGATTATTCAGAGGCCATCCCGTTTGGTATTGAGCATGGCACTTCGCGGCTGTCTGTGACAGTCGCTGACCTGCGCAGGCATCAGGTGCAGCTCACCGACAGCGAAATTCTATTGGCAGACATTCGGCAGGAGTGAGTTTATGAGGGACACACGTCGGCCTAACAAAATCACTGGAGCGAATGCGGGCGGGCCACCTCTGTTGGCAAGTCGGAGGCACTGGGCCGCCCGCATCGCTCAGTTCTGGCGTT
>JBEIUI010000140.1:0-7514 GCA_040374425.1 Verrucomicrobiia bacterium | reverse complement strand
GCCCGGGCATGGCGGTTTGCGCCCCCTGCTCGATCGTGGCGAAAATCCCCGTGGCGGCGTGCAACTTTTCCGCCGCCTGTTTGACCAGCTCCTCACGGTGCGCCAAGATCAACGTCCGGCCCGGCTCGGCGGCGGCGATGTGGGCGAAGATAATTGTTTTCCCTGCCCCGGTCGCAGCGATGCCGAGTTGCCGGCGGAACTCGCCCCAGCCTGCCGCCACCGCATCCACGGCCCGCTGCTGGTAGGGTCTAAGCTCCATGATTGGCCTCCCCCATCGCGACCTCGATCGCCGCGACCATCAGAGCGGCCGCTTCCACCATGGAGCCCAGGCGGCCCTCATCGCGCGGGTCATACTGCGCCCAATACATCGCCGCCCGGTAAAACTGCTCGCGGCTTCCGGCGTATGGGTGTTTGTCGAGTCGTTCGCGCGCCTGCCAGATGAGTTCGATGGCGTCGCCGGTCATAGATTCCCCCCTCTCAAATCGCGCAACCATTGCGCCGCGTCGGGCACGTCGGCCCACGCTTTCGCGCCCGCCTCTTGCAGCTCGCGCAATTCCTCCGGGTCGTCTGCGCGAGGGAGCTTCTCAACCATCTCGCGGGCGTCGATCAGCCAATACAGTTGGCCGTTGCGAAACGCCAATCGCGGGTTGTCCGAGAGTTTGCAGTAGACCCGATGCGCCGTCTTGTCGTCAGCGACGACGTGTAGATAGGTGAAATGGTATACTCTGTCCGTCCACCAGTTCGCCCAGTCCAGGCGGTCCAGTGGGAGCGCACAGGAACTATTCCGGCGGCTGTTGACCCGCCGCCGGATCGGGCCGGATCGTTTCGGCTCGCTCATTCCTCGCCCTCCCACCCAGCGGCTTTACGCCAGCGGGCTATCGTCTCCGCGTCGAAATTCGGCAAAAACGCATCTGCGGAAATCCACAACTCCCTCAGCGCCGCCCGCGCCTCGTCTCGCTCGCGCTCCTTCTTTCGGCTCGCATTTCTTCCATCCCTGTACCCGGTTTTGTAGGATTCAGACCGGCCCCAGAAAAAGAGGCAGACAGACATAGTGGTCAAAAACCACTGCACAGCGTTTTCGCTCATACCTCCCCATCCTCCTCTTCGTCGGTCCAAGCTCTTTGCCCGGGTAATGCGTCCCAATCTACCGGGGCGAACACGCTTGGTATCAATTCCAGCTTTCGCGCCTCATGCACGGCGACCCGGCGCAGCGCGACATCGTAGCCATCGCCGCAAAGTCGGATCACAAACATTTGCGCCTCTCCCAGGTCGATAAAAACACCAGCGAGCGTGATTTGTCGTGGGTTGGGGTAGCGCGTGAACACCGCGTAAACAACGGGTTCGCTCATTCCTGCCCCTCCTTCCGATAAACCCCGTCGGTTCTTTGCCTAAATCCGCCGTCGGAGAGTGTCTGCTCAACCTTTTTGGATCTCGCCAACGGCAGCAACCAGTCGAGGCTGTCCTCCGGTGCCGTCACAGGGTCGGAAAACTCACCGTCCGGGCCGGTCGTGCGGATCGACTCTGAGACCCCATCAAGAGGGAGCTTTTTTTGGTTCGGATCTTCGAGCGCGTGTTTCTCTTTCACGCTTGTCCGGGTGGCGAAACTAAACGCGGTCTCCACCGTGTTGGCGTCTAGGTTGAGCACGCCCCGCAGCGTCACCGCAAATTTGACGGGCTCCTCGGAGTCCGAGCCATTTTCGGACGCCTTCGCGATGGCCCGCAGGATCTCTTCCTCCTGCGCCCCGATGGCGTCAGCAAGATCGGCCTGCATATGCTGGGCCAGTTGGTTCAACAAGTAGTTCTTTGACATTTTCAGAGTTGGGTAAGAGTCCCCGCGTCCGAGCCGGTCGGCTCGGAGGGCGCGCTTCACAGCCTTTGGGAGGCACGCGCCCGGCATTTTGCCCGCGGGGATAAGTGGTTTAGGGTTTTTCGTCCTTCGCTATCCGGCGTTTGACGCCCTCGCGGATGCGCTCAATGAAGCGTTTTTCGGTGGGCGTCCGCATCCCCCGTTCGTCCATGAAATTCCCGAGCGTTTTGGCGAAGTCCCGCATATCCTCGCGCGTCGGCACATCGCCCGACGCCCGGCGTTTTTTGCGGCGTTTCATTTCCGGCAGCCCTCTGTGAGCTTGAGCAGCATCTCCAGCGAGCGCTGGTTGAGATAAAGCTGTGCGCTGTGGTTGGATTGGATCTCACCAACGGCGTCCACCGCCTGCTTTTCCATGTCCATCCAGTGCCCCATGATCGCCTCGCGCAGCTCCTTGAGAGCGGAAACGGCCTCGGCTTTGCCGTTGTTGTCGTTGACCATGATTCTGGCGTTGAGCAGCGTCAGAATCTTGTTCATAGGCCCTCCTTCCGTGTGGCGATCGCCAGCAAAAAGGCAGCAGTGCCACCGAGGAGCAAGAGCCCGATCGCCCAGCGGCGCGCCCGGCCAGGGGCCCGCTGATTACTCAGCCAGAGGGGTGTTTTTAGATTCAGAGAATTCATTCAGGAGTGATGGTGATTTCGATGCGTGGGAATTTGGTGACTCGGGAAAACGTGGGCCGCTCGGGCCAAAGATCCCGGTCGTTTGCGACGATTCCGGCGTCCGCCAGGCCGTCGATGTAGCTCTTGAGGCTGGCGAGCAGGTTGTCCGGGTCCGGCTGCCGGTTCGTCGGGCCAAGGAACACCGCAGGTTGCAGTGTGGCCCTCCCCCAGCGGGGAGCCGGGCGCCCGTCGAGCACCCGCAACGCCTCGACTCGGGCCGCCCCACGGGCTGCCTTGACCATCCGGGCCTTCATGGCCCAGTGGCTCCGGGCATTGGGCGACAACCGCCGATCCGGGAGAGGCAGCTGGAACGTGAGCGCCTCAAAACTCATCGCGGAACCGGTAAGCGGCAATCTTGTTCCCTTTGTTCCCGTTGTGCTCCTCGACCTTGAGTGTTGCCTCAAACTCCCAGCCAATCATCTCTTCGCAGTCCAATGCGAAGTCGTGACCCGGCCCGGGATGTTTCCCGCAGGCCGCAAGAAACTGGTCGATCCGGAAAAGCGCCTTCTCACTGAAAACCAAGTATTCGTAGAGCGACACGCCGAGCGTCCCGTCCTCGTTGACCACCCGCAATTTAAGCTTGATTTGGTCGTTGCCGCTCTTCGAGGTCTCCTCGCTGGCATCCATCACGTTCAGCGTGTAGTCGCCCGGCGGAACGTGGAACTGAGCCGCTTCGGGCGCCTTGGTTGTGTATGTTAAAGCCATGTCGTTTGTATGTTGTTTGTTTTCGGTTTTGGCGCGCGTCTCTCCGCGCGGTCACGCCCGATTGCCCGGCGTTCGGCGGTTGATTTATTTGCCCGCTTTGGGCTTCCGAATCGTGATGTAGGCCGATCCCGGGCTTTCCAGAACCGAGTCTTCCGGGAACGGTTTCCCGGGTATCTTCCTTTGCCAGATCTCCCGCAACTTCGCCTCGCTCATGGGGCCGTATGCCGCCAGCACATCGGCCACCCCGAGTCCTCCCAACTTCAGCTCCACGATGCGCTCAGGCACCTTGCGGCTTCCGCGTTTGCTCGTCAGCGTCACCCCGGGGACCTTCTCCCCCTGGATCAGCCGCGACTTGAGGATTCCCCGAGCCTCGTCCGCAAACTCCTCGACGATCCCGGCGCGGGTGACAAACTCCCGCAGCAGCTCGCTTGGGAGCGATTCCAAAAGCGCCTTTTCCCCGATCTCCACCAGCCCCAGCGATTCCCGCCGCGGGGCGCAGGTGAACCGGTTGGAGCACCACCCGCAATACTCGTTGACCGTGGGCGGCTCTCCAGAAACCCCTTTGGCGATGGCGTTGCGAACGATCGCCTCGGCGGATTCCCGGGTGAACCGGAGCGTCTCGACCTCCCGGAGGTCGCAATAGAGGAGATACACCGTCCACTCGTCCGCAAAAGCGCGCTCCATGTAGCCCAGCGCGTAGGCGGCTTGTTGCTCCAGGTAGTTGCGTTTCTGGCCGCTCTTGAGGTCGGCGGACCACAGGAGCTCTTCGCAAAGCAGATCCCCTGTGCCGGGCATCCCCAGCGTCCAGATCTTGAGCGCCTCTTCGTCCGACTCCAGAGGGCTGCCGTTTGCCAGCGCCCGCGCCGTGTCCACCGCCCACTGGACCGCATCAAGCTCCAGCGGATCGAGTTTGCCCGCAGCCTTCCACCCGCCCGCAATGGCGTCACGAAAAACAACGTCCAGGCGGGTGCCACGTTCCGCCGCCGCCCCAGCGGGCGCGCTCCGGTACTGCCCGCAAAGGGCCAGCTTTGGCAGGATCGACGGCCGCAAAAAACTGGTGCTCATTGCCCCACCCCCTTGAAAAGCCTTTGGAACAGGAGAACGACTAGCACCGGCAACGTGGCTCCGATTGCAAACGTCAACGCCAGAAAAGCGCCACGAATCAAAGCGTCCAAAACCGATTTGACTGAGTGTTTCATCGGGATTCCTCCCGCTCAGAGCGTCGCCCTTCGAGGTAACCCTCCGCCGCCCCGGTGCGCGCCCCGGCGGAATAGCCCGACTCGTAAGCGGCCACACAGAGCCAGATGGACGCCGCAATAAGCAGCACCCAGGAAACAATCGCCGCCGCAATCACGCTGCCACCTCCTCAACCTTCGCGGGCGCCGCAACCTTGAGGAACCCGACCGGGTTCTTGCACACCCGGGCCGCGTAGGCCTCAGCAACGTCCCGCCACGTTTGGCCGGGCTGGATCTGCTTGTTGCGGATTAGGTATGCGTTGACCGCCTCCTCATGCGGTGCGCAGACCCGCTCCAGCTCGGCGTTGACGACGCGGGCCGGGTTCTCAACGCCCGGGATCTCGTCGTCAGCGTCAGCCGCAGGAGCGGGGATCTCCTCGGGATGCCCCTGGGGTGTCACCCGGTCAGCGTAACGCGGTGCAGGCGCTGCCTTAGGCGCAGCCTCTGGAATGCCCCACGGTGCCGACGCCGCGCGGAATGCCCGCTCGATCGTCGCAATGTCCCACTTCTCGACCTCTGCCAGCCCGTGCCTGTTTTTGGCGTCCCACGCTGCCGCCCGGGTGCAGTGCATCAACCGCTCGCGACCGCCCACGCCTTGGAGCTTGCCAGAGTCCTTTTCCCGGATCTGGGTTTTCCAATTCCCGAACAGGAGGGCGTCCGCCCACTCCTTAATCAGCGGGGCGACATGCTTGGTGAGTTTCAACTCATACCGGTCATAAGCGCCCTCCCCGTCCGGCGGCTCAAACTTTGTCACCTTTGAATGAGCCAAAAGCACCACGGTGATGCCCGACGCAATCACCGCATCCAGCCGCGAAAGCAGGATGGTCACCCGTTCCTTGAGCAGTGTGTAGCCCTTGCCATAACCGAAATCCTCGACGCCCTTGATCTTGGGGCTGCCCGCGTCGGCGACGATGGAGTCCAGCGCCATGGATTCGAGCCAATCCACGGTGTCCACAATGAGCGTCCCGCAGGGGCGGGCCTTCACGATTTCCGCCAGAGCGGCTTCAACTGCCCGCAAATCGGGCAAATCTGACCTTTCGATGCGGTCAACGTCGAGTTGTGCCGTGCTGCCCTCGACGTCCAAAAAGAGGGGCGCCGGGAACCGGCTTGCAATGGTTGATTTCCCGAACCCCTCGGGGGCGTAGATGACGATTTTCTGAGCCCGGCCCTTTTTGCCGGATGATATTTTGCTGAGTATTGACATGGTGGTGGTGGTGGTTGGTGGTTTTGGTTTTGCCGACCCGAGCGGGTCAGCGGAGAAATGCGGCGAGGAGATCCTCACGAAAACGCCAGGAGTGGCCGATTTTGCGGGCCCCGGGGAGTTGCCCTGCCCGGGCGAGGCGACGCGTGTGATACTCGGAGAACCCGAGCACCCCGGCGGCTTCCGCCAGAGTCAACATGCGGGTGAGCGTGGCGCGGCTCATTTGGTCGCCTCTTCAACTTCGCTGGGCTGGGTCGCAAACTTGCTAACGACCTGCGGAAGCCCGAGCCCGACGCTCAGCCGAACGATGTCCTGGAGCGAAAGCCCGACCCTCTCCGCAACGCTGCGGATCTCCTCGAGCTGCCCGGCTCGGAACCGGATGTTGTGTGTGCGGTATTGGTCATCCATGCGCCTCGTATATTTTAAAACGACCGCGCAGGTCAATTTAAATTCTACACAAAAGGGCATTTTTTGCGCCCGTTTAGGTTTTTTTTCGTGCCGTCTGGGTTATTCTCTAGGCATGACAGCCCCAAAAAAACGCGACTACACACAGAGTCGCCCCGGCGGCAAACCGCTGCCCATTCGGTTCCCAGAGGAACTGATGGAGCGCATCCAATCCGTCGCCGAATCCCTCGGCATGTCCGTGGCGGACACCATCCGACTTTCCACCCGCGTAGGCCTGGAAGACCTTAAGCGCGTGGACTACGATCTTGCGCAGCTGGTCGTGGACGCGGCCCACAAACGCCCGCCCGTATTGTGAGCTCCTCAGGAGGATCCGCCGCAAACGCTGCCAGCAGACGCTCCGCGAGCGCTGCGGGCTCCATGCCGAAGCTGCGCGCCACGGCGGAAAATTCAGGGGAAAGTGGAATGCAGACGGGGGGACGGTGCATGTGCGCAAATGAACACAACCGAAAACAAACCGCAACCAAAAGCCGCGCTGTCATCGCCGGTCGTTGCATGGGCCAAAAACCAAAGGCCAATAACTAACCCCCTAAAGGGGGGTTATTGGCCTTTCTGGCCTAGCAGGGTCAATAACCCTTCTTGGCCTTATTGGCCTTTCTGGCCTTGGCCTCAAATCGCCAACATTTCGCAGCCCACCGGGCGGCAATCGCCCCCCCGGGTAGCCTTGAAAAATCCCCCGCGTCCATGCACGGTCCGCGCCCATGAAAGCTTTTGATCTGATTATCCGCATCGCCACCCTTATTGCATTGGCATTCATCGCCCTTGCCTTGACCCGATTGGAAGACCATTTCCGGGTCAGCTTGAGTGTAGAAGTGCATGAACGGTGATGTCCTAGGACGCCTCAAAAACATGGCAGCAAACTGGCAACAACGCCGCTCTCCAGAGTAAAATGTTCGTTTCGTAAACAGCAGGTCACGGGTTCAAATCCCGTCACTGGCTCCAGTCAAATCACTCTGGAAACCCTGTATTTAAGAGCCTTCCCGGGCGGTTGGCGCTTCAAACCGGGAAAAGCCCAATGTGGCATCGTGTTGCTTTTTTGGGCTGTTTGTGGCCTATTTTGTGGCAGCAAAGTGGCAACAGATCCCCATGGCTAAACCCCTTTTCTCGGTCTCGCAAACGGTGCTCAGAGGGGAACCCGTCTGGGTGGCGTCGGTTTCTCAGAGGGTCACGGGGAAACGGCATCGGCTGTTTGCCCCGTCGAAGGCGGAGGTCACCCGGGCGGCGAACGAGTTTCTTGCGTCCCGTCAGCAGTTCGGGGCCGAGGGACAGATAAACGCTCAGGAGCGGGCGTTGCTGGGCCGGTGGCGGGGACGGCTCACGCTGGAGCAGATGGAGCACGCGCTGCGGGTGGAGGCGGAAAAACTGGCAACAAGTGGCAGCAAATCGGT
>JBEIUI010000105.1:0-12194 GCA_040374425.1 Verrucomicrobiia bacterium | reverse complement strand
CGTGGACGCCGTGGACGCCGTGGACGCCGTGGACGCCGTGGACGCCGTGGACGCCGTGGACGCCGTGGACGCCGTGGACGCCGTGGACGCCCGGGACGCCCGGGATGCCCGGGATGCCGAAGGCATTCCAGATCGTTGCCGGTGGTCGAGCGCCAGCGACACCACCGGAACACGATATCCCCAAAAAGCGACGCACCCCGGCAGAGGCGCGTTTCCATGGGAGGCGCTTCGCTCAACCCCCGGGTTCTTTCCTGGATGCCTCGGGCATCTTGGCGCGTCACCCCTCCCAACACGGGTCACGATCGCTCACCTGCCCCGCATGGACGCTTCTCAATTCATCAAACTCACCCGGAGCGCATTTTTTTCGTCCAAAACTCCGGGATTTGGGACTCAGAGGGTGGAAGTCCCAGCTTCCGCCCTTTTACCAACCCCCAGCGCTCCTGCCCGAACCCTGCCCTTTCCCTCCAACGATGCACTCCCCAAGACAATCCCATGGGCTCCTCCCGGCGCAAACGACGCTCCCAGCCGCCAGGAACCGCCCAAGGCAGCCCATCCCTTGGGACGGCGTTGGAATGAAAAGAGCTCTTCGATGCGTCTTCCCATGAATCAACCGTCTCCACTCGCCGAGGAATTTATTTTCCTCCTAGCCCGCCACGAGCGGTTGCTGGGCGCTTATGTGATGACTCTGGTCCCACATCCCGCCGATGCCGACGACATTTTACAGGAAGCCAAAGTGGTCATGTGGCGGAGTTTCAGCCAATTCCAGCCGGGGACGAACTTCGCCGCCTGGGCCCGCAAAGTGGCCTTTCACCAGGTGCTGGCCTACCGGAAACGCAAAAACCGGGACCGGCTCGACTTCAGCGACGCCTTTCTTCAGGCGGTGTCGGAGGAAGTCGAATCCCGGGCCGATCACCTGGAGAAACGCGAGCACGCATTGCAGAGCTGCATTGCCAAACTCCCAACGGACCACCGTCAGGTGTTGTTTTTGCGCTATCAGGACGCCCTTTCCCTGGAGGAAATGGCCGAGCGCCTCCAGCGCACCACCACCGCGCTCTACCGGTTGCTGAGCCGGGTGCGCCAAGCCCTGCACGGATGCGTCACGCGTTCCCTTCAGACCGCTGAATATGAGTGAGCCGGATGCCCAGTTGCAGTCGGAGCTGCTAGCGCTCTGCGACACCCTTCTTGACGGGGAACTGAGCGCCGAGCAACACGCCCGGCTCGAGAGCCTGGTGCTCTCCGCCGCAGCCCTGCGGCGCTTGTACGTGGAATACATTCAGGAACACGCCACGCTGCGCCTGCGCAGCGGCCAGCTCGGCGAGGTATCCCTCGAATCCGTTCGCCAACCCTTTGCCACGGCTCTGCCGTCTCCCTCCTGGTGGCGACACTCGGCCTGGCTCAAAGCCGCTGCGGCTCTGCTGCTCGCCTCGGGAGCCGCCCTCTGGCTGGGTGCCCACCCCCCGGATCACATCGCCATTCTCGCAGAAGCCAAAGGCACCCGCTGGGAAAACAGCAGCCAACCCACCGAACCCGGATCGAAAATCGCCCCCGGCCGGATGCGCCTCGCCGAAGGCATCGCCAAACTCGTGTTCCGCAGCGGCACAGAACTCACCTTGGAAGGCCCCGCCGATCTGGAGCTCATCCACCACAAACTGTGCCGGCTCCACGCCGGGACCCTCATGGCACACGTGCCTCAGGCCGGACGCGGGTTCACGGTCCAAACCGCCTACGCCGAACTCATCGATCACGGCACGGATTTCGGGATCCGGGCCGGGGAAGACGGCAGCGCGTCGGTGCGCGTGCTCAAGGGCGAAGTGGAGCTGCGGCATACGCAGGGAGGCAGACCTTTGCGTTTGCTCGACGACCAGACCGCGGCAGTCAGCGCCCAAAGCCTGGCCAGAATCGACTCGGTGGGAGAGGAACTTTCCCTGCCCAAGACGGTTTCCCCCGGGAAATGGACGTTCACCCACGAGCTCACCACCGCCACGGGACAAGGTGCCGCCGCCTTCGTTTTTTCGCCCGGTACCATCGACCATTTCTCCAAAGATCTGTTGCTGGTGAAAAACGTCCACAACCTCCCAGGATACCAGCGCAAAGCCCTGTTGCGGTTTGATCTCACCCCTCTCGCCAGCCACGCCATCGAGGCCGCCCGGCTCACCCTGCATTTCGCTCCCACCGGCTTCGGGTTTACTTCCCTGGGGGACGACACCGAGTTCGCCGTCTACGGCGTCACCAGCGACCCCCAGGACCCGTGGGATCCGCGCACAGTCCGATGGAACACCGCCCCGGCCTATTCCCCGGACGCCGGGCACGTGGACGAAAGCCACGCCACCAAACTTGCCACGTTCAAGCTCCCCCGGGGCGTGGTGCAAGGTGCCTTCTCCGTGGAAGACCCGCGCCTGACCGACTTCCTCAAGACCGATGCCAACCGCCAAGCCAGCCTCGTGATCGTCTCCGAGACCGCTCAAAAAAACGGGCAAAGCGTCGTGTACGGTTTCGCCGGCAACCATCACCCCACCCTTTCACCGCCCACTTTGCGCCTGAAACTGACCCCTTGAAACACCCCGTCCATTCCATGAAACCCCATCCTTCCCGTCTGTCGCTCGGCATCGCCTCCCTGCTTCTGAGTGCCGCCCTGCCTGTCTGCGCCGCTGAAACCGTTTTTATCGAGGCGGAATCCTTGGATCAACACGGGGGCTGGGCGCTGGACACTTCTTTTACCCAGATCGTCGGCTCCCCCTACCTGCTGGCACATGGCCTCGGGAAACCCGTTTCAGACGCCGTCGGCAGCGTGCAGGTCGCGGAAGCTGGCTCCTACAAAATCTGGGTTCGCACCAAGGACTGGGTGGCCCCTTGGAAAGCGCCGGGCAAACCCGGCCGGTTCCAGGTCGTGATCAATGGCCAAACGCACCCGAATGAATTCGGTACGGAAGGTGCCGACTGGCATTGGCAGGCCGGCGGATCCGTCTCATTGAAGGCGGGCAAAAACACAGTGGCCCTGCGCGACCTCACCGGATTTGACGGCCGCTGCGACGCCCTCCTGCTGAGCAACGTCCCCGACTACACGCCTCCCGAAGGCAAACCCCTCATGGAAGCCCGCAAAAACTGGCTCAACCCGGGAGGTAAACCCGAGGAAGCCGGCGACTTCGATCTGGTCGTGGTCGGCGGCGGTTACGCGGGGCTCGGCGCGGCCATTTCCGCTGCCCGACAGTCGCTCAAAGTGGCGCTGATCCAGGACCGGTTCGTTCTCGGCGGCAACGGCAGTAGCGAGATCGGGGTCTGGGCCATGGGCGGCACCCTGCGCGGTAAATACCCGCGCCTGGGTGAGATCGTCGAGGAATTCGCGGATCGCGCCCCGGATTCCCCAGGGCTGCCGGAGGACTTCAAAGACGCACTCAAGGAAGCCGTCTGTAAGAACGAAAAAACGCTGAGCCTTTTCCTGGGCCACTTCGCCCACGGCGTCGTGCAGGACACGCCCGGAGCCGCCATTCAAGGGGTGACGGCGCTGGACGTGCGCTCCGGCCGGGACCGGATTTTCCGCGGCAAACTTTTTGTGGACTGCACCGGGCACGGCACCGTGGGGGCGTTGGCGGGGGCGAAATACACCCAGCTTGAAAAGGGCCACATGGGGATGTCCAACATGTGGTTTTACCAACAACTCGACAGCCCGCAGGCGTGGCCTGAAACCCCCTGGGCGCTGCCACTTGCGGTGGACGATTTCCCGGAGCTCAAACCCAGCAAATCCACCCTCGACAACAAACCCTTCTTCAAAGGGGAATGGTTCTGGGAATCGGGCTTCGACAAACATCCCGTGGACGATCTTGAGCTCGTGCGGGACTGGAATCTGCGCGCGTTGTTTGGCGCGTTCACGGCCCTCAAAACCGGGCCCCAACGCGATCAAAACACCCACGCCGCCCTCAAATGGGTGTCCCACGTCGGCGGTCCCCGGGAAAGCCGGTTGCTGGAGGGCGATGTGCTGCTCACCCAGGACGACATCGTCTCTCACCGCGAGTTCCCCGACGGGTTCATCGCCACCACCTGGGATATCGACCTGCATTATCCCCGGGAACAATACGCCAAGAAATTCCCCGAAAACCCGTTTATCTCCCGGGCAGAATTCGGCCGCCATGTGGACCGCAAAAACGGCTACCCAGTGCCGTACCGCTGCCTCTATTCCAAAAACGTGCCCAACCTCTTCATGGCCGGACGCAACGTGAGCGTCACGCATCAGGCTCTCGGCACCATCCGCGTGATGCGCACCGGCGGCATGATGGGGGAACTCGTCGGAAAAGCGGCTTCCCTGGCCGTCGCCCACAACACCTCGCCCCGCGGCGTTTACGAGAATCATTTGCCCGAACTCATCGAGCTGGCCAAGGAACCCGGCATCACCCGGCGCGACTCCCTGAAGGGTGCGCCCCGGCTCGACACATCGATCCGAAGTTTCACCACCCAGCCCGTGGGCCGGATGAACCGGGACCTGCCCCAGTTCGCCACATACCTCAACCCGGGCGAAGAAGGCGCCGCCCCCACCCCACTCGAAGGCATCGTGGTGGACAACCAACACGCCGTTTTGAAAGGCACTTGGACCAAGTCCGGCATCACCCCGAACGTGGGCGGCGACGCCCAGGTGGCGATGCCCGCCGCCAAGGCCGAAGCCCGGTTCGAGTTTCAGGTGCCCACCACGGGGAAATACGAGGTGCGGCTCTACTGGGCAGGCCATGAAAACCGCGCCTCCAACGCGCCCTGCTCCATCGAACGGCCGGACACCGATCCCGTGACCCTCAAACTCAACCAACGCGAAAGCGCCCCCAAAGGCGCTCATTCTCTCGGCGTTTACGAGTTCAAGGCCGGCGCCAAAAACGCCGTGGTGCTCCGCTCCGAGGGCGCCGACAAAGGCGTCGCGGCGGACGCGCTCCAGGTGGTTCCAGCCTCCTAACCCGCCGGGATGAATTCCCGATTTCGCTCGGCGACGGTGCGCTTCTGGCGGTTGCTGGCTCTCGCAGGGGCCTGTGTGCTCCTGCGCCTTTCCCCCCAGCAAGCCCCGCCGCCCGGGATCGGGCTTGCTGAAGCAAAAGCTTTTTTCCCGCTCGCCGATCAGCTCCGGACTCTGGCCAACGGGGCCATACAGGCACGCCAGGCCGATGGCACCGTGCTGGGCACCCTGCTCACCACGGCGCCTCAGGCCAATCAAATCACCGGATACGTCGGCCCCAGCAACCTGCTCGTCGCGCTCGATCCCTCCGAGCGCATCGCCGGGATCCAGATCCTCGACAGCGCCGATACCCCCGCCCATCTCCAGGCGCTCCGCGCCGATCCCGCCTTCGCTCGCAGCCTCCTCGGATGGCGGCCCGGCCAGCCGCCCCCTCAAAAAATCGAGGGAATCAGCGCATCCACCCTCACCGGTCTGGCCATGGTCGAAGGCATCGCTCTCCGGCTCACGGGAAAGAGTCTCTCCCTGCGATTCCCCGACCCGGTTACCCTCGAGGAAACGCAGCGTTTTTTTCCCAACGCCACCGCAATCCAAACCGATTCCCCCAGGCCAGGCTGGTTTCAGTGCACCAATTCCAACGGCCAAATTCTTGGGTTCGCGGTCCGCACCTCTCCCGCCGCCGACACGGTCACCGGCTACGCCGGCCCGTCCGAATGCCTCGTGGCGGTGGGTCCGGACCAGAAAACTCTGCGGGCGCTCGCACTCCGCAAATCCTATGACACGCCCGATTACGTGGAACGGGTTACGTCGGACCGATCCTTTCTCACGTCCCTTACCCAATGGAACACCCTCCAATGGCAGACTCTCGATTTCGGAGCCGCAAAAATTGAGGGGGTCGCCGGGGCCACCCAGACCAGTTACGCCGTGGCCGAGGGTCTCCGGCAGAAATTCCGCCAAGACGCCCAGGCCACGCCCAAAAAGTCGGCCATTCGGATCCCGGACCTGGCTCTGGGCGCGATTTTGTGCGGCGCCGTTGTGCTGGCGTTTAGCGGCCTGCGCGGGGGGCGCAAAACCCGGATGGCTTGGCAGGGGATCTTGATTGCGGGCCTGGGGATCTGGCTGGGTCAGTTCCTCTCCCTCGGGTTGCTGGTGGGCTGGAGCAAAAACACCCCGCCATGGCGGGAGGCGCTACCTCTGGTGGTGCTGGCCGGAGCGGCCCTGCTCCTGCCCTGGGGCACCCGGCGGCAGTGGTATTGCCATCATGTCTGTCCCCATGGCGCAGCCCAGGAATGGTTGGGCCGGCTTTCTCCGCGGACCGTCCCGGTGCCTACACGGCTTTTTGAAAAGCTGCGGCTTCTGCCGGGGCTAATCCTGGCGGCCGGGTTTTTATTGGCTCTCTGCCGACCCGGGTTCGCCTTATCCAACCTTGAGCCCTTCGATTTCTGGATCCTCGGCACGGCGGCACTGGCCCCTGCCGTTCTCGCCGTCCTTGGTTTGGTGGCGTCGCTTTTTGTGCCCATGGCCTATTGCCGGTTTGGATGCCCGACGGGCGCCCTGCTGGGATTCCTGAGAACGGCCTCGCAGACCGAGAAATTCGCCTCCAAAGACGCCTGTGCAGCGCTGCTCCTGCTCTTAGGGACAGGCCTTTTATACCGGCCACACCTGGCCACGCCCCGTGCCCAGCCACCCAGTGCACCGCACTCTTTGTCTGCACCGCACTCTTTGTCTGTCCCCAACGAAGAGATTTTGTCTGTCCCTAAGCAGAAGAAGGGGGGAGTTTTTGAGCTCCGGGGCACCGCGTTCGGAACCACCTGGTGCGTCAAATTCCGCTCCCCCCCTGCTCAACCCGAACCGCTCCGGTCCCGGTTAACCCAGGAACTCGACCGCATCGAATCCACTTTCTCCCACTGGCATACAGACTCCCGCACCAGCCAGTTCAACTCCACCCGGTCCACTCAGCCCCAGCCCATTTCAGAGGAAATGCTGCACTTGGTCAGCTTCGCGCTCCGAATCAGCGCGCTCTCCCAGGGCGCCTACGACATCACCGTCGCACCGCTCACCTCCGCCTGGGGCTACGGCCCCGAGGGGAATGCTCAGGTTCCTCCCTCCGATTCCACGCTCGCAGACCGGCTCCAATCCGTGGGCTGGAAAAAATTGCGCTTGGATCCCGATGAATTAACCCTCGCCAAGTCCGATCCCGCCCTCGCGCTCGACCTCGGGTCGATCCTCCAAGGCTATGCCGTGGACCAAATCGCCGACCTGCTCGATGCACAAGGCTGCCCCGAATCCCTCATCGAAGTCGGCGGCGAACTCCGCGCCCGGGGCGCATGGACCGTGGCCATCGAAAATCCGGCCGACCCGCAACGCCCCCTGGAAGTGCTCACCCTGCAAGACTCCGCGCTTGCCACCTCGGGTCTCGCACGCGCCCGAAAAAAACTCGGCAACGGCTCCGTGTCCCACGTGATGTCGGCTCAAACGGGGCGACCCGTAGAGGGCACCGCTGACCTGTGTTCGGTTCGGATGCAAACGTGCCTAGAAGCCGACGCATGGGCCACGGCGCTTCTCGCTCCCCCCTGGCCTCAGGCCCGGGATCTGGCCCGGCAGACGGGTGTCGAAGCGTGGTTTCTCGATAAAACCGGCGGGTTCGAACATTCGCCGCCCCCTTAGGACTGCGCCCAACCATGCCTGCGTCGGGAAAAAAAAGCCGACCCGGCTCGTCCCGGCGGGCCGGGGAAAAAACCCCCATTGCAGAAGGCAGGATTGGGAACTATCCTCACAACAAGTGTTCAAGGCGTTGCCAAACCTCTCACTTTCACGGAGCCGGGTTCCAGCTCGGGCCCCGCGACTCCCCAGAGCATTCGCTCCACCTCCCAGAGCATGCGCTCCACCTCCCAGAGCATTCGCTCCACCTCCCAGAGCATTCGCTCCACCTCCCAGAGCATTCGCTCCACCTCCCAGAGCATTCGCTCCACCTCCCAGAGCATTCGCTCTCTGGCGCTCGGCCTTGGTCGCGTTGCTCCTGCTGGGATGGTTTGTGCTCTCCAACCATTGCGCCCTGGGACGACTGGCCACGATGTTTCAAGCCAAGGCCTCGCACAGCTGCTGCCAGACGTTCTCGCCCAGCCCGGATAAAACCCCGGTGCCGGACTGCCCCGGCGCATCCCAAGGCGCCTGCTGCCAATCGCTTCATGCGCTCCTACCGGACGCATTTAAAGGGATACAGCCGACAAATACCCCGCTTTTGGCGATCCTCCCGCCGCTCCGCCCCGCTCCTCGGGTTCTCATAAAGTGCCGAGTCTTAAGCCCGGCCACTGGCCCGCCGCCGAGAGCCTCGGCTTTCACCGAACTGGTCCTCCATCGCAGCCTGCGCGCACACGCTCCTCCGCGCTTGGCATAATCGAAATTCCCGGCGAAAAGGCTTCCGCCAGCGGCGGCCTGGTCCTCTCGCCCGGCGACCTTCGTCCTTCGCAACACCTCAGGTCGACACCTCAGGCAGGACAAAGTCCCTCCAGTTCGTTGCCGCGCCGTGTGTTCTTGTCTGCCCACGCGCCTCGGCATTTCAAAAAACCGGCAGACTCGTGACTCGATTCATCCTATGAAAACTCTCATCGCAACACTCACCGCAGCTCTCCTGGGCAGCACTCTCGCGTTCGCCGAGTCCGGCGTGCCGAAGTCTTATCCCCTCACAAAATGCGTGATCTCTGACGAAAAACTCGGAGACCACGGCAAACCTGTGAAAGTCACTGCGGACGGCACCGACGTGTGGCTTTGCTGCAAGTCCTGCATCAAGGACTTCAAAAAAGCGCCGGCCAAATACGTGAAGATGGTCAAGGACGCCGAGGCCAAGAAGTAGTAATCCAACGCATCCACAAACTGGGGGCGCCCGATGGTTTTCGGGCGCCCCCAGTCCAATCTTCCTCCAGCCCCCCGGAGCGCCACCGGTCTCTCGGTCATGCACGCATTTCTTACCGCCTTTATCGCAGTGCTTTTCCTTGCCGGTTGCGCCGCGTTTCCCCCCATCCCCCAGGGCCCGACGAGTCCCGCCCACGCCCAGGCCCCCGAAGGTGCCCGGCGCGACCCAATCAACTCTCTGCAAGCCGATGAGGCGACCCTCAAAACCCAAGCGTTGCTCTCCGCAGCCCGGAAAGAACAGGAATACTGGGATGCGTACGGCCCCGTCTCAGGATCGCCCGAGTTGGCTCCGGCCCCCGAAGATTACCCGCGAAAACATCATGGGCGCCCCTAACCTTTTCTGTCTCTTCAGCCTCGTTCTCTGCCTGCAGGCCACCGCAAGTCCAAAGGCGCCGCCGCCCCCCCAGCCGGTCCAACGCACCGTCAAAGAACGCACGCGCATGGAGATCCGCTGGCAGCAGAACGCCGCCGCGCGTCAGGAAGCTCTCGTGGAGGTGCGGGCCCGTCTGCGGCCTGCGCTCAACCTCGCCGGAGCGCTTCAAATCGCGCTGCTGAACAACCGCGATTTCCTGGCGGCATTTGAGGAGATCGGCGTTTCCGCAGCCGACCTGCGCGAAGCCGGGTTCTGGAAAAATCCGCGCCTGGATCTGAGCGTGCGTTTCCCTGACCGGCCAGCGCCCGGTGCGAACTGGGAAGAAACCGTCGCGTTCGACCTGCTTGAAATCCTCCTCACACCCCTGCGCAAACGGGTGGCAGCCGATCAACTGGCATCAACCCAACTCCGAGTGACCGATACCGCTTTGCGCCTGGTGGCCGAGGTGAAAATCGCCATGTATCACTTGGAAGCCGACACCGCCCTGCTCACCCGCCGTCAGACCATCCTTGAAATTCAAAAAGGTGCGTTGGACCTGGCCCAACGCCAACACGAGGTGGGCAACATCAGCGACCTACTGCTGGCCAAACAACAAGCCCTTTACAACACCGCCCGACTGGACCTGCTGGCCATCGAAACCGCACAACGCCAGCACCGGGAAGATGTGAACCGCCTTCTCAGCCTCTGGGGCCCCGACACGGCTTGGGAACTCGGCGAAACATTGCCAAACCTCCCCGAGCGCGACCCGGACCTGCGCGGCCTGGAATCCCTCGCAGTGGCTCAACGGCAGGATCTGGCAGCCGCGCAGAAAGAACTCTCGAGCGTGGTCCGGGCGCTGGGCCTCACCAAAACCTATCGCTATCTGGGAGCCCTGAGTTTCGGCGCCAACACCGAGCGCGACACCGACCGCACGCATCTCACAGGGCCGCAACTCTCGCTGGAGCTCCCGCTCTTCAACCAAGGCCAGGCGCGCATCGCGCGGGGCGAAGCCGAACTGCGCCGGGCGGAACGCAAAGTCGAAGCGTTGGCCATCGGGATCCGCGCCGAGGTGCGTGCGCAGCACGTCAAACTGACCGCCCTGCGCGAGAAAACCCGGTTTTACCAAACCCAGGTGGTGCCTACACGCCAGGCCATCACCGACACCATGCTCCTGTATTACAACGGAATGCTGGTGAGCAGCTCCCAGCTCTTTGAAACGCGCGCCGAACAAATCGAGGCCGAGCACCAAGCCGTGGAAACCCTCCGCGATTACTGGGCCGCCCGCGCGGAACTCGAACGCACCGTGGGCGGCTCACTGCGGGGCCGCACTCCCGGGAAAGCCGATTTACTCCAGCAAAAACCATGATGACTCGACGCCAGATGTTGACCGGAGCCGCCGCCTTGGCCGGGGCCACCGCCCTAAATCGCCCTGCGGGCGCGCAGTCTGCGATACATCCCAGCGCTCTCCCAAAACCCGCGAACGGCAAACCCCAAGCCGCCGCCTGGACACGCGCCCCGCATCCGGAACCGGGCGAACCCGGCAAACATTATCAACCGACCATCACACTCAATGGCACCACGCTTCCGTGGAAGCTCGTGGACGGCGTCAAAGTGTTTCACCTAGTGGCGGAGGAGGTGCGCGATCACGAGTTCGCGCCGGGCTTAAAAGCCCGATGCTGGGGTTACAACGGGCAGGTGCACGGGCCGACGATCGAGGCGGTGGAAGGCGACCGGGTCCGCATCTACGTCACCAATAAACTGCCCGAAGCCACCACCATCCACTGGCACGGCATTATTCTGCCCAACGGGATGGACGGCGTGGGCGGGCTTACCCAGCGGGCGATTCCGCCCGGGGAAACCTTCAAATACGAGTTTACCCTCTGGCAGCATGGCTCTTACATGTACCACTCGCACCACGACGAGATGACCCAGATGGCCCTGGGCTTGGTGGGGCTCTTTGTCATCCATCCCCGGGAACCCAGCGGCCCGCTGCCCGACCGCGATTTCGCCTACATGCTGAGCGAATGGAAGCTGCTACCCGGAACACACCGACCCGACCCGAACGAGATGCGCGACTTTAACCTGCTCACCCTCAATGGGAGATGTTACCCGGGCACCGCGCCGATGCTCGTTAAAACCGGGGACCGCGTCCGGATCCGGATCGGCAACCTCTCCGCGATGGACCATCATTCCATCCACTTCCACGGGCACACATGGTGGGTAACGGAAACCGATGGCGGCGTGATCCCTGAGAGCGCCCGCTGGCCGGAGGTGACGGTGATTGTGCCCGTGGGCAGCACGCGCACCGTGGAGTTTATCGCCAACAACCCGGGCGACTGGGCGTTCCACTGCCACATGACCCATCACGTGATGAACCAGATGGGGCACGACTTGCCCAACCTCATCGGGATCAACACCGACAAACTCGACGCCCGAATCCGCAAATCCGTGCCGGGCTACATGACCATGGGACACACGGGCATGGCCGAGATGAGCGACATGGGGATGAAAGTGCCGCGCAACAGCCTCCCCATGATCGGCGCCCACGGGCCGTATGACGCGATCACGATGGGGGGCATGTACACCAACATCAAGGTGCGCGATCAGCTCGAGAGCTACGACCAGGATCCGGGTTGGTATGAGATGCCCCCGGGCACCCGGGCCGAGACCGCCTCCGCGGAGGAACTCCAGCGCGATTTGGGGTTCCTCCCTCAACACCCCTGAAGAACCCGGAGCCATCGCCGCGGATGCGCAGGAACCGGGCTCCGCCGAAATCACACCCTGGACACCGGGCATGCCGAAGGCATCCAAGACCGTAGTCCGCTGGTGTCGCTTCGCTCGACCACCGTATAGGTGTCCCGAGGTTATTAATATACTGCGGGCGGAGCGGGCCCCCCCAGCTCAAGCCCGGCAGGCTGTTAATAACCTCGGCGCCTGCTAAAACTTTGGGAAGCCGCCGGATGAATTCAACCACCATTCCGAAGCAGGAATATTAGCCAAATT
>JBEIUI010000088.1:0-15113 GCA_040374425.1 Verrucomicrobiia bacterium | reverse complement strand
CGCCCCGGTTGGGGTCGGGCAGTAAAAACAGAGCAATGCGCCAACCTCTAGGCCGGGGTTCGGGTGCCCGCACACGGCTCGGCTCGCGAGTGAGGGCGGAGACGACCCGCGGCTTGATTCAGGGCTGGAGTGGTTCGATACGTTGGGGCTGGGGATCGGTCTGCACCCGTGGCGGCAAGACCCCGTCCCAGAATCATTCAAGTTTCACCTATCGCCCCGGCCCCCCCCGAGAACAATTCCCCGTTTCTCTTGAAAAAACGGGGCGCCGCGGCAGCGCCCATAAAGCGCCGCCCGCGCCTGCCCCGACCGTTCGACCTCGATGCGCCAAGGCCTCAACGCGGTTCGACTTGAACAGCGCCGCTCTCTTGGGGAGAGAGGAAGAATCCCAAGGCGCGTCTGCGTTTCTGCAGAATCACCGCTTCAAAACGGGGTTTACTCCCCGTCACCGGATGGTTGAAGCTGCCGGAAGAGAGCCCCGTGGCCCCGACGGAGCCGCTGCTCAAGGACTGCGTATTGATCCCCACCGGGACGATGGCGTTTTTATTGGTCAAATTGGCCGACACTTGGAATCCAGCCCCCGGGAGCAAACCCCCGGAGAATTTCATCAGGATGTTGCCGCTGAAGCCGGTCGCCATCAGCCCGGGAAACCGCATGGGTGCACCGTTCGCAGCCATAGGAAGCCAGCGCGAGCCTTGAAGCTGGAGCGGGATCCCGGTGGGCCAGCCCGCGGGATAAGTCGGGGACGTCGTGACCGGCCGCAACCAGCGCAGCGTCGCCTCGAAATCGTCCTGGTCCGTCGGATTATTGAGAGGCACCCAGCCGGAGAGCGTTCCGACGGCCCCCTTGGGCAGCGCATAAGTGGTGTAAAGAGGGAGCTTTTTCCCGATGGCCACAGCGTTGGAATAACTCACCGGAGAACCGTCAGCCAGTTTGCCTACCAGAGTCGCTCTTCCGGAGGCTGCCACCGTAAGAACCCCGATACCGTAACCCTGAGGAAAGGCCACGAGAGGGAGATCCGCCGCCGGGGCAAGCGCCACGGTGGAAACACCCAAAATATCAGCGGGCACATTGAGGTTGGGCGATTTGGGGGCTTTCGCCGCGGTGTAAAGCAGGCGGTCCGTCTGAATCGACGCCACGGGGGTGTTCCCCTCGGCAATCGTGCCCAGAAGCTTGCCGGTGCCGTTGAGCACATCGACTTGGAGTGCAACAACCAAGGACGGCAATCCTTTGCGGAGGATTGTCACCTGGGGTTCGTTGGTTTTCCCGAAACGCGCGATGCCGGACTCGTCGAATTTCCCGCGGATCGGGTAATTGACGACCCCGAGCCTGAGGTTCCCGGAGAAAGCGCCGCCGCGCGCGATGTTTATTCTGGCCAGACCCAGATGCTGGGTGGAGGTGGCAGGCAGAACCAAAGGCTCAATCAACCCGTTGAATTCGCCGGCCTGATTGGCGTTGGTCGTGATGGCGATTTTGAACTGGGTCGTGCTGGTGGCGGCGACCCCGCCAAAGTCCGTGCCGCCGGTGTCCTCGAGACGGATGTAAACCACCGTGTCCCCGCTGACTTTGGGCGCGGGAGTGAACGTGAGGGTTCCCGTGGGGGAAACAGCGGGCTGCACGGAGAACAGGCTCTTGTCCGCCGCCTCAACGAAAAACTTCAGTCCTTGGGCGCCTTCATTGGGAGGGCCTGCGCTTACCTGCGACGCCCAGCCCGGGCCGGAATACGCGAGAGTTCCCAGCGGCACATTGACGTTGGCTCCCGGCACAAAACTCGGCGTGTCGTTCACCGGGTTGATGGTGATCTTGAGCGTCTGCGGCGCACTAGTGTCCACCCCGCCATAGTTGGTGCCGCCGTTATCCCGGAGCCGCACCTGAACCGTCGCGATACCAGATGCGTCAGGAGCTGCCTGGTAGGTGAGCGTTCCAATGTCGCTCAAGGACGGCTGAACACTGAAGAGGCCCGGTGCATCATGGATGAGCTCGAAATTCAACACCTGCCCCGCCTCACTCGCCCGGCCGGGACTGATGCCCGTGGCCCATTGTGAAACACTCTGCAAACCCGAATCCTCGAGCGCCACTTGGTCACTGCCCTTTTGGAAACTGGGCGCGAAGTTGCGCAGCCGGATTTCCACCTGGAAGGTGGTTGTGGTCGTCCCGCCCTCAGGCCGGCCGTCACTGACTGTCACCGTCACCAACGCGATGCCTTCGCCCAAAAACGTCGGGTTGAGGAGCAGGGTCGCCCCGGTGCCTCCCGTCGTGTACTGGACGACCGGATTAGGAAGCAGATCAGGCCGACTTGAATTGGCGGTGACGGTCAACGGCAGGGGTGCCCCCAGGCTACCGGAACGGATCCCCGTCAAGCCCACGGGCGCGATTGGTGCGTCTTCAATCAAAAGCACGTTGGCCACGGTATCGATCAGAGGCGCTTGCGCATTCACGGTGAGCGTGAAACTCGTCGAGGAGCTGGCTCCAAGTTCGTCGGTCACCTGGACTAAAATCTCGGTCGAGCCCGTGCCGGACGGCGAAGGCACCACCCGCAGGGTCCGATTCGCGCCCGTTCCCGCGAGGATTAATCCCTCGGCAGGCACTAGGGCCGGGCTCTGGGCAGCCGCGGTGACCGTCAGAGCGCCCGCTGCGGTTTCGCTGTCTCCCACGGTGAACGCAAGTTCTCCGGTCGCCGTATCCTGGATGAGGGTCTGGTTGGGGATCGCGCTGATGGTGGGCAGCTGATTCAGGGGATAGGCGGCGAAATTACTCTCCACAAGGTTAGCGGGAGTTCCTCCGCCAACAGAAAGCCCGATCAAACCGCCCGAGTTGCCCAGAGCCAGGAGAGTGATGCGGATCCGACCATCAAAAAAGAGCTCAATCTGAAAGCTGTTGGAGTCGGACGTTTGGTAGGTTGGCACACCGCTCCACGTGACGACGGCACGGTCGGGCATTTGTTTCCAAGAAACAAACCGCCCCAAGTTGGGATCCAGGTTGCTTGGATTGAGATCGGCGATCAAAGCCGCCACCCGGGGCTGCGCGAAGTGGCTGTCAAAAGAGGCGGTCGGACTTGTGTCCGCGGCGGTGAAAGTGATGTAGCCGTTGCTGCCGACGTAAAAACTTGAGTAGACCTCCCCGTAAAGCCGGACTTGTTTGCCGCCGGCAAGATCCACCTTCACCGCATCGTCGTCGGTAAGGGTCAGGATCGTGCCTCCCGCCGGAGCCACTGGGAAACTCGTGACGCTCGTGCGGCTCACGGCATACCCGTTCGAAGAATCCTGGGGCGAGAAGGAGAAGCTTTGATTGTCAGTGTCGTTGTCGTCGTTGCTAAAGAGTTCCGTAAAATACTCCGGCCCACCGCAAAGGAGCTTTACCCCGCGCACCCTGGTGGCGCCGCTCGTGAGGTTTTTAAACTCAACACTGCCTGCGTTTAACCCCACGCGCAGGCTGGCTGCGGCGGCGTTGGGGATGACCGTCACGGTGGCCGAGGCGCCCGCCGCCAGAGTGCCGCTGCTCGGGGAGAGGTTCAGCCAAGCCGGCGCCTGACTGACGTTCCAGTTCAGAGCCGCGTCGCTGTAGTTGGTGAGGGTGAACGTGCCTGAGGCGGGATTGAACGGTCCGCCACGCGGACCTTGGAACTGCGTCGAAAAGTCCGTGACCTCCAGTGCCGATGGCAGATCGAAAGCCTCGCTCAGCCCGGCGGTGGATGAGCTAGACGGCGATGTGGCGCTGTCTCCCATGCCGCGCTTGGCGAATCCGGCCCAGATCTCGCCCCTGTTGGCCCCGGCGTTGCCGACCAAATCCGCCTGGAGGATGGCGTTGCGCGCCTGGAGAAAATTGGGGTTGGCGGGCGCGAGCTTCATGCCGTCCGTCACCAGTTGAAGCACCAGCTGGTTCCCCGTGTCGAACCCGTGTTTGGCGATCAAATTGGCCCGCACCTCCCAAAGGGCGGAGCACCAAACCTCCCCCATGTTATGCACCTCGGTCGCATCGGCAGCGTTAAAGCTTCCAAAGATGGGATTCATCGGGATCCCCCCATGGTCGCTGGCCTGCGCGACCGCGATGTCTTTGAACGTCAGCGGGTTGGCGCTGAGATTGGTGCTGTAGGGATAGCGGCGGATCCCGAAGTAGTAGTTCTGCTGGAGCCCGGCCAAACGATGGCTTGCGTAGGCTCCCGCGGCGTAGTTCCCGGCGGGATTGTCTCCGGCTTTCGCCAGCAGACACAGCGCGTAAAAATCCGACCAGCCTTCCCCCATGCCCGCGGTCTGCAAAGCGGAGATGCCGATTCCGCCCCCGACGAGCCGGTTGCTCAGCCCGTGTGTGTATTCGTGGATCACAATCTCGGCATCCAATGAGCCGTCCCGCTTCGGCGTCGGCCCGTTGAAAAGGTACATTTGCATCCGGCCCGCCCCCCCGTCGGGCGGGGTCGAGAAGTTGGCGTTGTTGAAGCCGCCTCCGTCATGGGCGTCGGCCTGCACGGCGTCGCCGCCCACGCCGCCCCGGCCGAAGTTGTTGATCTGGAAATTGCCCGCGGCCTCGGTGAAACCCAGGCCGTAAAACCGGTCGTGGATCATATTGCAGAGGTAGAAGAGATTCACGACGGACGCGTTGCGGTAGGTGCTCGGGTCTTGAGTGAGATTCAGGGGCGAATCAAACACCCGGAAGGGCGCCCCCTGCGGCCGGGGCAGGTCCGGCGCGTCGTCGTCGTCGAGGTCCGTGTGCGCGTCCACGTTGTTGCCTCGCGTCTCGTTCACCCCATCGTCGATCCAGCCATTGGGCGATGCCGTCTGGCTCAGCGCGGGTGTGGTCACCAGCACACGCGCCACCTCGGCCGGCTGCGCGTTGCCGGGAACGCTCAGCCCGGGCGACATCGGAGTTGGGCTGTCCTCGGTGAAAACCCGGTAGCTCGCGTCGCTAATGTAGTGGGTCAGGTTGTGCAGCAGCCACGCGCCACCGGTTTCCGCGTCGACCAGCACCCGGAACATTTCCCCGCGCTTTCTGCTGGTGAGGATGACCTGCCAGCAGAGCCTCAGCGTCTCTGCGTCGACCGGCAGCCAGACATACTGCGCGCTGAGGTCTCCGAACGCCGCATGCTGGAACTGCTGCTTTTGCGTGGGGCCAGCGGGCCCGGGTTTGGAGGCAAGAGCGGTTTCCTTCAATGACTCCCCCAATTCCGCCGCAGCCAGGGCCACTGCCCTGCGCACAGAGATCTTCGGCGTCGCCAGCGCCTGGGCGCGGTTGGGCAATCCGTTGTCCGCCGCCTTTTCCGCGTCGGCCACAAAGCCGCTGCCCACATTGACCAGCTCCCCAGCCCGCGTCACATGGGCCTTGAGCAGGCCCTCGAACACGGGAATCCCGCCCACCTGCTGCCTCCAAACCACCGTCCGCAGTCCGTTGTGCGCGTCGACATAGTCGCGCTCCACCGCAGCGCCATTGAGCACCTCCTCCCCATGGCCGACCACCGCGCGCTGGCTGCTCAGAAAGGCCTTTAAACCCCGCAGGGAGTCGGACTCGGGCAACGCCCCCGCCGCGGCACCCGCTGCCAACCCCGCGCCCTTGGGCCCTGTCAGAAAGCTGCGGGGCGAGCCGATGAACCGCGCCGAACCCGTCACCGGATGTCGCTCCACTTGCACGGCTGGCAACTGTCCCTTGAGCGCCGCCTCCGCTCCCACCAGCGATTTCAGCGACGCAGCCCCCGCCGGCAGGCTTTCCCGACGATCGAAGTTGCCGATCGCCGCCCGCTCAGAATGACGCCCCTGCGCAAGGAGAAGTCCCGCAGGGAGAACGAGAAGGGTCCAGAAACACAGGACGGCGAGCAGAAAACGAACAGGCTTCATTGGATGAAAATAGGAGGAAGGCAGACAATCGATCCGGGAACGGAATTCACAGGAGGCGGAAGCGAAAGGGCTCGATGGAGAGCCGGCGGAATTGACCCATAAGGTTGCGAGGCCATTCACGGATCCGAGTATTGACCGATCGGGTCGTTCTAGCAGGCATGAAATCGGGCGGAGTCAAAACCGGTGTCTGGTTTTGTGCAAAGCAAGGAAGAGAAAAGCGCCCCAGTTGGGGACGCGCTACTCCGGGCTGTGTAAAGGTTGGGCACGCTGTAAAATGTGGAGTTCCGACACCATGAAATCCCTCGGATACAGCCGCTTGCGGCACTTTCCAGCGGCAAGACTCCAGCGATGTCGTTTTGACTGTTCCGCGGATCTTAGTCGGCGCGAACAGTACCAGTTGTCAGAAAATTTGAAAGTGACGGCAAAGCAACTCCAAAATGACGCCGGACGACCCGGAAGGAGTAATCGCACGGCTTTAAAAAATCGAGCAGGGACTGTTCCTTTTTGGCCAAGCTGAACGGTTCCCAGCTTCGCCCTCTCCAGCACCGCAGCTCCCTGTCTCTGTAAAACCCGCCGTATTTTTCGTTGGCATGGGCACTGCTATCGCCGCGGATGTGATCACGGGACGTTCCATCCGGCTGCCAACCGCCCCGGCTCCCGCCGAGGCCCTCTTGTTGTCACAACCAAACCCACGGAAATTGAGCGAGCTGCGCTTCGGGTCCGAGCGGTTTTCATACGCGCCCTTCCCTGCGACGTTTCATGAAAAAAATCGAAGCCATCATCCGGCCCTTCAAACTTGAAGAGGTGAAAGATGCCCTCGGCGTTTTGGGCCTGGAGGGCTTGACGGTGAGCGAAGTCAAACGATTCGGGCCACCACAGCAACTCGGGGAGATTTATCGAGGCGGCGGTTACTCTCTGAATTTGCTGCCAAAGATCAAAGTGGAGGTCGTGGTGCGCGACGCGATCGTAGAGATCGCCGCCGGAGCCATCGTGAGAGCAACCCGAACCGGTAAAACCGGGGAGGACAGTGTTTTTATCTCCGCGATGGATAACGCTCTCCGGATTCGAACCGCCGAGTCCGGGGAAGACGCCCTCTAAAGCCGGCACTGCGTTCTGCGCTGCCCGGGCCCGGGAATCCAAGGGGCTTCCCGAGTCACTTTCTCGCCAGCAGCGAGCAAGGGTTCAATGGATGAGCTTGGGATCCGCAGTTCGCGCGGACGTGCGGAGACACCCAAAGCGAAAGGCGCTGGCGTTCAGTTATTTGCATTCCGCTCTTCGCTTCGCGAGAAAATGGGCTGTCTTTGAAATTCCGGAGTTTCGGGTTTACCCCCCCTCTCGCATCGGAACCTGCCGCTCCCGCAGTTGTGCATCTTTCTATACACCTCTGATCGCTTTGGCGTTTTTTGCGCAATCGATTTCTCAGGGGATTTGAGAAGCTCTCTGTAGAATGAGAGTTTGAAGCCATTGGCACAAGGGGTGCTTAGGTGGCGCTCGTCAAATGACCTGACTCTGTTTCGGAGTTCCCGGCCGCACTTTGAAGCGCCGGGTGCCGATCCCGGGCGGGTTATCACCTTAACAAGAGACAATCCCTAAACTGCATGAAACGAACGCCTCACCTTTACACGCTTGCTCTCGCTGCGGCCCTCTCCTGGGCCACTCTGAGCAACCCGCTCCTGGCTCAGGACGCAGCTCCAGCCGCTGCCCCCGCGGCGGAAGCCGCTGCCCCTGCTCCGGAGGCTGCAACGCCTCCGGCGACACCGACTCCAACCTTGGAACAGCGGATCGCTGGTCTCGAAGCCTACATCAACAACACGGACCCCTCGGCATCGCTCAAGGACGACAAAGGCAACTTGCCCGAAGGTCTGACGACCCCCTCGGTGGGAGTTCCCGGGCCTGGGCACAACGGGTTCATCATGGTGAGCGCAGCCTTGGTGCTCTTCATGACTCTACCCGGCCTGGCGCTCTTCTACGGCGGCCTGGTGCGGAAGAAAAACGTGCTGAGCGTGTGCGCCCAGTGCTTGGCCTGTTCGGGGCTCGTGGCCATCCTCTGGTGGGCCTTCGGTTACAGCTTGGTTTTCGGCACCAGCTTCGGCAGCCCTTACCTGGGCGGCACCGAGTTCTTCTTCATGAAAGGGGTGACCTCGGCTCCCAACACGAATTACACGGCCTGGGTCTCTCAGAACGTGTTCTCGATGTATCAGCTGATGTTCGCAATCATTACGCCCGCCCTCATCGTCGGCGCCATCGCTGAACGCATGAAGTTCTCTGCGGTCCTGCTCTTTATCGCCCTCTGGATGTTCCTGGTGTATTTCCCGATGGCCCACATGGTCTGGGGCGCCACCGGTCTCATGAACGGCGCGTGGAATGGCGACGCGAAAATCCCCGCCCTCGATTTCGCCGGCGGCACGGTGGTTCACATGACCTCCGGATGGTCCGCTCTGGTGCTCTGCTTGATTCTCGGCAAACGCCTCGGGTTCGGCAAAGAGAAGATGCCGCCTCACAGCATGGTTCTCTGTATGGTCGGCACAGGCATGCTCTGGGTGGGCTGGTATGGGTTTAATGCCGGCTCCGCTCTCTCCGCTGACGGGGTCGCCGCCAACGCTTTTACTACCACCACGCTCGCCGCGGCCACCGCCGGGTTCGTGTGGGCCATGATCGAGTGGGTCCTCAAAGGCCACCCCTCCATCCTCGGCTTCTGCTCCGGCATCGTGGCCGGCCTCGTGGTGATCACCCCGGCTTGCGGATTTGTGGACTCCACCGGCGCGATGATCATCGGCCTGCTGGCAGCCGTGATTCCCTACATTGCGGTCATGTATCTCAAGGGCGCGCTCGGATACGACGACGCCTTGGACACCTTCGGCGTGCACGCCGTGGGCGGAACCCTCGGAGCGGTGATCACGGGCGTGCTTGCTACCAGCAGCGTGAACGCCAACATCGCCGAGACCACTTACACCAAGGCCAACGGCCTTGCCAAACTCGTGGCTGAAGGCGGCCTCCTGGGCGTCCAGCTCAAGGCGGTGGCTTTCACACTGGTGATTTCCATCGTGGCCACTGTGGTCATCGCTTTCATCGTGAAGGTGGTTGTCGGTCTGCGCCCGACAGCCGAGGTTGAAACCGCAGGGCTAGACATCAGCGAACACGGCGAAGAAGGCTACATGGCCTAATTCGCCCGCAGCCATTCGTTGTCACTCGAAAGAGAACGCTGCACAAATTCCGGTCGAACCGTTATTGGTTTGGCGGTTCGGCCGGACCATTATTTAAATCCAACGCAAATGAAAAAAATCGAAGCGATCATTAAGCCCTTTAAACTCGAGGAAGTAAAAGACGCTCTCGCCGACTTGGGCATCGAGGGCATGACCGTCAGCGAAGTCAAAGGTTTCGGCCGTCAGAAAGGCCACACGGAGATCTATCGCGGCAGCGAATACACCGTGGATTTCCTGCCCAAGATCAAAATCGAGGTGGTCCTCGCCGACTCCCTCGTTGAAAGCGCCACCGCCGCCATCCTCAAAGCCGCTAAAACCGGCAAGATCGGTGACGGCAAGATCTTCATCGCTCCCGTAGAGGAAGCGGTCCGGATCCGCACGGAAGAGACCGGAGAAAAAGCCGTCTAAATCAAGACCGAGGGAAGCAATTCCCCCGAACTTTGCGAGCCGGTGGCGGGATCTCCTGCCACCGGCTCTTTCTTTTCGCCCCACTCCGCAATCCTCCCCTCGGATCCAATCCGCCACCGGCTACATCCGGCCGCGCCCCCGGTAAAACCTATACCGGGCGGTGATCGCCTCAATGTAACGGCGCGTCGTCGGAAAATCGATGACCCGCATCAGGTCCTCCGCCTGAGCGTCTTCCCCCCGACCGGTAGCCGCAATCCAGCGGTCCACTCGACCCCGGCCCGCGTTGTAGTCCGCCAGCGCAAACGGCACCGGATCTGCCTTGTTCTTCCAGCGCTCCAGTGCCTTGGCAAAATACCAGGTGCCCACCTCCAGGTTGGTTTTGGGATCCCACAGGTCCTCGGGTAAAAACGTCTCCATCTTTTCCGCCCGCGCCCAATCGGTCGCCGCCGCCACCCCCACCTGCATCAGACCGCGTTCCCCGCTGGTCCCCATTTTATCCGGATAAAACGCCGTTTCCCTCCAAACAATGGCCTTGATGAGCATTGGATCCACATTCCGCTTCCGGGCGACCTGCACAATCCATGCGTCGTATGCCCAGTATCGGCCGCCCCCCAGCCGTTCCGCCAGCGCGTAGCCGGGGTCCGGCAACAAATAAACCGGTACCGCCACCGACGTGGCCAACACCAAACCCAGCAGCAAATTGCGCAGATATCGCGGCATCCGCCTCAATCAAACGTCGGCACCCGCAAACATCGATCGAAATTCTTTCCCCTGAGGCCTGCCGCCCCCCGCCCGGGGCGCCTTTTTCGTTGTCAAAACCCGCGCGGCTTTCATGTTCGCCGGGATGCCTCAATACGCCCGAGTTCTCGTGGACGACTCGGGCGGGAACTCCTTCGACTACGAACTTCCCGCCCGGCCGGGGTCTGTCCCTTTGGTCGTCGGATCGCGGGTACGCGTCCCGATGCGGACCCGGACGGCCGTGGGTACGATCATCGAGATCCGGGGCACGACCGAGGCCCAGGGCGTCAAACTCATCAGCGAGGTGGTCAGCGCCGAGCCCCTGCTTAACCCGCTACTCATCGAACTGGGCGCGTGGATCGCCGACTACTACTGCTGCTCCCTTGAAGCCGCCCTCCGCGCCATCCTACCCCAAGTCATCCGCAAAGCCGGGGTCACCCACAAAACCCAGCTCTACGCCCGGCTCCTCACAACCCCGGGCCCGGACGCGCTCGCCGCGCTGGGCAAAAAGGCGCCCATCCAGGCCGGGATCCTGGTGTATCTCAAGGCGGCGGGCCAACCCGTGCCGGTGACCGAGCTCACCGAAAAGTGCGACGCCACGCACCAAGCCGTGCAGGCGCTGGTGAAAAAAGGGCTGATCGCCAGCGAATCGACCCGGGTCGAGCGGGATCCCTTTCAAAACGAGACCTTCCTGCACGCGGGCCGTCTGGAGCTCAACGCCGAGCAGGGCCAGATTTTCGAGCGGGTGCTCCGGGCCATTGAACAACCCCCGGAGAAAGGCGCCCCCAAACCTCTGCTCCTGCACGGGGTCACCGGCAGCGGCAAGACCGAGATTTATCTCCAAGCCATCCAAGCCGTCCTCGAGCGGGGCCAGTCCGCCATCATGCTGGTGCCGGAAATTGCGCTTACCCCGCAAACCGTGGAACGCTTCAAAAGCCGGTTTGCCGCCACCCAGCAGGAAGTGGCCGTGCTGCATTCCCACCTCAGCGAAGGCGAACGCCACGACGAATGGCACAAGATCCGCGATGGCCGGGCCCGCATCGTCATTGGTGCCCGTAGCGCCGTATTTGCGCCCTGTCGGAACCTTGGGCTCATCGTGGTCGATGAAGAACACGAGAACTCCTACAAACAGGAGGAAACCCCGCGTTACCACGGGCGCGACGTTGCGGTGCTCCGGGCCCGGATGGAGCGTTGCGCGATCCTGCTCGGCAGCGCCACGCCCTCCCTGGAGAGCTATCACAACGCCGTCCAGGGCAAATACGAGATGCTCAAGCTCACGGGCCGCGTGGATGACAAGAAGATGCCTTACATCCGGATTGTGGATATGCGCATGGAGGCGGCCAAAAAATCCTCCATCCTCAGCGAGAAACTCATCACCGCCATCCACGATCGCCTCGCCAAAAAAGAACAGACCATCCTCTTTCTCAACCGGCGCGGGTTCTCCACATCCCTGATCTGCCCCGCCTGCGGCTACGTCTGCGAATGCCCCAACTGCTCGGTGGCGCTCACCTTTCACCGGGCCCAGAACCGGGTCATCTGCCACATCTGCGGGCACACCGCCGTGGCGCCCTCCAAATGCCCGGAGTGCCGGGACCCGAACATCCGCTACAGCGGCACAGGCACAGAAAAGGTGGAGGACCTCGTGGCGAAACTCTTTCCCAAAGCGGCGGTCAAACGCATGGACGCCGACGCCATGACCCGGCGGGATTCCTACAAGGAAGCGCTGAACGCGTTTCGCACGGGGAAAATCGATATTCTGGTGGGCACCCAGATGATCGCCAAAGGCCTGCATTTCCCGAATGTGACCCTGGTGGGGATTATCAACGCCGACATGGGGCTGCACCTGCCGGATTTCCGGGCAGGCGAACGCACATTCCAGCTGCTCACCCAGGTGGCCGGCCGGGCCGGACGCGGCGACGTGGAGGGCGAGGTGTTTGTCCAGAGCTTCACGCCGTTCCATCCCGCCATCCAGTTTGCGCGGCACCACGATTTTGAGGGGTTCTGGGAGGAGGAAATCCTGCACCGGCGGCAGTTTGATTACCCGCCCTTCACCCATCTCCTGCTCATCGCGATTCGGTCCCCGCACCAAGCCCGGGCGGAGTTCTCCGCGCAAACCCTCGCGCGCCGACTCAAGGAGGCGCTACCCGAAGGCACCACCCTCAACGATCCCGCCCCGGCGCCGTTGGAAAAATCCCACGGCAACTACCGCTTCCAGCTCATGCTCCGGACCCGGAACATTCTGCGGCTGACCCGGGCGTTAAAAGACGTGCTCGACAAGCTCACCTTCCCCGCAGACGTGATCGTCACGGTGGACGTGGACGCCTACCAGCTCCTTTAATATCCGGCCGGGTTCTTGCGCGGCTTTGAACGGACAAAGAGCAGACGCAGACTGTTGCTCACTACCAGCAACGTGCTGCCTTCATGCCCGAAAACCCCGTGGGTGAGCTTGATCTTCTCCATCAACGCCAGCGCCACCAGCAGCACAATGACCCCCAGCGAAATCGCCACATTTTGCCGGATAATCCGGCGCGCCATCCGGCTCAGCTCGTAAGCGGCCAGGAAATTCTCCAGCCGGTCGTTCATGAGCACCACGGCCGCCTGCTCCAGCGCCGCGTCGCTGCCCCGGGCCCCCATGGCTACCCCCACATGGGCGGCAGCGATACTCGGCGCGTCATTTACGCCGTCCCCGATCATCGCCACCTTCTGCCCCCCGCGCATGAGCTCCTCGATGGTCGCCAGCTTCTGGTCGGGCTTCATTTCGCCCCGCACATCGTCCAACCCAAGCTCCGTCCGGAGATGATCCGCCGCGCTCTGGCGATCGCCGGTGAGCACCACCGATCGCAGCCCGAGCCGACGCAGGGATTCTACCAGCGCCCCCGCCTCGGGCCGCACGTCATCCCGCAGCACCATGCGCCCCAACAGATCGCCCCACGAGAGCCACACCTCCGAGACCCCCACCCCGTCCGATTTCTGCTCGGCCGCCACCAAGGCCGCTTTTTCGCTCACCCAATCTCTCCGCCCGAGACGCACCGGTTTGCCCTCGAACCGGGCCTGCATGCCATGGCCCGTGGCAGACTGAAACTCATCCAACGCCAGCGGGTTGATCCGGTTGCGTTTCCCATACCGGGTCACCGCCCGGGCGAGGGGATGATTGGAATGCCGATCCAGCGAATACGCCAAAGCCGTCACCTCCTGCTCGCGACCGGCCGGGAAACTTTCCACCTTTTCAACGCGCAACTCGCCCGTGGTGAGGGTGCCGGTTTTGTCCATGGCCACCACTTGGATTTCAGCGAGTTGTTCCACCGCCGCGCCTCCCCGGAAGAGGATCCCGCCGCGGGCCGCCCGGGCAATGGCGGCGAGCACGGCGGAAGGGATGGAAAGAACCAGGGCGCAGGGGGAGGCCACCACCAGCAGCGTCATGGCGTGATAAAACGCCGAGGGCCGCCCCGGCTCGGAAACAAACGGCGCATGGCCCCAAACCGTCCACCAGAGGAAGAACATCAACGCCGTCAGGACAAGAATGCCATAGGTGTAGGCCGTGCCGAACTTGTCCGTAAACCGCTGGGCGGGCGCTTTGTTGCGCTGCGCGCTCTGGATGAGCCGGATGATCTTCTGCAGGGCGCTTTCCTGCGGCGGCCGGGACACCAATGCCTCCACCACGCCCCAGAGGTTCAACGTGCCCGCATACACGGGGTCGCCCTCCGCCTTTGAAACCGGTGTCGCTTCCCCCGTGAGGTTGGACTCGTCGGAAGCGGTCTCCCCCTTGGCAATCTCGGCATCCACAGGGAAGAGTTCCCCGGGCTTGATGAGCAGCCGCATCCCGGGCGTCAAATCCTCCACCGGTACCACGCGTTCACCCGCCTCGCCCGGATCCAGCACCGTGGCGGTTTTGGGCGCGGAATGGAACAGGGAGCGGATCTCATGCTGGGTGCGTTCCATGGCGTAATGCTCCAGTGCACCCGAGAAAGAAAAGAGGAAGAGCAGGGTGGACCCCTCGCCCCATTTGCCGATGGCAGCCGCTCCCGCCGCAACTGCGAGCATCAGAAAATGCACGTCGAGCGCACCCTCAACGAGCCGTTCCCAAGTCTCCTGCGCGGTATGGTAACCCCCCGCCAGATACGCCAGAACATAACAGCCCAGCGCGCCCCATGACAGCGGACCCTCATTCCCGGGCGCCAACGCCCATCCCAAAAGCGCAAAACACAGACAGGCGAAACTTGCCAGGAGCTGGTGTTTCCACTCACTCCGGTCGTCCTCATGCAGCTCCGGTTCGCGCTGCGTAACTCGCGGGAAACGCCGTTTGCGCGCCGGGTTTTCCGGAGGCACTGGGCGGGGAGACAAAGTCATCCTTGGGGAGTTCTCAGGGCGTGTTCGACTTGGAAGCTAGGGAATCCAAGGCCAGGGCCGCGTTGCCGATGATGCCTGCGTCGTTATCCAAGGTGGCCGACACCACCCGCAGGCGCTCGTGAAACACGGACAATGTGCGTTCCCGAAGCGATTTGAGGATGGGCTCGAAGATGAGTTCCCGCGCCTTGGCCACGCCGCCCCCAATGACAATCGTGTCGGGATTGAGCAACCAGACGATGTTCGCCAGAGCCGCACCAACCTCTTCCCCGACCGCCTCCCACACCTCCCGTGCAATCGGATCCCCCAAGCGCGCCGCTCGGTCGAGTTCAGCAGGCGCACACTGCTCGAGGGTCTTTTCCACACCCGCCGCGCCGTAAAGCGCCAGGGCGCGTCCGGCAATCTGGCTGTTGCCCACATACCGTTCCAATGCGCCGAAGTTTCCGTAAGGCCCCGGCACACCCCGGTAATCAATGCTCATATGGCCCGCCTCCCCCGCCCCCCGTGGGGGGGCGGGGGGGGGGGGGGGGGGGGGGGGGGGGGGGGGGGGGGGGGGGGGGGGGGGGGGGGGGGGGGGGGGGGGGGGGGGGGGGGGGGGGGG
>JBEIUI010000073.1:0-17067 GCA_040374425.1 Verrucomicrobiia bacterium | reverse complement strand
GCCAGAGCGGACCCTCGATCCCGGCGACCGCGAGTCTCCGATTCGCCGGCATCGCGCCCAATCCACCTCCACCGGTGCACCCGGGGCACTCACTCAGGTTCCCCTCCTGGAACGAATCCAATCATCCTCTCCGGGAATTCACTGCAAAGCTCATGTCGGCGACTGCTTCTCTCCTCTCCGCAAATGCCCTGCGCGTGTTCCATGCGAGAAGTCCGCAGGATTCTTCGCAACGCGCGGCGGCTCGGGCCGAAAGGCATCACCGTGTGTCGGCAAGTCAGCAAACCCGGGGAAGTCCTCGCCACGGGGATTGCGCTCCGCGCTCCCGGACTGAGTTCCTGCGGCACTTAAACGCCCCCCCTACGACCCGCCCAAAGGTATGAAGATTTACAACATCACCCTGGAGGAATGCTTCAAAAGTCTGTGTTCGCAGCCTCAGGGGCTCGACGCGCTCGAAGCAAGCCGGCGTCTCTCGGAGTTCGGGCCCAATGAGATTCCCCTGGGTTCCCGCACATCCCTCGGCCGCCGTTTTTTGAGAGGTTACACCCATTTGTTCGCACTGATTCTTTGGGTCGCCTCCGGGCTGGCCTTTCTCGTGCACTCCTGGGAACCCCGGCAAGGCATGGCGACCCTGGGATGCGCCATTCTAGGGGTGGTTGTCGTGAACGGCATTTTCTCGTTCTGGCAGGAATACCGCGCCGAAAGGGCCATCGCGGCGCTTCGGGATCTCCTCCCCCGGAAGGTCAAGCTCCTGAGGGCTGGACGCGTTCTTCAAACCAACGCGGCGGAAATCGTGCCCGGCGACGTGATCCAGATTTCGGCCGGGGACCAAATCCCTGCGGATTGCCGGCTCATTGAAGCCTTCGGGGTCCGGGTGAACAACGCGACCATCACCGGGGAATCGTTGCCTCATTCCCGGGACACAGCACCCTGCCACGACTCATCCCCACTCCAGCACCGCAACCTCCTGCTCGCTGGAACCTGGCTTATCTCGGGAGAGGCCACCGCCCTTGTCTTTGCCACGGGCGCACATACCGAATTCGGCCGGATCGCCGTGCTCACCCAATCGGCAACCGAGCCGATGACCCCGCTTCAGAGTGAAATCGCGCGGCTCAGCCGGATTATCGCCTGGATTTCATTGGCGATTGCCGTGCTCTTCTTCGGAGTCGGTGAAATGCTCGGACTGCCCCGTTGGCAGAACTTGGTTTTCGCGATCGGCATCCTCGTGGCGAACGTTCCCGAAGGGTTACTCCCCACCGTCACTCTCGCCCTTGCCATGGGTTCGCAAAGAATGGCCGGCCGCAATGCGCTGATCCGCCACCTGCCTGCGGTGGAAACGCTCGGATCCACCACCGTCATTTGCACGGACAAAACCGGCACCCTTACGGAGAACGCTCTTGTCGTGCGGGAGGTCTTCATCCCGGGCCAAGTCACCACGCACGACCCGGGCCCAACCACCCCCCCGCGTTTCCTGGAATGCGCGCGCAACTGCCACGACCTGCAGGAACTTGACGCCCAAACCTTCCTGGGCGACCCCACGGAAATCGCGCTGGTGCAAATGGCCAAGGCGGCGGACCCGGATGTGATTGATTATCCGCGGGTCGATGAAATCTCGTTCGACTCCGAGCGCAAACGGCTTTCCACGCTGCACAGAGTCCACGACGGCCTCCGCCTTTACACCAAAGGCGCGCCGGAGGCCGTGCTCCCACTTTGTAACGCCGTGGAAACCCCCAGCGGCAGCCAGCCGCTTGCCCCGGCAAACTGCGAGGAAATCGTGGACGCCCAGCAAACCATGACGAAGAAAGGTCTGCGTGTGCTGGCCCTTGCTTACCGTTCCGTGGAAGCCGCCACCCCGAGGGATACTCTGGAGCACGGCTTGGTTTTTACGGGGTTGGTGGGCTTGGAAGACGCATTCCGCCCGGAAGTGCCCGAGGCGATCCAACGATGCAGGTCCGCGGGCATCAAAGTGATCATGGTCACCGGGGACCATCCCGAAACGGCCTTGGTGTTGGCCAAACAGATCGGGCTCGTCGTCTCGGAAACCCCCTGTACGATCACCGGCCCCGAACTTCAATTACTCTCGCTGGCCCAGCTGCAGCTTGCCTTGGATGCACCGGAACTGATCTTCGCGCGGGTGGCTCCGGAACAGAAAATGCAGATCGTCGACGTGCTCAAACGCAAAGGCCACATCGTCGCGGTGACGGGAGACGGCGTCAACGATGCGCCCGCTTTGAAACATGCGCACATCGGCATCTCCATGGGACGCACGGGAACCGACGTGGCAAGGGAGTCCTCGGACATGATTCTCTTGGATGACAACTTCGCGAGCATCGTGGGGGCGATCGAGGAGGGCCGCGCCATTTTCAGCAATGTCCGGAAGTTTCTCACGTATGTGCTCACCTCCAACGTGCCCGAATTCGTCCCCTACCTGGGATTTGCCCTCTTCAAACTGCCCTTGGCCCTCACGATCCTCCAGATCCTGGCGGTGGATCTGGGCACGGACATCCTGCCGGCACTGGCGTTGGGCGCTGAAAAAGCCGAGCCGGGCGTCATGCAAAAGCCCCCCAGACAGCGCAACCAACGGCTTTTTGACTGGCCCTTGATCTTTCGCGCTTACCTTTTCCTGGGGCTGATCGAGGCGCTCGCTGCAATGTCGGCCTTTTTTTTCACTCTCCACAGGGGCGGCTGGCAGCCAGGCGGGCTATTGGGAACCGCCGACACCCTTTATCGGCAGGCCACAGCCAGCTGTTTGAGCGCCATCGTCTGTCTGCAAATGGTCGCCGTCTTCCTGTGCCGCAGTGAACGCACCTCACTTTTTCAGGCCGCCCCCGGACGCAACCCCATGCTCTTCATTGGGGTCTTCATCGAAGCCCTCTTTCTGGCTCTCATCGTTTACAGTCCCTGGGGCAACGCGATTTTTCTCACAGCGCCGATTCCCGGCGCGACCTGGCTTTTCATTCTCCCATTTGCGCTGCTGATGTTGTGCGCCGAGGAATTCAGAAAATGGATCATCCGTCCACGAACGTGAGCCGAGCGAACCGAATCGCTCATGGAATCAAGAGAGGCAACGCCGCGTGGGATACCGGCGCGCTTTAACGAACAATCCAGACGGGGACACTGGCCCGATGGAGCACCTCCATCGCGACAGACCCCAGCAGCATGGCCTTGAAGCCCCCCTGTCCGTGGCTGCCCAAAACAATGGCATTTGCCCCGAGCGCTTCGGCCCGGCTCACCACCGTCGCGGCGGTCTCGCCCATGACCACGTGCAACCGCCACGGCACACCGGCCGCATCCATGATCTCCCGAGCCGCACGCGTTTCCTCAAGCCCCAGAGCCGGCAACTCCTCGGCGGCCTCCTTGGAACGCCAATGCACCACGTCAATGAGATCCAACGCCAAACCGTGAACCACACCCGCGAACTTCACCGCATGCGCCACGGCTTTCAAGGAATGCTCGGAGCCGTCCACGCCGATGAGCCACCTTTCAAAAGGCGCGCCCGGCAAAGGCAGCACAGAATCAAAACGAACCGCCACCAAGCGCCCCAACTCATCATGTTCGACGGCTGTGGGTGTTTTCATGGAAGGACCTCCTTGTTTCGGCTACGGGGCGATATGGCCAGGCTCGCCCCCATGGAGAGGGAAATAATCAGCGCCACACACACCAGGGACCATTGAATGGGCACATGGAACCACGGCGCGGCGAGCATTTTGGCTCCGATAAAAACCAGCACGATGGCGAGCCCGTATTTGAGCAGGTGAAATCGGTCCGCCATGTCCGCGAGGAGGAAATAAAGGGCGCGCAACCCCATGATCGCGAAAATGTTGGAGGTAAACACCAGAAACGGATCGGTGGTCACGGCGAAGATGGCCGGGATGCTGTCCACGGCAAAAACCACGTCGCTCGCCTCGATCAGCAGCAGCACGAGAAACATGGGAGTTGCCCAAAGCACGCCGTTTTTGCGGACAAAAAACGACTCCCGATGAAACTCCCCGGTGATCCGCAAATGCCCGCGTAACCAGCGCAGCAGAGGGTTCTTTTCAAGATCCGGTTCGTGATCCGCAAAGACCAGCATCTTGATCCCGGTGACCAGCAAAAACCCGCCGAAGACATACAAAAGCCAGCCGAACTTCGTGACCAGCCACACCCCGGCGAGAATCATCCCCGCCCGCATCGCGATCGCACCCAGCACCCCGAACAGGAGCACCCGGCGCTGGAGTTCCGCAGGCACAGCGAAGTACCGGAAAATCATCACGAAAACGAACATGTTATCCACCGAGAGCGACTGCTCGATCAGGTAACCCGTAATGAACTCCAACGCCCTGCGATTCGCATCCGGCCGGCCCAGCGCGCCGTCCAAATGCCACCAGAGAAGTCCCGCAAACGAGAACGCGAGGGCGACCCACACAACCGTCCAAGCCAGAGCCTCTCGCACACTCACCCGATGCGCGTTTCGCCCGCCGAACACGAACAAGTCCAGCCCGATCATCGCGAGCATGAACCCGATGAAGCCTGCCCACATCGGCCCGGTAGCGAAACTTTCTGCTCCTGTCACGTTCTGGCCTTTCGCGTTAACACAGATAAAAAATGAATACGCTGGTTCAATGCCCCAAAATCCTCACTCGCGACCGGAGCCCCCGCTTCCACCGGCGAGCACGGCAATCCGCGCCTCAATGGGGGGATGGCTGGAGAACAAACTCGACCAACCCCGTCGCCCGTTGATGCCCGCTGCGGCCACGTGACTGGGCAACTCGCCCGCCTGCATCCCTCCCAAACGGCGCAACGCATTCATCATCGGCTCAGGCGAACCCATGAGCGAAGCCGCACCCGCATCCGCGCGGAACTCCCGTTGGCGGGAAAAGTAGAGGACGAGGACACTGGCGAGGACACCAAAAACCAAGTCGCACACCATCACGGCCACCATGTAACCGATGCCGCGGCCCGTGTCGTTCTCGCTGTCCTTGCGGAGAAAGGAATCCACGGCGAACCCCACGACGCGTGCGATGAAAATGACGAACGTGTTCACCACCCCCTGGATGAGGGTGAGCGTGACCATGTCGCCATTGGTGATGTGCGCCACCTCATGAGCGATCACGGCTTCCGCTTCCTCCTTCCGCATCGCCCGGAGCAACCCGGTCGATACCGCCACCAGCGAACGGTTCCGAGTCGCTCCTGTCGCAAAAGCGTTGGGGTCCCCCTCGTAAACGGCCACCTCCGGCATCGCGATGCCCGCTTTCTCGGCAAACCGCGCCACTGTCTCCAGCAGCCATGTCTCCGTGGGATTGGACGGGGTGCGGATCACCTGCGCGCCCGTGGTCCATTTGGCAATGGTTTTGGAGAGGAGCAACGAGATGAAAGCGCCGCCGAACCCCATCAGAAGTGCAAAAACCAGCAAACGGCCCAGGTTCAGGCCGTTTGCACCGATGAATCGGTTGGCGCCGGTGACACTGGCCACCACCCCGAGAACCACCATGATCGCCAGGTTGGTTAAAATGAAGAGAAGGATGCGTTTCATTCAGAAAATTGGAACAGAGCAGTCGGTTGTTCGGAGTCGGATCAAGGCATACCCGCAGTCGCTCCCGAGGGAAACGACAAGGACGGCCAAATGCCCGCCCCGCGCCAGCGCACCAAAGCGTAGCCAGCCACCCCCCTCAAACAATTCGAAACATCGGCATGGCCCCTTCCTTTTTCACGAAGTCTGCTTTGCGGAGCGCGCTCGCCTCTCAACCTGGGACCGGCGTCCCGCCTGCCTCCTCACCGCTGAAGCAAGAGACGCACACGCAGGGCGCTCAGTTTGGGAGAACCCCGGGATATGCGCTGTCGGCCAAAGGCCCAACCCATCCCAGCCCGGGCCAACGCCTTGGGAAGAAAAAACACGGCGCGCGCTCTCAGCGCTCTTCCAAACGCCGGCTCAGGCCAGCCGCATCTCCTGCCCGCAGCATTCCTTGGAAATGCGATCCCATCAGGTGTCCACTCTTCCCATGGAGTTCAACCCCTGTTCCACTCTCAAATCACGCCTATGAGTTCGCTCCGAATTTCGCGCCGTCACTTTTTGGGGAGCATCGCAGCAGTGGGCTTCGGCACTGCCGCTTGGATGCGGTATGGAGAGCCGTGGTGGGTAAAGGAAACGCATCAGACCGTGCCCCTGGGGCTGGGCGGACTCAAGCTGCTGCACCTTTCGGATTTGCACGCCAATCCCATGCCCCTCAACTTTCTCGACAGGGAAATCGAGCGGGGCCTGGCCTGGAAACCGGACTTGATCTGTGTCACCGGCGATTTCATCACCGCCTATCAACCTCGCCCGGATTGGGACGCCTACGCGGCGGTCCTTTCCAAACTGGCCAAAGTTGCACCCGCTTTTGCAGTGCTCGGAAATCACGACGGAGGGGCGGCTATGGGGCCCGCCGGAACCAGCCCCGCCCCGGGAACCGTGCATTCTCTTCTGCAAAAGGCGAATCTACGGCTCCTCCACAACACCGCCGAGCCGCTGGTGATCCGGGACCGGCGCATTCGGCTGGTGGGTCTGGCGGATTATTGGGACCGGGCGTTTGACCCTGAAAAAGCGTTCCAATTCCAAACGGCTCAGGGATTTCAGGCAGACGCGCCGACCATCGTGCTTTGCCACAACCCAGATTCCAAAGACGCGCTTGCGCCGTATCGGTGGGACTTGATCCTTTCCGGCCATACCCATGGGGGCCAGTTCTCGCTTCCATGGATTGGCCAGCCGTTGGCGCCGGTCCGCGACAAACGCTTTGTGCGTGGGCTCCACCGGTGGAACGAGCGCTGGATTCACGTCACCGCCGGAGTAGGGTCTCTGCACAAAATGCGCTTCAATTGCCCGCCGGAAATCTCCTGCCTCACCCTCGCTTAACCGCAGTGTGGGCCGCCTCAATTTTTCAAAGACCCGCACGCAACCCGCAGCCTGAGTGTCTCGATTGGTGCTGACTCGTCGGCCCGATCACTTTTGGGCAACTCGCCCGGTTGTCTTGGTTAAAAGATAGCCGCGCAGACCTTCCAGGGTCCTCAGCTTGCCGTAATCTGACTCCGGAATCTCCACGCTGAACTCCTGATGCAAGTCCAATAAAAGTTGGAGAAAATCATACGAATCCAAGGCCAGCTCCTCGCGAAAAGGCGCCTGCGCATCCACGGAGTCGAGGTCCGCCTCCGGAGCGATTTTACTCAGCGCCCGCTTGATTCCCAAATGGACTTCCTGTTCGGTCATAAAGTTTCCGGCGCGTTGAGATACCGCTCCAAAGCTCCCAGGAACTGCGCTCCGCGCAACCCGTCCGTCGCCCGGTGATCGGCCGCCAGGGTGGCCACCAGCACGGGGCGCACCCCGAGCATGCCGTTCTCCGACCAGGGTTGCTCGCGGATCTTGCCGAAACCCACCAAGGCGACCTGAGGCGGATAAATCACCCCGAAAAGCGTTTCAACCCCCAGATCCCCCAGATTGGTCACGGTAACCGTGGCATCGCTCAGCTCCGAACTCCTGAGCCGGCCGGCGCGGGCGCGCGCAATCAAATCACTCAGGGCGGCGCGGAGTTGATCCAAAGACTTCGAATCCACGTCATGCAAAGCCGGCGCGATGAGCGCCCCTTCTCGCAGCGCAATGGCGAACCCGACATGGACAGCCTGTTTTTGAACCAACCGCTCCTCAAGCCAGAATCCGTTGAGTTCCGGCACCTGTTTCAAAGCCAGCGCCACCGCTTTTGTCAGAAGAACCGCTGACAACAAACGCTCCTCCATCGGCCGCTGCGCGTTGATTTCCTTGAGCCATGCAAACGCACGGCTCATATCGATCCGGGTCTGCAGGTAATAATGCGGGATCTCCCGGTTGGACCGCGCCATGGCGGCGGCAATGGCCCGGCGATGGCGAAGCGCCATGGATAAGGCCTCTTCTTTTGCTGAGGGCACCGTTCCCGCGCCCTGGGCTGCCGCGCGTTCCACATCCGCGACTTGGATGGTGCCCCCCGGTCCGGTGCCCGTCACCCGACTCAAATCCACGCCCGCCTCCGCCGCCCGCTTCCGAGCCAGCGGCGAGACCCTGAACCGGCCTTCGCCCGGAGCGGGAGAAACCGCGGGTGTCGGCCCTGCTGGAAGCGGCCCTGCTGGAAGCGGCCCTGCTGGGCCCGGCTCCCCGGCTGCAATGGTGGCTAACACGGTGCCGACGGGCAGTTTGTTGCCCGGCGCCGCCAAAATCCGATCGACCGTCCCGTCCTCGAATACCTCAATCTCAATCAGTCCTTTGTCGGTCTCCACCTCCGCAAGAATATCCCCGCAATGGACTTTTTGACCGGGATTGACCCGCCACGTCCGCAAAATCGCCGCCTCCATATCAGCGCCCAGACTCGGCATCCGAAATTCACCCATGATGGTGCACCATTCCTTTCACAGCCGCCACGATCGTATCGACTCCCGGCAAAGCCGCCTCCTCGAGCTGTTTGGCATACGGCAGAGGCACTTCCGCCGCGCACAAACGCGCCACGGGGCTGTCCAGATCGAAAAAAGCCCGATCCATCAACCGGGCGCTGATTTCAGCTGAAATCCCGCCGCTGCGCCAACCCTCGTCCACGATGAGGATCCGATGGGTCTTCGCTGCGGCCGCGGTCAGCGCCTCTTCATCCAGGGGACGCAGCACCCGCAGATCCACCACCTCAACACTGATGCGTTCCTCGGCTAGGACCTCCGCCGCAGCGAGGGCCTTCCAGAGGCTCGCTCCGTAGGTAAGAATGCTCAGATCCGTTCCCTGCCGCTGGATCTTCGCCCCGAATATCGGTTGCGGGGCGCATTCCCGTGGCCCCACCCGGTTGTAAAGGGTCTGGTTCTCAAAAATCAGGACCGGATCGGGATCCGCAAGCGCCGTCTCCAGCATCCCATAAGCGTCGGCGACCGTTGCGGGGGTGAGCACCTTGAGACCGGGAATATGGGCATACCACCCCTCCAAACTGTGGGAATGTTGCGCGGCGAGTTGTTTGCCGCCCCCGGTAGCCATCCGCACCACCAAGGGCACGTGGAATTGCCCTCCCGACATGTGCAGCAAGGTCGCCGCGTTGTTGAGGATCTGATCCAGCGCCAACAAACTGAAGTTCACCGTCATGATCTCCACAATCGGCCGCATCCCGCCCAAGGCCGCGCCGATCCCCGCCCCCACAAACCCCGACTCGCAGAGCGGTGTATCCCGGATCCGCTCCGGCCCGAACTCCTCCAGCAGGCCCCGGCTCACGGCAAAACAGCCCCCATACCGCCCCACATCTTCTCCCATTAAAAACACCCGCGGATCCCCCCGGAGCGCGGCGCGTATCGCCTCCCTCACCGCCTCCCGATACGTCCATTCACTCGGGGTAGCGCTCATGGACAAGGCTCCGAGTAAACGAACCGGGTGAGCTCCGACACCGGCTCGGGGGTTCCCGCCTCGGCGAACTTCACCGCCTCCCGGATTTCCTCCGCCACCTGGGCCTCCATTTCGCCCCAGGACGACTCCGTTAAAAGGCCCTCCGATTGAAGCCGCTCCCGGAACGCGGGAATCGGGTCCCGCTTTTTCCAAAGGGCCACCTCCGCCTTTTCCCGGTACAACTCTGCGTCGAACATCGAATGCGCCCGGAACCGATACGTGCGGCATTCGATAAAAAACGGGCCGGCACCCGATCGCATCGCTTCCACGGCAGCCCGCACCGCCACAGCCACCGCGTCCACATCCATCCCGTCCACAGACGCGGCCGGCATCTGATAGGCACCCGCTTGTTTGGCGAGATCCGTCCCGGCAAGTTCGAGGGCAACGGGTGTGCCCATGGCGTAGAGATTGTTCTCACACACAAACAAAAGAGGCACCTTCCACAGGGCCGCCAGATTCATCGCTTCATGAAAATCCCCCTCCGCCATGGCCCCCTCTCCAAATACACAACAGGTCACCCGGGCTCGGTTCTGCATTTGATCCGCCAACGCCAATCCCACCGCCATCGGCAATCCACCGGCCACAATCGCATTCCCCCCGTAGAGCCGGGTCCTGGCATCAAAGAGATGCATCGACCCGCCACGGCCCCGGGCGCAGCCCTCCCGCTTGCCGAACATCTCCGCCATGACGACCCCCGAGGGCACCCCCCGCGCCAGCGCATAACCGTGTTCCCGGTAAGTGCCCACAATGGCGTCCTCCGGCCCGAGACAGGCCACGGTGCCCACCGCCACGGCTTCCTCCCCGATGTAGAGGTGCAGAAAACCCCGGATCGAGCCGCCGCTGTAAAGCTCCACACATTTCTCCTCAAACCGCCGGATCCGCAGCATCTCCCGCAGCCAATCCAGCCGATTGACTCCTGCCGCCGGGCCGCCCGCATTTTTTCCCGCGTTCATGGCTCCGGCTCCAGCGTCGAAAGATCCCCCTCGGGCAGGCCCAGTTCCCGGGCCTTAAGCAAACGGCGAAGGATCTTTCCACTGCGCGTCTTGGGAAGGCTGCGAAGAAACTCGACTTCCTTGGGGGCCACCGCCGATCCCAATCGTTTCCGGCCGAACCCGAGCAACTCCAAACGCAACGCGTCGCTGGGCGAAAACCCGGGTTTCAGGGCCACCATGGCTTTTACCACCTCGCCGAGAATCGGTTCAGGTCTTCCGATGACGCCCACCTCGGCCACCGCCGGATGCTCCATCAAAGCGCTCTCCACCTCAAACGGCCCCACCATGTGTCCGGCCGTCTTGATGATGTCATCGCTGCGGCCCACAAACCAAAAATAGCCGTCCCCATCGCGCCGCACCAAGTCGCCCGTCAGATACCATCCGCCCACGAAACTTTTCTGATACCGGGCCTCCTCATGCAGATAACCGCGGAACATTGAGGGCCACCCCGGGCGCAGGGCCAGTTCACCGGGTAACCCGGGCTCGTTCAGCACCTCCACGCCCCCGCCCACCCGACACACCACCGCCGCTTCAATCCCGGGCAGCGGACGGCCCATCGAGCCGGGCCGGATCTCCATGAACGGAAAATTGGCAATCATGATGCCCCCGGTCTCGGTCTGCCACCAGTTGTCATGAATCGGCAGGCCGAGGCTTCGCTGCCCCCAGTGCACCGCCTCCGGATTGAGCGGTTCCCCCACACTGTGAATCAACCGGAGCGCCTCCAACTCATACCGGGCCCGGGGCTGGGCATCCATCCGCATCAGCCTGCGGATGGCGGTGGGGGCTGTGTACCAAACACTCACCTTTTGATCCTGCAAAATGCGGTACCAGCGTTCCGCATCAAACTCGGCTTCATCCACCACGTTGGTCACCCCGTGCAAAAGCGGGGCGAAAATCCCGTAAGCCGTGCCCGTCACCCAGCCGGGATCGGCCGTGCACCAGAAAATGTCGCCCGGATGAAAGTCCAACACCCATTGGCCGGTGATCCATTGCATCCAAGCCGCCCGATGCACGTGGACGGCTCCCTTGGGCATCCCGGTGGTACCACTGGTAAAATGCACGAGCGCCATGTCCTCGGGATCGGTGGGCGGAATCTCGAATTCCTCGGACGCCCCTGCCATCAACTCCGCCAAAGAGCGGCACCCGGGAACGGCGGCGCCCGGTTCCACTAAAAGCACGTGCTCCAGTCCGGGCAACCGGGCCCGGATCCCGGCAATGGTGCGCTCATACAACCGGGTCGTCGTCACCAAAACCCGGGCATCGCCCCGGCTCAGCCGCTGGAACGCGGGCTCGGGCCCGAAAGCCGAGAAGAGCGGACAAAACACGCTCCGGTTTTTCAGCGCCCCGATGGCCGCGATGTAGAGTTCCGGGATCCGCCCAGTGAACACAAACACCCGATCCCCGGTGCCCACGCCCAGTACCCGAAGCCCGTTGGCGAACCGGTTGCTCTGGGCCTTGAGCTGGGAATAGCTCAAATCCCGGCTCACCCCGGGCTCGCTTCCCAGCCAGCGAATGGCCACCCGCTCCCCGTGCCCGGCGGCCACATGCCGGTCCACCGCTTCGTGGGCGATGTTGAACCCGGCGCCCCCGGGCAGCCCGTCAAACTCGCGTCCGACGGCTTCCCATGAAAATTCGGCACAGGCCTGCGCGTAATCGGTCAAGTTGGGCGGCAATTTAAAGTCCGCCGGCGTTTTTCGGATCACGTCCATAAATCACCCCTGCGTTCCCTCCCTGCCCGCCAAGACATCCTCCCCCTCATTCCCCGTTTCCCCTTCAACATCACGCCTCTCCACGCCAAGACCAATCGCCTCCCCCTCATCGAGTATTCCCATCGAGTATTCCCATCGAGCGGCCGCTCCGAGCGTTCCCCAACTAAAGCGGCTGTTCTCTGTCTTTGTCTCACAGGAAAAATCGCCGCACAGCCTGGGAACGGACGCTTGGCTCCCTCTGGGGGCTCAACCCCATGACCGCTGCGCCCTGCCCCAACTGCCCGCCGTTCATCGAGCTGATTGAGCCACCCGGAACTCTGCGGTTGCACCCGAACCAATCTCTCCTACACTGCGCGGCCCGCTGAAGTGGGTGCATCGCTTTCCTGGCCGGCCTAGAACGAAATCCGGAGCCGCCAGGGGCTGAAGCTCATCTCCGCAGGACAGCCCGTTTCCATCCAGGCCCGCTTGGGCGCCGGTGGAGCGAAAAGGTCACAGCCGCCGGGGTGGCGAAATTGGCAGACGCGCCAGACTTAGGATCTGGTTCTTTACAGAGTAGGGGTTCGAGTCCCCTCCCCGGCATTTTTTTTCTCACAAATCGGCGGTTCACACGCGGGTTCCGGGATATTTCGTTGTCGAATTCCGCCCCGCCGCTTTTACTCCGCCCGCGATTTTATGCCGAAGGATTCATTGCCTGCTGACACTGTGTTTTCCCGCACCCCTTTCCGCTTTCACTCAGGCTTGCGGAAAACATCCGCAGCCTTCTGCTACGGGTTCTTGCTCTGCTCAGGTTTCGCCCAAGCGCCGCGCCCGCAATCCAGCCTCCCGCTCAACACAAACGCCGGGGCAAAAACGCCGGTGCCCGCCGTCTCGACGGCCAGCCCATTCAAACGAACGACGGCGAAGATCGGGGCACCTCTTTTCCTCTCCAAACCGACTGGTAACCTTCCCGCCGGCAATGTGCAGCTCACGGCGACGGAACTCGCTCCCGACCAAGGCGCGGCGGACGGCGGACCGATTCAACTCACGCAGAACCTCAGCCTGGGGACCCGTGCCGGCCTCGACGCCGTGTGGCAACACCTCCAGACCCTGCACAAAGACTGGAAGCCTCAGGCGCGCTGCCAGGTCGCGTTCAGCGAGGTGCTCGCGCCGGACGAAACCGTGGCGTTCGATTTCCCGATCGCCATTCTCCTAACATCCATGCTCGGCGACTGGAGCGTCGCGCCCAGTTGCGCGGCGTTCGGGATGCTGCGCCCGGACGGCACGGTTTTCCCGGTGTCGCGCGCATTGATCCGGGTGACGGCTGCGGCTCGCGGAGGCGCGAAGAGGATTTTGGTGCCGGAACGCAACGGAGGGCAGGTGGCCGACATGCTTCTTAACGACGGCCCGGCCGCGTTTTCTGCGGTCCAGATTTTCGCCGTCAACAACTTCGAGGATGCGCAGCTCTACGCCGCCGCGGAGCCCAGCCGGGAAATCGCCGAAGCCCTCAGCCGGTTTGAAGCGATCCAACAGAGGCTCTCCGCGCCCGGCGCGGATCCGGAAGCCCTGCTGAAGGATCCCGACACCCTCGAGGCCTTGCGGGGCGTGCTCCTCAAATCGCCAAATCATCTCTCTGCGCGGCTCCTGCTCGGGCACTCGAGCGGGCGCTATAAGATCTTCAGCGCGGACGGTTCATCCGAGGTGATTGAGCGCATCGGTGCCAGCCTTGTTCCCCGTGCCGCTCGCCACGCCCGAATGACGCGTCGAGCCTGCAGAAGGATCTCGTGAATAAAGAGGTCGAAATCCTTAAAAAAGCCCGGGAACGGCTCGACCCCACGTCCCAACCTTGGTTGGACGCGTTATTGCGATACGCCGCCGTGGTCCAAGGATGGCATCAGGAACCGCCGCGGGATTCCGCGCGGGCCATGCAGATCAACGCGCAGTTGCTCGCCACGGCCAAATTGGCCCGGGCCGAAGACATCAAACTTCACAATCTGCTGGCTGAGAAAAGGCAGAGCCGCAGGTGAACCGGATTTTCCGTATCCGCCGACCCGAAGCCTGACACGGTTCCGCAGCGGACACGTTCCCGGAGCGCCAAGCCACCCCCGAAAATGAGTTCCCAAGCGCGCCCAGAAACCGATTCCGGTGTCCTTTTAAGCGGAGCGCTCCGCAATGCGCGGCATCCGGAGGCGTACCACGGTGCGTTGAGCCGGGCGCTTGCGACGTTCCAGGAGCGAAGCGAGACCGCCGTGGCTCGGGACCAGGTGAAACTCGCTTGCGGGGAAGGCTGCGCTCTGTGTTGTTCCCTGCGCGTGGATGTGATTGCTCCGGAGGTATTTTTGATTGCGGAACATGTCCGGCGGAATTTCAGCGCGGAAGCCATGGCCGCATTCACGGAGCGGCTCGAAGCCCATGCCGCGCAAGTGACCCGGATGACCCCCTTCGAACATGCCACGCGGAATATGCCGTGCCCGCTGCTGGAGGGCGCCCGGTGCAGCGTGTATCCGGTGCGACCGCACACCTGTCGCCGGTGCCATTCCACCGACCTGAGCGCCTGCCAATACATCCACGATCATCCCGAGGACCTGGAGTTTCCGGGGGCCCACGATCCGGGACTCTTGCGTGAGCTCGGCGAGACGATGCAGGCGCATTTTGACGCCTACCACGCCGAGGGCCTCGACCTGACGGTTTACGAGCTCGGGTCGGCGCTGGCCGAAGCCTTGAAGTCCCCGGCTGCTTGGAGGCGCTGGCGCGACGGCAAACGCGCTTTCCTTGGCGCTTCCATGACGTCCTCCGCCGGGCCGGATTCCGACTAACCGCTACCCTCCCGGGCCGGGTTACATTCCGCCCAGCGCTTTTAACCGCTGCACCGACACCGGCTGGTCTGTGCCCAGTTCCTGCGCGAACACCGACACCCGGAATTCCTCAAGCATCCAGCCAAACGCCTCCCTGTTCACGACGGGAACCCGGGTCTCCCAGCCGGCAAACGGCGCCAACTGACGCGCTTTTTCGGCGTCTTTGGACGGATTCAGCGCCGCGCGTTCGGCCCGCACTTCAATGGCCCGCAAATACCGGAGCACATGCGGCAACCGGGCATGCGGGGTTCGCTCCAAGAAATCCGCGGCCACGAGCCGGTCCACGTCTTTTTCAAGCCCCGGATAGGGCTTGGGTTTCTGAAGGATTTTCCGGCGCAGCGAATGGATCTGCTGGGTGAGTTCGCCGAGCCGATAAGTCACCGCTGGGAGCTGGGCCCGGGCCGTCTCGAGCATGTCCAGAAAACGCTTTTCCTCAAGAGGCAGCGGGCATTCGAGCCGCAACAAATGATCCAGCACATGCTGGAAACCCGCCGTCTGCAGCCGCTCGGGATCCCAGTGCCCTTCCGGGCGGGAATCTCCGGAACCGCGCGGAGCGAGGGTCAACTCGCTCAGGGCCGCCCCAAATGAACCGGCCCGCCGTTGGCCAGGATCGTTTTCCGCCGCAATGCGGCGCGCCAAAAGACGCAATTCTTTGCCCAGCCAAGCCACCTCCTTTTGAAGCGCCAGTTCCCCCAGCCACCGCAGTCCGCTCCGGGACAACGCCTCGGCTTCCTCGCGTTTCCTGAAAAGAACCAGGTCCACGGCCCCGTCGCACACTTTCAAACCCGGATACGCCAGCAGCGGGGCCCCGGCGATTTCCTCCACCACCAACGACTCCGGCAAACTCCCAAACGCCCAGGACTTCATCCCGCGGCGTTCGTGTTTACGGGCGGCTTTTTCCCATTCATCGGACTGGATCCCCGCGCGCCTCGATGGCCGCGTGGACGGTGCCCAAATCCCGACCAGCGGCCAGGGTGCGGTTGTGCCGGTCCACCACTTCCACGCGGGGCCGGAGATAATCGGGCAGATCGCGCCAATCCTCCGCCCGGATGGCGACCCTATATTTCCGGGCGATCCACTGGGCGAGTTCGACGCGCAGATCGCCCTTACCCGGGGTGAACCCTTCGAGCACCTCGCGGATTTTGGGTTCGATGGGCATGAGCTGTTTACGCACGGTTTTTGGCAGGGCCCGCAGCAACCCGCCCACCTGTTCCTCGCGCAACCCCGGCACCATCCATTGCAGCTCCCCGGCACTGAGCCGCTCCGCCACGGAGAGAGGCACTTTCAACGTGACCCCGTCGCCCTCGGCGCCCGGCTCGTAGCTGTAGCTCAGGGGAATCACCGCGTTGCCCAACTCCACGTGATCCGGAAACAATGCCCGGTCATATTGGACTTCCCCCACCAAGTCCGATTCCGTGGCGCAGAGAAAATTGGGCTCTTTTCTCAGCGCCTCTTTCGTCACCCGATTAAGGTCGTGCACGGAGGACACCTTCTCCAGGCGGGCCGCGTAGAACCGGAAGAACGCCTCGTCCAAATCCTCCACCCGATGATTGCGCACCCGGGTGAGAGCCGATTCCACTTTCTCACGCAACTTCCGGTTTTCGGCGAAAAACCGATCGGTTAACTGGACCTCCTCGGCGACGAGCGCAGAGCGGATGAAAATTTCTGTGGCTTCTCCGGGATTGATCCGCCCGTAGTCGACCTGGCGTTTGGAGAGTTCGAGACCGTGCAGAAGCACGCGTTCCCAAACCAGGACCCGGCCGGCGCGCGCATTCCACTGGGGCAAAACGTGGCGGAAATTGCAGAGGTGCGCTCCGAGGTCCACCACCCATTGGGGATCGATCCGGGCGATGTTCCGGGCAAACAGCTGGGAGGTCTGCACGATCTCACCGGTCACGATCCACTGCGGCTGGCGACTCGCCGGCCCGGCCGGTTTGTTCTTCCCGGCGGCTTCGGGGTTTTGCTTTTTTTTGCTCCCCGCCCGCTCGTAAATCGTTGAACCCGGGAAAACCGTAACGAGCCGGTCGGCGGAAGCTTTATACGTGTTCCGCTCCTGGCGCTGGCCAACTTGGCTGAGCAACCCCGCCAGCACCGATCGATGAATGGCCCCGTATCGCCATGTCTCCTCCTCAGCCGCACCACCCGCCCCG
>JBEIUI010000044.1:0-22986 GCA_040374425.1 Verrucomicrobiia bacterium | reverse complement strand
TCCAAAAGCACATCGCCCTCATCGAGAGCGTTTTGGAATGGCAAATCCCGACTTCGCCGAAGTTGGATTCCGACCCGCCACATGCGGCGGCGTGCCACGCGATTTAACGCCGTTTTTTTCGCTCCAACTTCCGTTTTCGGGGTAAAGCCAGCTCCGGAACCATCACAATCTGGTGGATCATCCCGACGCTGCCACCTCCTGGATGCTCGGGCTAAGCCCAGCCGGGGAGAGCGGTAGCGCACCGCCCCACCTGCGGCGAAAAAAACCGCCCAAGCCTCTCCCCCGCATCGCGAGCTTCTGCGGCTCGGGACATGGGCCGAGCTGAGCCGTATCCCGCCCGGACCGCCTGCGCTGGGCGGCTTGCTTCCCCTTGTTGCGCCCTACTACACCAGCACCGGCAAGGGCTCAGGCCAGAGCAACTGGATTTCCCGCGGCAATACGGCCCGAACCTTTTCGACTTCTCCCGAAGAAAAGTGGTGATTGACCACGGAAAACACGGCTCGTGCGAGGCGCACGGGATCGACGCTTTCGGAACTGACCACCGCGCGGGAAATGGCGTGCAGAAACTCGGGCTGGGTGAGTTTCACCGGCACATCCGAGGGCCGCCAGCCGTCGAAATAAAGCCCCCGCAACAGCATCGGAAGCTGCGCGGAAAAATGGGCCGCCACATCCACCGGCAACCGATCCCGTAGGGTGTGCAAAACCGCCCTTAACGCTTTGAACGCGGTGTTTGAATCCACATGCGCCGCCTCCGCCGTGGCGTTAATCCATTCGTGGGTTTTCTGGAGTGTAGAATCTAATACTTCCAATCCTTCCTGGCTCATAGTTCCTCCTTTTCACTGTTGCTCTTGTAGCCCCGGCGGCCGCCGCCCCCCCCCGCCGGGTGGGCACATCGCCCTCCGGTTTCGTTCCGTTGTCATTTTTTAAGCCCCGGGCGAGGAGGCAAGGGGTTGGGATCGGCCGTTTTCTTTCAAACCACGCCGCACTTCCCCAGGCCAAGTCGTGTCGCACCTGTTTGCCCCTCCATGAACATGAATCGTCAAACGGTCGCCGGGAGGATGCGCTGAGGGAAAAAAAGCGGGGAGACTTACCGGGTCCTATGGACACTATGGACCCTATGGACACTATGGACACTATGGACACTATGGACCCTATGGACCCTGTGGACCCTGTGGACACCTGAAAAACGCCGCTGCCCCGGAATGCGGCGCGCCTGCGGGTTCCATCGCTCTTCCCACCAAACAATCCCCGGCTCTATGCAATCCGATGCGCCAGCACAAGGCTCGCATCGTCGTAGTACGAACTGCTCAATGCGTTGGATTCAACGCCCTTGAGCAGCTTGGGGGAGGGCCCAAAATCGTTGAGCATCGCGCTGAATGTCTCCGGGTCCTTCGCAACACCGTCCGAAGCCACCGCAATCAAGTCGTTCACCTGCAATTCCGCACGGGCGTATTTGATCTCAAACGGAGCGTGTGCGCCAAAACAGTCAATGAGCAGGCGCCCCCACAAATCCGGGACCGAAAGCTGCCGGGTGACGTAACAGCCGTTATCCATGCGGGCCAGAAAAATGGGGGAATCACCCACCCACATGCAATGGGCGGACGCGTGCTCCAGCACAACGACACTCAGCGTGCAGGCGCTGTCGAGCATGGCGGCGTTGCCCTCGAATTCTTTGTAAAAATGGCCGTGCAACTCACGCAGATAACGCCGGAGGAGGGGGGGCAGCCGACGGCCCCATTGTTTGGCGTTGCCGCGGCGCGGATGGTCGAAAAGGGGGTCGGAGGCCAGGTGCTCGGAGATGAGGTAGTTGGCGATGGCGCCGCCTGCGGGACATCGGCTGACGCCGTCGGCAACGGCGATTAACAGGACCTCCGAGTCATCCAGAAGAAAGCGGCGCTCCAAGACGCGGTCCTGATTTTCCGAAAGACATCCTGAGCCCTTCCGCCCCATCATGCTCATTCGGAGGGTGGCGAACCGGGCCTGGGGCAGAGGCGGGGCCTGAGCAGGCAACACGGGTGGAACCGGGCGTTTTTTGAAAGAAAAGCCGAACATTAAGCAGTTGCCTCCTGAAGGAGTTCCAGTTCCTGCCAGCGCGCATAAAGCCTAGCGACTTCATGCCGGGCGGCGGCGAGTTGCGCCTCGAGTTGGGCCCATTGCGGGCCGCTCTCGGCATAGAAATTGGGTTGCGAGAAAAGGGTCTCCAGACGCGCCACCTCCTCTTCCGCCGTGAGGATAAGGCCTTCGATGACCTCCAACTCGCGTTCCTCCTTCCACTTGAGTTTGCGCGGTTTTACCGGCGCGATCGGAACCGGCGCGATGGAAACCGGCGAAGGGTGCGGGACTGCGGCTAGCGCTTCGGCGCGTTTCTCAAGGTAGCGATCGTAATTGCCCACGTGGTAGTCCACGCGGCCCCCATCCTCGAAAGCGAGGATGGCAGTGCATACCCGGTTGAGAAAATAGCGATCGTGGCTCACTACCATGACAGTGCCTTTGAACGCGAGGAGCGCCTCTTCCAGCAATCTCAATGTGCCCAAGTCCAAATCATTGGTGGGCTCATCGAGGATGAGCACGTTACCGCCGCGCTTCAATATTTTGGCCAGCAACACCCGGCTGCGTTCGCCGCCGCTGAGCAGGTCGATGCGGGTGTTGATGCGGTCCTCGGTGAAAAGAAACCGGCGCAAATAACTCCGCAGGGAGATTGTTTCCTCGCCCAACCGCACCGTCTCAAGGCCCTCGCCCACTTCCTCATAAACGGTGCTCGCCCCCTCGAGCTGGAGCCGGTTCTGGTCCACGTAATTGATCTGGGTGCGGGGCCCGATCTCGATTTCACCCGCCAAAGGCTTGAGTTCGCCCAGGATCATCCGCAGCAGGGTGGATTTGCCCATGCCGTTGCGCCCCACCACCCCGAGCCGGGTGCCTTCCGCGAGATCCAGGCTGAGGTGCTCAAAAAGGATCCTGCCGGCCACCGCACCCGCCACATCCTTCAACTCCAGGATCCGGTTCCCGGCCTTGGGGGCGGGGGGAATGATCAATTCCACGTCCAGTTCGGCCTCGGGTGCCTCTTTCGAGGCGAGCTCAAAATAACGTTCCACACGGTCCACAGACTTGGTGCGTCGGGCGCTGGGACGCCTGCGCACCCATTCCAGCTCCCGTTTGAGGAACCGTTCGCGCTTATGTTCCTGGAGCTCTTCCACGGCGTGGCGCTGCGCTTTTGCGATGAGGAAATCGCTGTAGTTGCCTTCGTAGCTGTGGAACTGGCCCCGGGACAACTCGACAATCCGGGTAGCGATCCGGTCGAGAAAATAGCGGTCGTGAGTGACAAAGAGACAGGTGCCCTCGTATCGGGCGAGAAACTCCTCGAGCCATTCAATGGAGCCGGTATCGAGGTGGTTGGTGGGCTCATCGAGGATGAGCAGGTCGGGCCGGGAGAGCAGGGCACGGCAGAGAGCGACCCGGCGTTTTTCGCCTCCGGACAGGGTGACCACGCGGCGATCCGGCTCCGGAGCGTGGAGATGCGTGAGCAGGCTCTTGATTCTGTGCTCCAAATTCCAACCATCGAGATGATGGATGCGCTCCAGCAGAAGGGCACTGCGGGGGCTTTCAGCGGGCAAACTCTCGTATTCGGCGATCAGGTCAAGGGCGCGCTGGGCTCCTGACAGCACGTTGGAATGCACGGTGGCTTCCTCCTGAAGATCGAAGGCCTGCGCGAGGTAACCCGTCACCAGGTCGCGGCGCCGGCTCCACTGGCCGGAATCCGGGGCCAGCTCGCCGGCAGCAATCCGAAGGAAGGTGGATTTTCCGCATCCGTTGCGGCCCACCAAACCAATTCGTTCCCCCTCATGAATAGTGAGGGTGGCGCCATCGAGCACAGTTTGGGCGCCATAAGCGACCTTGAGTTCGCTTGCGCTGGCAATTGCGTTGGGATTCGGATCGGACATTGGGCAGCGGTTTTCCTGTAAAAGGCGGTGCGATCCACTGAGGCGCACAGAATCCCTCCAGGGTTTCTCCCTTCACGGGGAGACAACAGCCTGAGCAAAAGGTGATTTGTTCTCTGCGTCAACTCTGGCGGCGTCTGCGGCGTGCAGGATGTGGGAAAAAACGGTTGATCCGGAGGGTTTGGAGGCGGGCGCAGGGAATTGGAGGGGAGAGGAGGGTACGAATTTTTTCACGGGACACGCACGCTCGTGCGGCTCGGTTTACGTAGTGGAATATGGGGAGGGGTAGGCACGCAGCTTGGGCGCAGCCCGGGTGCACCTCTCGCGGAGGAAGTTTCGCGGTGTTTTCCAAATGGCTTGGTCTTTTCATGTGATGCGGGTGGCGGGAACCGAGCTGCGGGTGCACGGCACGTTTCTGATACTGCTGGCGTGGGTGGGGCTGTCCCGTTGGCGGGAGGCTGGCTGGCTGGGGGCTCTTGAGGCGGTGGTGTTTGTCTGTCTGATTTTTGGCTGCGTTGTGCTGCATGAGTTCGGGCACGCTCTGGCGGCACGCCGGTTCGGCATCGCCACGCCTCAGATCACCCTACTGCCCATTGGGGGCGTGGCGCTGCTTGAGCGGATCCCCGAAAAGCCGCTTCAGGAGGTTTGCGTGGCGGTGGCGGGCCCGACGGTCAATGTGCTCATTGCCGGACTGCTCTTGGGTTGGATCACACTGACGGGGGGATTCCCGAGCGTGGACGCGGTGTCCTCCCCGACGGTGGATCTGCCGGTCCGACTGTTGGGGGTCAACGTGTGGCTGGTGCTCTTTAATTTGATCCCTGCGTTTCCGATGGATGGCGGGCGGGTCCTTCGAGCGCTCCTTGCCCTGGGCAACACCCACAACCGTGCCACCCAGATCGCCGCCGGAATCGGTCAGTTCATCGCGGTCGTGTTCGGCGTGCTCGGGTTGCTCAGCAATCCGATGCTCATTCTCATTGCTCTGTTCATCTATTTCGGCGCGGCCAGTGAAGCCACTCTGGCCCAGGTCCGTGCCGTGTCCTCCGGATTACGCGTTGATGCGGTGATGGTGACCGGAGCGCAGGCTCTGCGGATGGATTCGACGCTTGATGACGCGGTGGAGCTGTTATTGAGGACCAGCCAGAAAGATTTCCCGGTACTGAACGAATCGGGGGGAGTAGAAGGGCTTTTAAGCGGGGGCGATTTGATTGTGGCCCTGCGGCGGTCACCGCCACAAACCCCGGTCTCAGAGGTGATGCGGTTGGGTGTTCCGTGTGTTCCTCAATCGATGCTTTTTGAGAGCGCGTTTCGCCTGTTACAGGAGTCCAACAGTCCGGCGCTGGCGGTTTTGGACGCGCAGGATCGGTTTGTGGGACTGTTCACCCCGGAAAACATTGGGGAGCTCTTGATGGTGGAAGACGCTCTGGCAAGTGGTTCTAACCCGAGCCATTTTCCGCACCCTGCCTCGCGCTTAGGTAAAGGCCCGGCTTAGAAGGAACCGGAGCGCAGAATCAGACGCCCGTATTCAAGGGGCCCGACCCCGAGTGGGAGGGCGAGGGTTCGAGACGCTTACTCGGGAACGGGCATTGAGGCGGCACGTAGGGGGGCTTCAGAAGGAGCCAAGTGCCTCCCTGCGCGCACGCAAAAGAAGAAACGGGAGAGAGTTCCTAGCTAAACGTGAGTTTCTTCACGTTCGAAGCTCCGGCAGCGTTGAGCACATCGATAATCCGCTCGTGCTTCGCATCTGGACTCGGGCGAATGATCACCGGGTCATCGCCGCCCAAGGTTTCAATCGCGTTCCTGAGCCAGTCCCGCAGCGCCGTCAATGTCTTGTCGTTGGGCTGCCCGTAAGGTTGATTGTTCATGGAAACCACGCCATCGGAACCCACATCGATGACAATGGGGGTGACGGTGCTGCCGCCTTGGCCTTTCCCGGCCGGAAGGTTGATGTTGAGCTCTTTTTCAACGACTTGGGATCCGGCGCTCGCCATGAAAAAGAGCATGAGCACGAACACCACGTCGACCATGGGCGCGATTTGGAAACCGATATCGCCATCTTCTGAACCTACGGATCCAGCCATAAAAGGGGGTTTACTGGGGGTTTGCTGGGGGTTTACTGGGGGCAGGAGAGTCCGATTTGGCCTGTCCCTCCTTGTCGACCACGGAAAAGGTCACGTCCACCACACCGGCAGCCCCGGCTGACTTCAGGATGGAACGCAGAAACTCGTAACGCACCTCGCGATCCGCCCGGATCAGCATCCGGAAGTCGGGAGTCGCATTGAGTTTCGCCTGCAAGACGGGGATGAGTGCGTCCGCGTTGGCAAAGGTTTGTCCATCCACGTCGATGGTTCCGGAGCTGGCCAGGGTGTTCCAGAGGATATTTACAACCATCTGGCCACCGAGATTCCCTTTTTTTGAGACATCCTTGCCGTCCTTGGCAACGGGCAGCTTCACTCTGTCGTTGGTCTGCAAGACTTCTGTCGAACTGATGGACATGAAGAAAACGAGCAAGACCAACAGAATGTCGATCATCGGCGCGATCTGAAACTCGGGATCCTCTTCAGGGGGCAACCGCGTTTCTGACCGCTTCTTGGAGGAGCTTCTGGCGTGATGAGCCATCGCGCTGGGGTGAGGGGGTTTCTACAGTTTGAAAAGTCGGGAGGAGACAGAGGCGGCCCCTATCAATGGAGGAACCCCATCTTTTTATGCCGCCCAATCAAGAGTCGCTCCGCAGTGCGGGCACGGGTTGACCCCCGGACTGACTGCGCCGTTGCACACCGGGCAGTTGGTACCCAGAGACATCGAAATTTTGCGGACGCCTGCTGCAATACCCACCTGATGCACGCCTGCACTGAAGTTTTCCCCAATCTGCACCCCTTGGAGCTCGTCGTACGGGATATCGATGAGCAGCGAGTTCACGACATCGTCTGCGTGCACGATGCACATCTGGGAGAGGTTTCGGAAAATGTAGTAAGAGACAAACGCAGGGATTGCGATGAACAGACCACTGGCGGTCGCCAAGAGCACCTCCCCAATCTTCCCGGAGAGCGCCCGAGGATCGCTGATGCCGCTACCGGCCAGAACCGCGAACGCGCCCATCATCCCGATAACCGTTCCGAGCAGCCCGATCATCGGCGAGACCACTCCGATGACCGAAAGATAACTGTTGCGGGTGCGCAGAATGGTTGCCTCGCGCAAACCATGCTCAGACACCCCGTCTTCGACTGCTTCCTTCCCGCGGCCGATGCGCACAAGTCCCGCCCGGAGAACATTGGAGAGGTAATTGTTATTGGCGTTGCAGGTCTCCCAAGCCTCCTGATAGTTGCCGGCCGAGATGAGCTGACGCAGGGAATGGATCAGGGGCAGAGGAGCGAGCTTGTCTTTGCGCAGCTGCATCGCGTTCTGAATGATCAAAGTCACCATCGTCACCGAGGTGCCGATGATCGCGACCCAGATGGCCATGATCAGCGGACCGCCTTCACGGATGGTGTCAAAAACGCTCTGGGCCTCTTGGCCCGCCGCGCCCTCCTCCGCAAAGCCCACACTTGGGGCGATGACCAGCGCGAGAGCGCAAACCACGAGAGGCAAATAGCGACGAAGAGTGGACTTGTTCATACGGAGGGAGGGAATGCTGTTGGAGGAAAGAATGAGAATCTACTAAGGAACCATCACCTTGCGGCTTATCAGAGTGTTCGCTCGCTCCTGAGCCATGGTCAGGGCAGCCGCGTCATGATAGAAGACCGTCACCGTTCGCAAATAGTTGGCGAGGGCGCCAGACAAATCTCCTTCGCCTTCTTTAATTTCACCCAATGCAAGGAATGCCTGAGAGTAGGCGAGTGCGTTTGCCACTGAAACCGTTTTTTCTTTCAAGGCAGCTTCCGCGATGGCTTCGAGGCGCGGCTTCACCGCGTCGTATTTTTTGTTGAAAACCGCCACCCGCGCCATCCCCACCTCCGCCTGGAGGGATCCAGACCCTGCATAGGCTCTCTGGAAATCTTTATAGGCAGCCTCGGCCTTAGTCATTTCACCCAGAGCGATATAGACCCCACCCAACATCGCCGTCGCCTGCATCGCCCACTCTGTCGGAAGCCCCTTAAATTTCCCCACAAATGGGACCAGGCTTGCGAGAGCCTTGTCGTAGTCCTTGCTCGCGAAAGCCTTCTGCACTTGAGCCACCTCGGCGGGCACCGCCATCTGCACCTCTTTCACCGTGGCTAAAGGCACCCCGATCGAACCCGCCTCGACCACCATATTCAGCGTTCCACCGGAGACCCCGCGAACCTCGCGAACCTCCTGTCGACGGCCATCGGTGTAAACCACGGAGTCCGCGCGAAGAGGCTCCACAGGGAGCATCCAAGCCGCGCATGCCGTGAGAAAAAGGTGTTGTAGGGGAGGGAAACAGGCACGTAGGTTCATGCGCTTTTCAATCGGAAGTCGAGCACCCTACGCAGAGACTCCGGTTGAAATCAACCCCGAATCCTTTTTCTTCCGCCCCAATGGTTCATCTCATGCGCAAATACCAGCAGTCGCTGCTGCTGGTGGTCACGGTGATCGTCATCATCTCTTTCGTTTGGCTTTACAACGGGCAGCGCGACGTGGGCGCGGCCAAAGCAGACCGGGTCGGTGTGATCTACGGGCGGCCGGTGACAATCGCCCAGTTTTCACGCGAAGCGCGGAAGTTCGAGATCTGCCGAGCACTGGGTCTGGGCGAGCTCTGGATGACACTCATCGGCGCCGACGCGCGAGACGAGAATCAGGCGATCGAGAACTATGTGTGGAACAGTTTCGTGCTTCGCCATGAAGCCTCAGCCATGGGGGTTGAGCCAAGCGACGAGGACGTGGTGGCAGGCTTCAAGCAAATCACGGCATTCCAGACCAACGGAACTTACGATCCGGCGAAATACGAGGACTTCACCAAGCGGCTCGCCTCGAGGGGATTCACGGAGCAGCAAATCGAGGAGCTTTTGCGCGACGATCTGCGCCTCAGTACACTCAAACGCCTTGTGGGGTCCACCCTGGGTGCCGCCCCCAGCGAAGTGCGTAACCTCTTCGAGAAGCGCAACCAGAAGATCGAGGCATCTGTGATCCGATTCAAAAGAGCGGATTTCGAGGCCAAAACAGAGCCCTCCGAAGAGGACCTCAAGAAGCTCTACGAGGAACGCCGGGAGACCCTGAAATCGGATGAAAAACGCCGGGTCAAATTCGTAGCTTTCCTACTCGAAAAAACCGAGAAACCCCTCGAGCCCAGAGCACGTGTGGATGCGCTCTCGAAGCTGGGCGATCAGGCCCAGGAATTCGCCCTCGCTTTGACCGAAAAGGACGCAAAGTTCGAAGACGTGGCCACAAAATGGGGCGCCACCCCCAAAGAAACTCCGGAGTTCACCGCGCTGACCGCTCCGGAAGAGCTGGGTAATTCCCAGGAGGCAGTCGCGGCGGCTTTTGAAAAGCTCACCCTCGCGCAGCCCAATAGCGACGTGATCAGCACCCCCAACGGTTACTACGTCATGCAGCTCTCCGGCGTCACGGAATCCAAGCCCCTCGGGTTCGAGGAAGCCAAGGCCGCCCTCGCAAGCCAGCTCAAGGACGATCGCACCAAGGAGGCGCTCAACCTCAAGACATCAGAGATCCGGCTCAAACTCCAAACGGCCATCAAATCCGGCAAAAGTTTTGAGGACGCCGCGAAAGAGGCCGGGGTTGAGCCGGAAAAGATCGCGCCATTCTCGCCGGTGGAACCGCCCAAGCCCGACGTGGCCGACGGACGCCTGGTGCTGAGCCAGACATTTGAAATGAACGAGGGCCAGCTGAGCGGCTCGGTTGACACAGCCACCGGAACCCTGCTCATCCACCTCGACAAACGCCTGCCCGTGGACGAGCAGAAGTTCGAGACCGAGAAGAAGATTGTCGCCGAGAACATCGGCCGCGGCAAACGCGATGCCGCGTTCGAACTCTGGCTCAAAGACCGGCGCTCGGCAGCCAAGCGCGAGGGTGGCCGGAGCTAGGCCGGACGCGGCCGCTTTGTTTCCAGTCGCGCCGCCGTTCATTCGCGCCCCCCATGGAGCCCTCGCCCGAAGTCGAAGCGCTCTTTGATGACGCCCACGGAGACCTCGCATTGGGAGAGCTCGAGGAGGCCGCCGCAAAATACCGGCGTTGCACGGAGCTCAACCCAGGCTTCTTCGATGCCTGGCACGCCCTGGGCATGGCCCTGATGAAACTCGGCCGGTATTCGGAGGCCATCGAGGCCGGACTCAAAACCGTGGAATTGCGCCCCAACGACCAGCTCGCTTGGTCGAGCCTTTCGCTTTTCTATGTGCGCAATCACCAGATCCCCGAGGCGGAATCGGCGGGCACGAAAGCCAAGATCCTGAGCTGGGGCGGCAAGATCAAGAAAGCCGAGGCGCCACCCTCCAACGGCTAAGGCACGGCGGCGGGATTCCGATGCGGATTTCGGGGCGAAACCAAACAAACGCGGTTCCCTCAAGTTCATTGCCTAAACCGAACGCTTCAACCAATTTGCCTTCCTCATGGCCGAGACCTTTTTCATCACCACGGCAATCGACTACACCAACGGCGCGCCCCACATCGGGCACGCCTACGAAAAGGTGCTGGCCGATGTCCTCGCCCGGTATCACCGCCTCAGGGGAGTTCCTGTTTTCTTCCTCACCGGGGTCGATCAACACGGACAGAAGGTGCAACAATCGGCGGAAAAACAGGGGATCGCTCCCCAGGAATTCGTGGACGGGCTGACAGCCAAATTCCTGGCGCTCTGGGAAAAGCTCGACGTGCGCTACGACCGCTGGGCCGCCACCACAGATCCGGTTCACAAGGACTGCGTCCGGCGGATCCTGCAACGGCTCATGGACGAGGGCCAGCTCTACAAAGCGAAACGCGCGGGCTACTACAGCGTGCGCCAGGAACAGTTCCTCACCGACAAGGAACGCGGTGAAGACGGGCAGTTCGGCCCCGAATGGGGGGAAGTGGTTTTCCTCGAGGAAGAAAATTATCTCTTCCGCTTGGCGGAACATCGCGACTGGCTTCTGGACCTGCTCGATCGCAGGCCGGAGCTGGTCACCCCCGACTTCCGACGTGCCGAACTCCGCAACGCGGTGGAAAAACTCTCCGGCGACCTGACCGTCTCGCGCCCGAAATCGCGCTTGGCCTGGGGCATCGAGTTCCCGTTCGACCCGGAATTTGTGACCTACGTGTGGTTTGACGCGCTGGTGAATTACATCAGTTTTGCGCCCGGCTACGATCCGACCCCGGGGGCCGACCTCAGTGAGTTCCACCGCTGGTGGCCGGCCATCCATCTCATCGGCAAGGACATCCTCATCCCGGCGCACGGCGTTTATTGGCCCATCATGCTCAAGGCCCTCGGGTTCCGCGACGAGGAGATCCCGCGCCTGGTAGTGCATGGATGGTGGAACATCGCCGGCGCGAAGATGAGCAAAAGCTTGGGCAACATCGTCGACCCCGACCAACTCGCCACCCGATACGGCGCGGAGGCCCTGCGTTATTATCTCATGAGCGACATCGCCACGGGACGCGACGCCGACTTTAGCGAGGAACGCCTCGTCCAGCGGTTCAACGCCGACCTCGCCAACAGCCTCGGCAACCTGCTCAACCGCTCCCTCAACATGGCGATGAAGTACCGCAACGGCGTCCTGCGTAAACCCGTCCACCCGGAACTGCTCGCGCTGACGGCTCAAGCGGTGGATTTCCCCGGCGTCATCGCTCAATACAAAGGCAAATTTGAGGAGTTCAACGTCCACGCCGCCCTTGAAACCGCGCTGAGCATTGCCGTGCTCTGCAACCAGTTCATCGACACCCACAAACCCTGGAGCGTTGCCAAACAACCCGAGTTGGCCGACCGCCTCGACGCCATCCTCTATCATCTCGCTGACTCCCTGCGCATCCTCGCGATCCTCCTCTCCCCCGTGCTCCCCAAGGCCGCCCGGGGGATGTACGAGCAACTGGGTTTAACCGACCCGTTCCGCATGGAGGACGCGCGGTGGGGGCTCCTGCCCGACGGACACACCGTTCAAACCCCTGCGCCGTTGTTTCCGAGGATCGAAAAAACAGATCCGACGATAGACGCCGCGCCTTAAACGTGGGGCCGGTTCGCAAGCCTCTGCCTCACGGAGGGCGCGGATCCGACCCGGCGGCACCGTTCTAAAAAGCCCGCACCGGCTCCCGCCGGGCAGCTGGGCGGATCTGCGGCCTTTCCATCATGCCACCGGAACTTCTGCAACCCGTGCTTCTGACCTTCGGACTGCTCGTCCTGGTCTGCCTGGCGTGGGCCATTTTCTGGCGCGCCACGGCGTTTCCATATGAGGCCGCAAACCCCCTCCTTTCCGCCTCAGAGCGCGCCTTCTACACGACGCTGCGCAAGGCGGTAGGCGCCGACTACGCTCTCTTCATCAAGGTGCGGCTGGCGGACATTATCCAGGTCGAAAGCGGGCTCACCGGCAAAGGGCGTTCCTCCGCGTTTAACCGGATCAAAGCCAAACACGTCGACTTTGTGGTCTGCGATCCGGAAACCTTCCGGGTCGTTTGCGCCATCGAACTCGACGACCGCTCCCATCGGCAGCAGGCCCGGCAGGAACGGGACGATTTCGTGGATGCCGCATTGGCGGCCGCCGAAGTGCCCATCCTGCATGTGCCCACGCAGAAGTCTTACTCCCCGGACAAGCTCCGCCAGCAGGTGCTTCAGGCCGTGCGAGGAAACAGTGTTACGGCTCGCAAAATCACCCCCTGAGGGGAACACGAGTCACACAGTGCCCGTGGGACGGCGCCTACGGCTCAGAAATAGGCTCTGTATTGTTCGAATTCGTGCTCGAGTCGATGCCTCAACGCCTCGGCGGGATCCGGCAGTTCCTTGGCTGAAGCCGCCACCGTGCAAAGCCGGGCCATGGCTTCCGCATCCGCCAAGGCCACAAATTCGCTGTCGATTTTTTCCTCCGGCCCGCAGTTGTGATAGTTCCCAAGAGCCACACAGAGGGCGGCCGTGCGGTAACCATAGAGCTGGTAGGCCGTCGCCTCACAGGTACCCCCGCTCATCAAACAGCGCTGGAAAGGGATCTGCCCCTCGCGCGCCCAATGGCTTAGCCAGGAGGTGGCGGCGGAGTCAAAAATCGAGGTCCGATCCCCCACCCGCACGATCACTCCGTCGCCCATCCGGCATGCGCCGCCGCGCTCGGAACTCGTTTCAAGGGAAACAATCACCACCGACTCCGGGAGCACCCGGGCTTTGGCCATTGCAATCGCACCCACAAACCCCACCTCCTCGGCGCGCGTGAACAACCCATACACTGCAGCGGTTGTCTCCTGACGCTCCAACTCATGAAACATCGATACAATCGCCGCGCAACCAATCAGGTCGTCGCAGGCCCGCGAAAAGATCCGTCCCTCCCGCAGCTCGAAAGCCGGTAGGTCCCACATCGCAAACCCCCCAAAATCCTGGGTCGCGGGTTTTCTATCCCTGTAAACCTCCGGCACCCCCCCCAGGAAACGGTCTCCCACGTAGCCGGGGTGATCCATGTGCGCCGCGAAAGCCAGCTTGGGGGTCACGCCCCCGCGTTGGTAGAGAGCGATCAAGTTGCCAAATGCATCGGCCTGGACCGTCACATGCGGGCAGGATTCCAGCTGCCGGAGAATCTCCCCTCTCACCGCGATTTCGTGGAACGGGGCAGTGGGCTGGGCGAGAATGGACTGGGCAATATCAAAAAAGGAACGCGGCATGCCGGAAGGCATCGCTGAGCACGAACCACAGCGTCAAGCCTCGGCCCGGTTAACGCCCCTGGTTCCCCCCCCCAAGACCCCGAGCACCAGCCCCGACTAAAGAGGGATTCTCCTGCAATTCTTGATCGAAAAATGCCGCGATTCGGCGATCCTTCCGTCCTCGCCGATTCCGATGTTCCACTCGTTCCCTCGCTCCAACGGCCCCTGCCGTCAACTCACACGTCCCGCTCCCGTGGCTCGGGCGGCATCCCTGTTTACCCTGTGGAACCGGAAAACCCTGCTCAAAGCGTGCGTTCTGGGATTTCTCGCAACGGCCACGTGCCTGCGGGCGCAAACCCCGAAAACCCACTTGGGCTTTGATCAGCGAATGGAAAGGGGCGAGGAGGCTGCTGCCCAGGGTGAAACTGTTGCCGCGCGCACAGCTTGGACCAAAGCGGCTCAGCTGGAGGGCATTTCAGCCGAGGAAAAAAGCCGGGCCCTGATCCGCATTGCCGCGACGCACACCGCGAGGAGCGATGATTTCACAGCCGCGAAATTCGCCGAAGAAGCACTCAAAATCAGCGGCGCCTCGATCCAAACCCGCATCGAAGCCTGGCTGCTGGTGGCGACCGCCTACTCGCAGTATGGCAACGCGACCGGATGGAAAAAGGTCCGCGACGCTTGCCAAAACCTCTTAACGCTTCCGGCGCTGGACGAGAACACGCGCCTGCGCGCCCTGCAGTTAAGCCTTCCGGCTTGGCTCGCCCTGCGCGCGTATCCTCAAGCCGCGTTCACCCAGCACGCGCTGGCGGCAAGCCCGTCCCTCCCGGCTTTCCACAGGGAAACCCATCGGCTCGGCCTTGCGCGCACCCTGATCACGCAGGGGGCTTTTGAGGCCGCTCGCGCAATTTTGGATCACTCGGCAATCGGTGTGGCCCGTCGATTTGCCACCCACGAATCGCCCCTTGCATCCGAGGATCTCCGCGCGGAACACCAGCTCCTCTGGGCGTTGACTTTTTACGGGCAAGGCAACGAGATCCGGGCCCGGCTGGAACTTGCCGAGGTGTTGCGGATGCCCGGACAAACCCCAACTTCAAAGCCTGCCCACGAGGCGCTCCTGCGTTTGCACCTCCGCCGGTGGCTCCCGCAGAAGGAGCCGGTCTTGAAGGTCCTTTTTATCGGCTCCAGCCACACAATTGCTGGGGACGTCCCCGCCTTGGTGGAACAGATTGCGGCTTCCGCCCCCGCCGACCGTGTCCGGATTCTGGCGGGTGAACAGGCCCGGATGGGAGCCGGAATGCGAAGCCACTGGAATGAAGGCGACGCGCCGGACACCGCGCGCGGGAAAATCGCAGCGGAGCCATGGGACGCAGTGGTCGTAGAAACCTCCTACCGGATGAGCCGCGAAGACCTCGCCCGATACGGCGGTTGGTATGCCGAGGCCATCCGGAAACGGGGTGCGCGTCTGGTGATCTACGAGACTCCAACGGCCAAATCGATTCCCTACCCGGATGCCTACGAAGCATTCCATCAATCCAACCTCTGGCTGGGCAAAATGCTGCACGCTCCGATTGCACCGAGCGTGAAGGCGTGGATGGGGGTCTTCGGACAGAATCCCTCTGAAAAAAACCTCCAGGAACTTTATTTCGACTGGATTCATGCCAACGCCCGGGGCGCCTACCTGACGGCCTGCTGCATTTACGCGACGCTCACCGGCCAATCCCCGCAGGGCCTATGGGCTCCCGAAAGACTTCTGTCACCAGAAGAACGGCAGGTTTACCAGAGCGTCGCGTGGCGAGCTTGCCAAGAAACCCAGGCACAACTCGAGCCGTAGCCATGCTCTGGGGAAAAAACCGCCCCGCCCATCCCCCCTTCAGGAGCGCACGTTCAGCCCCCCCGGGAGCAGGAGGGTGGCGCACCACCCATTACCCTAGAGCACGAAGAGGGGGCATCAGCTCAGGAATTTTTCGCTGTCTTGAGTGCCCCCCGGTTCATCGTCCCTCGAGGAGCTCGGCGCTCAGTCCGGCTCAGTCCACCACGACATACACCGTGGCACCCTCGTAGATGACGGGCCGGTAATAGATTCCGCCCACGAAAAAGCAGTTGTAGCCCCCGTAATACATCCGGCTGTAGCCGGCGGGAATGGTGCGGATATAGGCCCCGGGCAGCGGAGCCATCACACGCACGGGCGCAATCGGACGGCGGCCCACCACCGTGGCGTTCGGACCTGTGGCAACAAATCCACGCCGGGTCGCCACGACCGCACGATCGTTCCCCACCACGGCGCCACCGCGGTAGCCGCCCACGCCGTAAACGGGACGGGCTTGGATCTCAGGCGCCGCCATCAACAAAGACAGGAAGGCGAGAAAAACACTGGGAGAATGGAGAGTTTTCATAAAAAAACAGGATCAGGGTTTCCTGGATTTGCGGGCGGCGGAGTCCATTTGGCGAGTCGTCCACATTTCAACTTTCTCGGCGCCCGTCGGAGGAGTGAACGTAAACTGGTTTGCGCTCACCGGGGAGGTCACATTCCAGCCGATGAAATTGATCCGCACCTGGGGCTTGCCGGGCGAATTCTTGAATGTCGCCACCAGCTTGCGAGGGAGTTGATCGCCGACTCCCACCCAGAGTTCCGCGTCCGCCGTGTTACCGCCCAAAGCCAGGCGATGACATTCCACCCCGCCCAAGCCCAAAAACCCCGCCCCGAATTTCGCGCGCCCAAGATAACTCACCGAGTGCGCCTCGCGCCGGAAGTGAGCATAGGGATCGCTCACGGCAAATTCAGCCAGCGGTGGAACAAACCCGTATTTTTCGTCGAGACGATCCACCAGCCCATCGATTGTGGTGCGCATCGGCACGCGGGCGTAGTGGTTGGTCTTTTCATCCCAAACCGTCAGGAAACGCCCGTCGGCAAACACATGGCGCACCCCGTCTTTGCTCTCGGAACGCGCGGCGATTTTGTTCGGCCGCAGCACAGAGACTTGGACACGCGCTTTGCCGGGCACGTTACGCCCCCCCAACAGGAGGGCGTCGATCTCGCGGTCGGCCGTGAAACTCAGGCTCTTGGATGCAGCGAGTTTGGCAGAGGTCTGCCTGAGGATCTGATCGCCATCGGGCTCGGCGGCAGTCGCGGGCAAAACCGAAGCCGCAAGAAGTGCGAGGACGTTCAAGGGGAGGGAGAGCGGTGTTTTCATGGAGATCAGTGAGAATCCGTAGCGAACATTTCTGGGTAAAATCAGCGTGGGAACACAGGTGGCAAGCCGGACAAACCCGGAAAACTTACCGAGGCGCGTAAGCCTCGGAGCTCATGGGATACCGCCCCCTCCTCTCTTCCTATTCGTGCGGAATCGCTTTCCGGTCGTTGATGAAGAGAACTGGGCACGCGCGCAACTCCAAACTGCCTCGCTTCCCTCCCCTTATTCCTCCTCGAGGTGGGGCGAAATCCCGCCGCCGACGCCGGCCTGAGGGATTCGGACGGCTCAGCGGGCTTCCCGGAATCGCGGTGGCGCGCCGCCGCTCCACTCGGTAAGCTGCCCGCCGTGATGTCGGTTTCTTCAGCCCCCTCTCCCAGCGCCCTGCCTCGATGGATTCCATGAACCGTTGGAAAGAATTCCGGTATTGGATGGAGGAACTCGGCTGCCGGTTTCTGGCATGGGGGGTGCCAAAACTGTCGCGCCGGGCCTGTGTGCGTCTGGCCAACGGGCTGGGCCGCTTGGCCAGTCAAATCGATCGCCGGGGCAGGACGGTGGCGCTCGATAACCTCGCCTGCGCGTTTGGCGACCGGTACACGCCGGAGCAGCGGCTCGAGATCACCCGCGCCTCCTACCAAAATTTCGTGCGCACCATGCTCGACCTCTTCTGGGCGCAAAGGCTGACAGCCGATAATTTCCATCAATGGATCGACGTGGAAGGCTTCGAAGCGTTCCGGGATCACCTGCGCAGTTCTCAGCGGGGCAGCATCACCATGTGCGTGCATCAGGGCAACTGGGAGTGGGCCAGCCTCGCATTCGGGTTCTTGGGGCTCTCCGGCATGATCGTCGCCGAGACGTTCAAAAACCCCCGGTTAAACGCACTTTTCGCCCGGCTCCGGCAGATCTCCGGACAGAAGCTCATCCCGCAGGAAAACTCCGTGCTGCGCCTGCTCAAAGCGGTCAAACGCGGAGGCTACACGGGCATGCTGATCGATTTGAACCTGCCTCCGAGCCAGGCGGCGACGGTGATCGAGGCGTTCGGGATGAAAATGTGTGTGCCCCTGCTGCACACCGTGCTGGCCCAACGGGGCAACGCGTTGCTGGCCATTTTTTTCACGGAACCCCAACCCGACGGCCGTTGCCGGGTGATTGCGCGGCCGATGGTGGAGATCAGCGCTGAAATGAGCCCCGCCCAGATCGCTCAGCGCTGCTGGGAAGCCTTCGAGCCGCAGATCCGGGCCCGGCCGGAGCTTTACCTCTGGGCGTACAAACACTTCCGCTACAAACCCCGGGGGACTTCCGCCCGGTATCCGGCCTACGCGAACGCATCCGGAAAGTTCGAGCGGCTCCTCAAAACGGTCGGCCCGACGGGACCGGCCGGCCTGGCGAGCGGGCAAGCAGACGAACGCGGCTAAAGGCCCCCCCTCCCAAAGGAGCGGGGGCGCTGGGGGGGCGCTGGGGACAGACTTTCCATTCTCCGATCAAAACCGCTCCAACCCACCAAGCCGAGCCTCCGAAAAGCGGTGAAATATCCGGGCAAATGAAACATTTGTGGGACGAGCCTTCCCCGGCGTCCGGTTTCTGGGGCCGAGGCCGACGCGCCCCCGGACGACTCACAGCGCAGAAACCCGCCCAAGCGCTTGCAAGAGATGTCTGGAAAGATGCTTCGGGTGATCCACCACCTGAACACGCCTCGCTCCGAAAATTCTCCGCACCGAAGAGTCCGCCCCTTGATCCAGCGTGAGACAAAAGACCGTGATGCCATCGCGCCCGAGCTGCAGCACCGCGTGACGCGCATCCTCCAAGAGATAGGCTCCTTGCCTTCCCTCCGAACCGCCCTCCGCCACCGGGCCATTCTGCGTGAGAACTGGCACGTCAATATCCGAGGGAAGCCCGTCCGTGAGTACAAACAAGATGCGCTTCTCCGCGTTGCGCTCGCCCAAGAGCCGCCCCCCGTGCCGGAGCGCCGCTCCCAGGCGCGTCGAGAGCCCCGCTTGAAGCTGGCGCCACAAGGGCTGCGCCGCCACTTGGTCAAACGCTTGCTCGAAGGGTTTGAAAATCCGGTAGTGCACCTCGTGCCGTCCGTTGGATTGGAACCCGTGGATGGCTAGTTGGTCCGGCCCCTGTTCCACCGCTTTGGCCAGCACCGAGACCGCGCGCTTTTCCAAATCTAAAACGGTCGTAAAGCTTCCAGCGATGCGGTCATTGGCTGATTCCGAAAGGTCCATTAAGAGCACAATCGCAACCTGCCGGGAGCGCCGCCCCGGACGCTCAAACACCCGAGGGTCAGGCGTGATCCCAGCCCGAAGGTGAATCCTAGCTTCAATCGCCCCGTTCAAATCCAACGCGTCCCCCTCGTTCTGACGCCGGAGTTGGACCCTGCGATCCAACTTCAGAGCCCGCGTATCGAGTGCGCTCTTCCCTTTCAGCCCGCTGGAACGCGCAGCCTTCTGTTTCTCCCCAGAATCTCCCCCCACCCATCCAGGATACTCAAACACCTGCACCCAATCCTCCCGGAGCACTCCGGCGAGCGCATCCCATTCGGGATACGTGAACCGCTCTCGCTCCGTGAGTTGCGCCGCAGAACGCTCCACCCTCCGATCCGAATCGCACTCCGGTGCCTCCCACAGGACGCCGTTGCGCACCACCGCGTCCTGTGGGGAAGTCTCGGGCGGCGCCTCGTCGCTGGCCCACAAAAAAGAATGATCGTCCCCGTAGACTGGCGAGAGCACCTGGGTTTGCGGGTCATACGGGACCCGCATTTGGCCCAAATCATTGGCCAAAATGCTACCGACCTCCGCAAAGAGCGCTCCATGCTCCAGGCGATCCGCCACCGATTCAAACAGACGCCGTCCCTTGTTCACCCAAGCATTCGGATCTTCATATGTCGGATCCAAAAGCGCGCGGGCCAGGCGAGCCGCCAGCGAAACGATATCGAGCGCTCCCCAGTTCCCATCCTCGGTATGAAATCGCTTCCATAGCTCCCACACCCCGGGAACTTCCCGAAGAAGCAATCGTTGGACACGAGCATCTTCCACGAGCGAGAGCATCGCCACATGCAACGGCTTCCGAGCGCGCACCGGTTGGCGGGGGACCGAAAACCGCAGGTGCGCCAGCGCATGCGCCGCCCCGGCCAACGCCTCACCCACCACGGGACCCGACGCGCCTCCCGGGGCACCGAGCAGACGCGGCGGCAACCACAGAAACCCCTCCGAAAGAATGGATCGCTGGCGCCCTTGTTCCGTCTCCTCCGCCGAGGGAGCACGGAATCCACAGGTGATCTGCGATGCCCCAAACCCCGAAAGGTAGAGTTGCACCAAACGCCCGATCCGGAGGCTCGCAGCCGCGTCAGGAGGGACTTTCGGCGCTTCCGAAATAGGCGAGTACAAATCCATTCAGAGCCAACTGCACCTCTGGGTCATCACTGATGGGGCGGGTCATCGCAAGATCACACGCTTCCCTCGGAGAAATCCCCGATGCGATCATTCCAGAGGCATGAATGAGCATCCGCGTTGAAATCCCTTCCTCCAGACCGTGTCCCTGTAAAGCCCGCGAACGATGCGCCACATGAATCAACTTCTCCGCCGTCGACAACGGAACCCCACCCTCATGCGCAACGATCGCAGCCTCAATCTCGAAACGCGGATAGCGAAACTCCAGGGCGCCAAAGCGTTGCTTCGTCGACGGCTTCAAATCCTTGCTCTGGCTCTGGTATCCCGGGTTGTAAGAAACCACCAACTGAAAGTCCGGGTGCGCCTTGAGCCACTCCCCGCGCTTGTCCAAAGGGAGCATCCGGCGGTCATCCGTGAGAGGGTGGATCACCACCGTCGTGTCCTGACGCGCCTCCACAATTTCGTCCAAATAACAGATTGCACCGTGCCTCGCCGCAAGCGTCAGAGGGCCGTCCTGCCAGAGCGTCCCCTGCGCATCCAGCAGATAGCGCCCCACCAGATCTGAAGCCGTCATATCCTCGTGACAGGCCAACGAGATCAAAGGCTTTTGGAGGTGCCAGGCCATGTACTCCATGAAGCGCGTCTTACCGCACCCCGTGGGCCCCTTCAGCAACATGGGAAGCCGACGCGCATACGCCGCTTCAAACAGGGTAATCTCAGATCCCGAGGGACAATAGTAGGGTTCCTCGCGCACGAAAAACGGCTGGAGACTCGGGTGAAACATGGCGAAGGAGGCTTAGGGCCTTTCGGGAGTGGGAAAAACAGAGACGAGAAAGGGACAGAAACAGGATCGAAAAACGCGCGATCCGCAGAGGCTCCGCACGAGGCCGGGGCCAGCACGGGGATGGGGGAGTCCCCGTCGGCCTCCATCAGGGCCTTACCGATGCGGTGAAGGCTCGTTCGGAATCCCCTCGATGGGGGCCTCCGGCGTTCCCGGCGTCGTGCGGGTGATGCCTTCCACGAGTTTCCGGGTGCCTTCGGGATCTTGGACCCATTTGCTATAAAAATCGTAAGGACACGCGGCTACCCCTTGTGCGCTTTCTCCCGAATTAATCTTCCCCGTGTATCCTCGGTGTAACAATTTATACAGATGATTCTCGGATTGCATATTTTTGCGCGCATCTCGAATCAATGATGTCGATAATTCAGCATATTGAATCCCCATTTCCTCAGTGCCGCACTCTCCGAGCGTTCTTCCATCAAATCCAATAATTGAGGAATGCCCAAAGTATGAGTACACCCCGTCAAATCCTGCAGCATTGGCAACAGCCACATAGCAGTTATTCGCCCAAGCCATCGCTTTAGCCATCAGGATTTGCTGCTCCTTGGCGGGGTACATATACCCCTGACAACGAATGATCAGCTCCGCTCCCCTCATGGCACAATCCCGCCAAATCTCCGGATAATTGCCGTCATCGCAAATAATCAGGCTGATTTTAAGCCCTTTGGGCCCCTCGGATACATACGTGCAATCCCCCGGATACCACCCTTCGATCGGGACCCAAGGCATGATTTTCCGGTACTTCTGCACGATCTCCCCCTGGGGATTCATCAGAATCAGAGTGTTGTACGGCGCCTTCTTGGGATGCTCCTCGTGGCGCTCTCCAGTAAGAGAGAACACCCCCCACACATTCGCCTTCCGACAGGCTGCCGCGAAGATCTCGGTTTCCTCGCCCGGCACGGAAGCCGCCGTCTCGTACATTTCTTGGGCATCATACATGATGCCGTGGGTGGAGTATTCAGGGAAAATAACCAAATCCATCCCGGGCAATCCCCGTTTCATCCCCACCAACATTTCGCCAATCTTCCGCGCGTTGTCTAGCACCTCTGCCTTGGTGTGAAGCCTTGGCATCTTGTAGTTTACAACGGCTACACCCACACAGTCTTTGCTACTTGATATATCACCATGTCTCATTGCTGATCTTTAGGTTAAGGGTTAATCCGGCGAAAAAAGGTGCTACACCAAATAGAAGTGCGCGCCTAGCGATAAAACCGATGCGGGCTAATCCTTCTTTTACTCAGGACAGAGGCGGTCGCGCTAAGATAAGGGCGATTCGGGACGGATGGAGGGCTGGGATTTTCGAGCGCTTTTGAGGCTCTATTTACGACCCACGCCCGGCATGGGTCTTCGATCCCTCCGGGCCCGTGGAGGTGCTCGGTTCTGTTGATTGCAGCCCGGTATTCCAAAAAAGCACCCCCCAGCTGGCAGAGAGTGTTTACCGTGTCAGCTTCCAATGGATTGCGCTCTGTGCACTGCTTCACTCCTTTCCTCAAAAACTTCGGTCCTTTGCTCTTCGGCAGCCCGCCGGCATCCGCCCTCAAGGACGCCTTCGCCAACCTCTCCCAGCTCAGCTCTCTTGCTCAGCTTCGCCAGGTCTTTGGCTGCTATTTTCCGGCCGCTTCGCTCGCTCCCACCTCCTCCGGCCAGAACAGCCGGAAACGCATCTTTTCTCTGGAAGTGGTCTTCTGGAGCTTTCTTGACCCGGTTCAAAACCCAACGAGCTCCTGCCGCGAGGCGGTTCGCAAGGTCATGGCGTATGTGCGGCGCGATTGCCCGGGCTCAAAAAGCGGTGCGATCAGCGCCGATTGCGCCGGGTATTGCCGGGCCCGCGCTCGGATTCCCCTAGGCGTCCTCGATCAGATCCACGCCCATCTGGTCGAGCGCATGCAAAAACACATTCCGCACGCGGCGCACTG
>JBEIUI010000070.1:0-17627 GCA_040374425.1 Verrucomicrobiia bacterium | reverse complement strand
CCTGGCGCCGGTGGTGAAGGTGCTCCATGAAGGTATCGGGATCCGGCACGGCATGATCACGACCATCCATGACATGACCAACACGCAGTCCATCTTAGACACCCCGCACAAAGACCTGCGGCGCGCCCGGGCGTCGAGCCTCTCATTGATTCCCACTTCCACGGGATCGGCCACCGCCATCGGGCTCATCTTTCCCGAGTTGCAGGGCAAACTGGACGGGGTCGCCGTGCTGGTGCCGTTGCTCAACGCCTCGCTTACGGATGGGGTATTTGAAATGAACCGGCCCACGGACGTGGCCGAGGTCAACGGGCTACTGCGGGAAGCGGCCGAGGGGCCGTTGGCGGGGATCCTGGGCTACGAATCGCGGCCGTGGGTTTCGGTGGATTACAAGGACGACCCGCGTTCGGCGATCATCGACGCGCTGTCGACGATGGTGACCCACCAGACGCAGGTGAAGATCCTAGCCTGGTATGACAACGAATGGGGCTATGCCAACCGATACGCGGAGCTGGCTCTTAAGGTGGCGCGGTCGCTCTGAAGCGCCTGAGATGAGTTCTCGCACCTTCGCGGACGCCGGGGTCCGCAATTACGCCGTGGTCACGCTGGCCTACTGGGCCGACACCCTGGCCGACGGCGCGATCCGCACCCTGGTGCTCTTTTATTTCTCGCAGCGGGGTTACTCGGCGTTGCAGGTGGCGCTCTTGTTTCTGTTCTATGAAGTGTTCGGGATCGTCACCAACTTCTGCGGCGGTTACCTCGGGGCGCGGTTTGGACTCAAAAGCACGCTGTTCCTGGGGCTGAGCACGCAGATCGTGGCGTTGGGGGTTCTGGCGTTGACGCCGGCAGACGCGCTGACAGTGGCAGTGGTCATGGTGTCTCAGGCGTTCTCGGGCATCGCCAAAGACCTCACCAAGATGAGCAGCAAAAGCGCTGTGAAACTCGTGGCGGGCGAATGCCAGGGCCGGCTTTACCGCTGGGTGGCCCTGCTCACCGGCAGCAAAAACGCCCTCAAAGGGGTCGGCTTTTTTCTCGGGGGCCTGATGCTTTCGGCGCTGGGTTTTCAAACCGCCGCAGCCTCTCTGGCGGTGCTGGTAGCTCTCGCCATGTTCGGCGCGGCAGTCCTCATGCGTGGCGGGCTGGGTGTGGCCAATAAAAAGGCGAAGTTCAGCCATATGTTCTCCCAAAACCGCGCGGTGAACTTCCTGGCCTGGGCACGGCTCTTTCTGTTTGGTGCCCGGGACACCTGGTTTGTGGTGGCGGTTCCCGTGTTTCTCGCCTCCGTGCTGGGATGGAAGTTCTGGCAGGCGGGCGGGTTCATGGCCGTGTGGGTGATGGGTTACGGAGCGGTGCAAGCGGCGGCACCCGCGCTGGTTCGCCGGCGCACCGGTGGGGAACCCGACGGTCGCACGGCGACGGGGCTGGCGTTTGCGCTAGCGCTTTTCCCCGCGGGCATCGCCGCCGCGCTCGCCCTTCAATGGAGCGCTCCCGTCGTGCTGGTAACGGGCCTGATCCTTTTTGGCATCGTCTTCGCCCTTAACTCGGCCGTTCATTCCTACTTGATCCTCGCTTACACCGACCACGACAAAGTCGCCATGAACGTCGGCATCTATTACATGGCCAACGCCTGCGGTCGCCTCGTCGGGACCCTGCTTTCGGGAATGCTCTACCAGTGGGGCAGCCGTTCCGGCGTCCACGACGGGCTTCTCTGGTGCTTGCTGGGCTCGACCGCGTTTGTGCTCGCCGCGGGGGGGCTTTCCCTGGGATTGCCCGGCCGACTCCCGGCAACCGCACCGACTCGGTGACTCCGTGGCAAGGCCTCTCCCGGAAACCCCTGGAATGTCCGGAAAATACAAGGAAAAGACCGGAACCGCCAAGACCCGGACCGGGCCGCTTGGGAGGATACGGTCTCAGAAAGTCAGTCCCCATGCGTATCCCCCCCTTTTTTTCCTGTCTGGCGGCCCTTGTTTTGAGTGAAAGCTTTGTCTCAGCGAGCGCTGCCGGCCCCCGCCCGCCGAACATCGTCTTCATCTTTTCCGACGACCACGCGTTCCAAGCAATCAGCGCCTACGGAGAGGCTCGGCGCCTCCTTGAGACGCCCAACATCGATCGGCTCGGCAAGGAGGGGATGCGCTTTGAGCGTTGTCTGGTGCCCAACTCAATCTGCGGTCCGAGCCGGGCCACGGTTTTGACGGGGAAATACTCCCACCTCAACGGGTTCTCTAACAACAGCAACAGCCGGTTCGACCCGGCTCAACCCACCGTCCAGAAGCTGCTGGGCGGCTATCAGTCCGCTCTCATCGGCAAATGGCATCTGGTCAGTGACCCCGTCGGGTTCGATTACTGGCAGATCCTGCCCGGCCAGGGGGATTATTATAACCCGCGCATGATCCGGAACGGGGAGAAACTCGAGGTGCCCGGTTATGTCACCGACGTCATCACGGATGCCTCGCTGGATTGGTTGAAAAAGCGGGATCCTTCCAAGCCTTTCCTGCTCATGTGCCAGCACAAGGCGCCCCATCGCGAATGGGAGCCGGCGCTGCGACATCTCCAGGCCGATCAAGACCGGGTGTATCCCGAGCCGCCCACGCTTTTTGACGATTACACAGGACGCGGCCTTGCAGTGCGGGGCCAGGAAATGAGCCTCGCCCAGCACATGACCGATCGGGATCTGAAACTGGTTGCGCCGACCCGGCTCAGCCCGGAGCAACGCCGTGTCTGGGACGCCTACTACGAGCCGCGCAACGAAGCGTTTCGCGCGGCCCACCTCGAGGGGCGCGACCTTGTCCGGTGGCGTTACCAGCGTTACATGCACGATTACCTCGCCTGTGTGCGGTCCGTGGACGAGAGCGTGGGACGGATCCTCCAATACCTGGAAGACGAAGGCCTGGCTGAGAACACCCTGGTGGTGTACTCGGCCGACCAAGGGTTTTACCTCGGGGAACACGGCTGGTTTGATAAACGCTGGATTTTTGAGGAAAGCCTTCGAACCCCTCTGCTGGTCCGCTGGCCAGGCGTGACCCCGGCCGGGAGCGTTTGCCGTGAGATCGTTTCCAACATCGATTTCGCGGAAACCTTTCTTGAAGCCGCAGGGCAACCCGTGCCCGCCGACATGCAGGGCCGCAGCCTGGTGCCGCTGCTCCGGGGCCATACTCCGCCCGACTGGCGCAAGAGTTTCTACTATCAATACTACGAATTCCCACAGCCGCACCGGGTCCAGCCGCATTACGGGGTGGTCACGGACCGCTACAAACTGGTCCGGTTCTACGGCCCGGGCGGAAACACCACGGAGCTTTATGACCGGCTCAAGGATCCGCTGGAGCTCAGGGATGTTCTCGGACAGCCGGGATACGAGGCTGTGGCCGGAGAACTGGAGACGGAGCTTGTGAGGTTGCGTCGGGAGCTCAAGGTGCCCGAGGAGGTTCCAGCCGCGGCGTATGGCAATAAACCGCGGGGCGTCTCCGACCCGCACTAACCCAAGCTCCCCAGTTCAGGCCGCTTGTCGCGGGATCGCCCCATCTGAGTGGCCGGGGAACCCGTTCCCACCTCGCCTTCTTAGGCTCCAAGCACACCCGTTCCAGCCAGAATAATGGGGCTGGCGCTCAGAGGGCGGTGTAGAGGCGGTAAAGAACCTGGGTGCCGTTGTCTTCCCAGCCGTTGGCGGCGACCCGGTCGTAGAGCCCCTTGGCGACTGCCAGCCCAGGGACGTCAAGTTTGAGCGCGGCGGCGCTCTCCAGGGCGATCCGCATGTCTTTGAGGATGTGTTTGACGTAGAATCCGGGAACGAAATCGCCGTTCAACGCCCGCGGGGCGAGGGTGTTCAGCGCCCAGCTCCCAGCCGCACCGCCGCTGATGCTTTGGTGCACGCTGGCCGGATCCAGGCCCGCTTTTTTAGCGTATGCGAGCGCTTCGCACCACGCCACCATCCCCACCGCCACCGAGATTTGGTTGGCCATCTTGCAATGTTGGCCCGCGCCAGCCGCGCCGAGGAGCGCGATGTTTTTGCCCAACTTCTCCAAGAAAGGCCGGGCCCGATCAAAAGCCGCCCGGGTACCGCCCACCATGATCACCAAGCGCGCTTCGCGGGCGCCGATGTCGCCCCCGGATACTGGGGCATCGAGCGCCTCCAGGCCGCGCGCCTGGGCGGCCAGCGCAATGCGTTGGGCCAGCAACGGGCTGGACGTTGTCATGTCGATCAACAGTGCGCCGGGTCGCGCTTTTTCGACGATGCCCCCTGTCCCCAGGTAAGTCTCCTCCACGTCCTGAGGGAACCCCAGCATGGTGATGACCACATCGGATTCCGCCGCCACGTGTCCCGCGGAGTCGTGCCAGTGGGCGCCGGCGTCCAGCAGGGCCAGGGCTTTTTCCTTGGTGCGGTTGAAGACATGGACCGTGTGACCGGCGGCCATGAGATGTGAGGCCATGCTGCGTCCCATGACGCCGGTTCCGACAAAACCGAGAGAGAGAGGGGCTAACATTCGAGTTTCTTCTAGAGCCAAGACGGGCCCGGTTTCGAGGGTAAAACACACCTTTCCCAGCCGTCCGCGCGCATGGGTTCAAACGCCACGGGTGCAACCTCCGCAGCCGGGAGTCCGGGCACGCTTCCGCCCCGCTTTTAAAGCTCGCGGTGCGCTGTGTGAATGGCCTGATACAACCCTTCCCAAGAGCGCAAAAGAGCATCCCCAAAGAGGAGGGGGCGCCCTCGTTAAAAGGACTTACCGCCAACCCGCCCGCTCCGTGGCGTATCTCAGAAACTCAGCCATCCGGCGCTGTGCTTCGATGGATACAGGGCCGCTGCGGGAGAGTTCCAAGAGCGTGTCTGCCGCTTTGGCTGGCGTTGGATCCTCGGGAACCAGGCGTTGCAGTTCGCGAAGCCCGGCCAGGAGACGGGCGAACACTGCGGGGTGTTCCCGGGTTTCCCGCAACAGGTTACCGGACGCCGAGCGTTTGTCGTCGCTGATCATCTCCAAGAAACCCAAGGCGCTCGTATCAATCGGTGGCCGGGTTCCGTCTACCAGGGTTTCCGAGCGGGTCGCAACCCCAGCGGTAAAGGAGCGCTGGATCGGCCGGGGAATCCCCGGCTGAATTACCGCGCCGTCGCCGTCCGCCGCGACCAGTGGCGCCTGCTGCTGCGTGGCCTCCCGGTAGTCGATCCGCGACTGACGCGATTCCTTCGCCCGGAACGTGATGTTCACCGGTAACGATAGAAATTCCGAATACGGGTTCGGCCGGGCTGCTTCGGGGCCGAGCACGGTCTTTTCACCCGTCAAAAGCGCTTTCTGGCGGGCCGCTTCCAGCGCCACTTCCTGCCTGGCTAACCGAGCCAAGTCCACGTCCTCCCATTTCACCGTGACGGGTTTGGCTTCCCCGGGCCGCACAAACGTGACGCCGTCTGCGCCCGCCACTGCATGATCCGGGAGCGGCAGTGCACCCCCTCTGGTGAGGGGGAGAGACCGGGCTTGGGTCGCCTCGATCAGCGCGAACATTCCGCCAACAATCAGAGTGAGAAGAGGTTTCATCGGGAGAGGGGTGAAAGGGTCAAAACTCGCGCTGGATGAAGGCCGCGCGGCGGCGTCAAGACAGATGCCGTGGGCTACGCGGCGGAACGGGGCTGGTGGGGGGAGCAGGGAAAAGTCCTCGGAGGAAAGGCACCTCTCAAAGGGGTTAATCCCGACCTCGAACGCTTTGAAGCAAAAAAACATTGAGCCGCGGGAGACGAGCCGACTTTTAAGGATTTCACGCCGGGATCCAACCCGCGAAAAAGTTACTCCCGGGCCATGATCATGGCGCAACAAGGGTGCGCGAACGGGCGGGTGGAGAGTTTGTGCATCAACGATTTCCTGCAATCCACGAACGCGCAGTCAGAGGTCGCGGCAGGGTCGCGTGGAGGTCGGGCCCTTCCCGTTCCGCGCGAACCAGCCAACTCGGACGACGAGTTCTCGCCCCCTGGAGCCCCGCTTTGTCCCGCCCACGACCTGCCATTCCGCAAATGTGTCCTTCGCGGAAATAGCTGGCCAAACCGTGCGAAATTCCCGAAACGCCAAGCGCTCGCTTCGCCATGGATCCGCAATTGCCACAGCGCTCTCAATCAACCGTGCATCCGATGCGCCTCCGCTGGATCGCGGGCGGGCTCGCTTTGGCGTGCGGCGTGGGGTTGGCGCGAACCGTTTTTCGCCAGGCTCCGAGCCGGGATGAGAAAGCCAAATCCGCGTCCCCGAGCAAGCATCGCAAGAAGGGTGAGCCGGGCGACCATTTCAAGCGGCCCCCGGTATCGGTCGTGGAGCGCTCCGGGTTGCCCAATCTGGAGAAAAAACTGCGAGCCCAAACGCCGGTCACGATCGGGTTTATCGGCGGTTCGATCACACAAAATGCCGGTGATGTGGGATTTGTGAAAGCGGTGCAGGCTTGGCTTTTCAAACACTCTCGCGGAGGCCGCGTGGACATCGTGAATGCCGGCGTGGCGGCGACCGGCTCGGATTTCGGCGCCCAGCGCGTCGACCGCGATCTGCTGGTCCATGCCCCGGATCTCGTTTTTATCGAGTTCGCAGTGAACGACGCTGACCGGGCATGCGTTGGGGACATGGAGCGGTTGGTGAGGAAGATCCGCGTGGCGTATCCCCTCTGCGATCTCGTGTTTATTTATACGGTCATGGATTGGTCGCTGCCTTTGCTGGAGCAAGGCAAGTATCCCATCTCGGTGCGACGTCACGAGTTTGTTGCGGCGCATTATGGAATTCCCTCGGTGGCGCTGGGCTTTGAGGCGGCTCGGAAAATCCGCGGAGGCGAATGGACCTGGGCGGATTTTTCCAAGGACGCATGCCATCCTACGCCGGCAGGCTACGCGAGTTACAATCAAGACATCGAGGCCGCGCTTCCTCGCCTCCTAGCCACCGGACAGCCAGGAGCGGCGTCTCTGCCCTCCCCTCTCACTTCGGGTCTCGTGGTGCATCCCGAGCCCGCTCGTCCTTTGCCCGGCTCGCCTCCCGAGGCCTTGCTCGATGATACCGGGCGGGCCGTGCAACAGGCTTTCTTTTTGCCGGGCATCGGGGCGCAGTGGATCGGGGAACCCCAATTTCCCGCATCGACCGACTCGCCCATGTGGCGTTTGGAATACCGCAAGGCGAGCGCTGTCGGCCCCGCCGACACCGGTTCGGAATTGAAGCGCAACCAGTGGAAGGCACAGCGCTGGTTTGATGAAACCCGCTCCTTTACCGGCAGCGGATCTTTGCCGCTCGCCCAATGGAAGCCGGGCAAAGGAAACCAATTCGGAGCCGCACGCGCGGAATCAGCGGTGCTCATCTGGCGTGCCCCCTCCAGTGGCTCCTTTCTTTTTCAGATTTCCGCGACCGGGCTCGAAGGCGCCAGTTTCTCCGACAAAGCTTTCGCGGGAATCGATCTGGCCGTATTTCCCGGTGCCGCTGCCGTGGCTGGGGATCCGGTGGCGCAACACAGCAGTGGTGCCGGGGATCCGGCGGCGTTTCGTTTGCGTAAGCGAATGAACCTCACGGCTGGGGATGAAGTCGCCGTGTTGTTTGTCGCAAAGGATTTCAAATACGCATTCTACGATGATTTCCGAGTGGCCGTCGGAATGCTGGAGCCTGAGGTTTTCCCTTAGGTTCCCTCCCCGGGTGTCATTGTGGAGCGCAGCCCGATGCCCCGGCATTTGCAATCGGTGGCAGTGGGTGGCAAGCGGCTCTTGTTGGCAAATGGCACCCTGAAAGCCATCGCCTTCATTGATTTTGATCCTGCCGATCGCTCTCAGCGTCTTTGACCGGAGCAGCAGCCCGCGGGGGGGGCTACCTCTTCTGCCGGGCGTCTCTAGAAAGCGCTCACCCTTTTGCTGCCCAGAATGCGGAACCGGTAGAACGGCTCCAATGTTTGTGCGACATTGGTTGCGCAATCGGGGAGGCTGCGATCGCCGGTGTCGATGTAGCGTTCCACCAAGGACCAGCCGCGGTGTTCGGCGGCGACCTTGTCCTGGTTTTCATCCCAGATATCCGGGGCGCTGCCGGGCCTTTTGGTGAGGCGCTGGGCCCGGACATGGATGGTGTAGGTGTTGCTCTTGGTGGTGAGAAGAGGGTAGAGCCGGTTATACGGGGTCTCCCGCATGTTGTCGCCCGTCGCCATCTGCGTCGACCACCAGGAACCGATACTCCCGGCGCTCGGAGAGCCCGGGGCTCCGATCGGGACCAGCGGCACGTCGCAAATTTCTGAGGCTGCCACAAAAAGCCCGCGTTTGGCAGGGTCGTTGGGATCGTCGGAGTTGAACCGTTGCTCGAAGAATTTGAGGGTCTCGTCCTCGTTCACCCTAAATCGGTAGATGCCGTTGTTTGTCCCTGCCCAGTTGTACTGATGGTTGACTTCGTTGGTGGGGATGGCGGTGACCCAGACGGCCTTGAGCGCCGCCCGGAGGGCTGTCTCGCGGGTGATGTAGGAAAAAGGGGCGATCCGATAATTCATGTTGATCCGGCCCGCCGTGGAAAGCGGCTCGCTGATGGCGTAGGGCTCGACCGTGGGCATGTGGAACAGATCCAGAAGCAGGTGATCCTTCGGCGGCAAATTGCCAGGGTGCTTGGCGTCCGGACGGAAAAGCAGGGTTTGCCACGGCCGCAGACCCACCACCCCGCTGGGGAGCGATCCGAACTGCACAGCGGAGGAAATCTGGCGGTTGGGCGTGAAAAGGGTGGGCGAGATCACGTTTGACCAGCCGTAATACGGGACCACTGACGGCGACGAAAACCCTTCGTCCGCCTTGTTGATGAAGGGGCCCGACACACCACCGCCCATGCCGTTGTCCCAGTCTCCGGGTTCGCCGTCGCTGCGGAGGGCCCCGGCCGTGAGGCTGCTCGGGATCGCGGGGCGCGGTGCGATTTGCGTGTTTTGTCCTGCATGGAGCAGGCCAAAGTCCGAGTTCGGCCAGCCGCCCCACACAAAATTGCCACCGGTCCAATCCGAGAGCCGCAGCCCGTAAGCGCGTGGGTTGGTGGTGGAATAATCCTTGTGGGGCACAAACCAGCCCGCTGGAACAGCGCCGAGAGCCGCTGAAAGCCGGGTGTCGCCTCTCAATGGCCCCGCCGGCTGAAGGCTGCGGGTGCGGTCGTGTGGAGTGAAAAACCTGAGCACCCCGCTGCAGGAGGAGATCGCCCCGATCCGGTCTGAAAAGCCCAGCATGAGATCGGCCGGGAGTTTTGTTGCGGGGAGGGGGTCCGTAGCATAGACATCCAGGAAGGTGGGAGCGCCGGGCAAAGTGAACAAACCGCTGTCGGGGAAACTGAGCGGGACCCGGTAGACCTCGTCGCCCACCGAGCTTTTGACGGAGAGCGCGGTATTGAACGCCTTGAACTGGAGTCCTGTGGCACCGGCCGGCACGCTCAGCACGGCCGTCACAAAGGGATAACTGATGGCTTTGCCCGTGCCCAGGAGCCCGGACATGATCCCGTGGGCTCCTCCGTAAGGTCGGGCGTTGCAGGTGCCGAGGGCCGTTTCCACGTTTTTGACTCCGCGGAAATCGGCGTTGATGAGGGTGCCCGCCGGATCGTTGAACTTCAGGTCAAACCGGATTTTCGCGGCGCTCTCCACGCTATAGTTGGGCAGATAGGCAGGGGATCCATGCCCCGGGTTGTGATAGTCGCAAAGCAATGCCACCTGGACTTTGTTGACCTTCTTGGTGGTGGGATCGACTCCGGCGGCAAACACCCAGAGACATGCCTCAGAGATGAAGCTCAACCTGCCAAAGCCGCGGGTGCCGCCGATCCGGATGGGGATCACCTGGCCGTAACCCGCCGTGTAGGTTTTTGTGGAGAAGGTTCCGCCCGCGGCCAGATTCACATCCACGAGGTTCACACAACGAATCGCATCGAAAATTTCTGTGAGGATCTGGTCGCGTTCGGTGGCCGTGCCGTTGCTGGCGTTGTATTTGGTTCCAAACCCGCCCGAGGGCCCGCCAAAGCCCGGCACGGCTTGCCCGGTGAGGGCCTGGAGATAGGCGTAAAGCTCTTGGTTGCGCGGGATGCCCTTGTAATCGGTTTCGGCGGAATTGGAGTCCGTTCGCTGGAAATGATAGGTGCGGCCGCCGACGGTGGTGCAGAAGGCGATGAGCTGGTCCATGGCGGTCCGGTAGGTCGTGTTGTTAAACGTACTCACCGGCCATAGGGAGATCCGCGGGGTGCCAAAAAGAGTGAGATCCGGGGCGCGGCTGCTGGCCGTGAGGAAGAACTTGGAGCGACTGACTTCTTGGGGCGTCAGGGATGCCGCCAGGGCGCGGTTGGAGTTGGCAAAAGCCAGTTCGTCGACCGCCGCGTAAAGCCGCTCGTTTTTAGCAAGGGGTATGGTGGGCCCCAGGGTGTTGACCGTTCCCCCGGCAGAGCCGCCCGCAGAGATCCGCGGGCCGATAGCTGCCACCTGCGTTCGGTTCAGCCAGGGAAACACCGTGGCCAAGTAAACCGTGGCGGGGTGGCCCGGGTAACGCTGATATTCCCCCGTCAAAGGCTGATTGTAGGCCAGGGCGTTGTCGAAGGGACTGCGCAGTTTGGGCACGTCCCAGAACGCCCCGGGCGCGGCCCCTGTCACCTCGTCTCCGGCTGCGGTGTTGAGGTTCACCTTGCAGGTCTCGTCATCGGTCCAATACGCCGACCGCCCCACAATCGGGTTCTGCGCCGTAGCACCCGTCACCTGCACCACGCCCCCCGGGCCTTCCACGGCAGCAACCGATGTCCCGTCCCGCAGTTGATAAATCCAACGCACCGGCATGGCTACCCGCTGCGCGTCGCTGCCCGTGGTGCCGGAGGGCTCAACCACTCCGGCCATACTCCCCACCCCGGAACTCTGCGAATAGCGGAATCCCTGCACATCCTGTGAGGCCTTGCGATAAGCGCGGGGATCCAGGATGGGGAACACCAGTTCTCCGTCGGATTTCCGGACGGGCTCGTTGAGGTCGGTGTAGAGTCCGGCGCGAGCGTTCCAGTCGGCGCGCAGATCGGATTCAGGGGCGAAATGGATGAGGTCGGCGGGCTGATTCAGGACGGTTTTCTCCGCGGAATAGAGCTTGTAAACGCCCGACAGGTTGCCGTTTGCGTCGAAATTCCGGATCATTCCAGGCTGGGAAGCCCAGGCCGCTTTGGGTGTTGAGGTGCCAAGGCGGATTTGGGCCATGACGGCTTCCACCGTGGAATCTGAGATTTGTTTGGCGGTGAGCCCCGATCCATAAGCGCGGCTGGCTTCCGTCTCGACGGAGACACTGTTGTAAAAGGCGACTAGGAGGATGGAGATCAGGGTCACAAACGCCAAAACGATCACCAGAGCCACCGCTTTTTGACCGGCACCGGGCTTCGTACAGGGGGATTGCGGCATGGGCAGGAGGGTTCGTTCTTCTATTCGCGGCTCCACTTGGCGGCGTTGATGCGCAGTTCCGTGGAAAAAACCCGGCACACCACTCCCTGGGCACCCAGGGTCTGGGTGAGCCAAGCGAGGTCGGTGGCGAAATCGGCGGCCTTTAGAAACCGGGCCGTCAGGTCTGTCTGCAAGGGCAGCTCGCTGCTCGGCAGCCGGGCCACCTCACGTTCGTCGACCGCCACCAGCGTCACAGAGAGCACCGGTGGAAGTTGGTGCTTGGGGTTTAAAGCAGGCACGCTGGAGCCTAGGGTAGAGTCGTAGAGATAATTGGGTGCCAGCGCGGTGCCCGCAGGCACGCCGCTTCCAATCACCCCCGAATCGCGCAACTGCTTTTCGTCCGCAGGTGCGAGCTTTGGCTGAATGATCAAAGCCACGATGTTCTCCGCGATCACACGGGATGGCACGGGCGTCTTTTTGAAGGCGTCCACGAACCACTCTTTTCCAGCGTAGGCGGGGTTGGCTTCGGTGTACTTAAATACCGAGAGCTGCTCGGAGGGCTGCTGGAACTCCATCAGCCGGTAACGCAGCCGCGGTTTTGAGGGAGCGATGAAGGCGGGGATGCTCACATCATCGTTCCATTCCACGTAGTAGCCACGCGTGTTGAGAACGCTGTCGAGGCCCGAAAACGTTGTCGGCCCGCTCGTGTAGCCGGTCGGCGCGGCGAAAAACACAGCGTGAGACACCGTCGGCACCGGCAAACCCATGCCGGAGGCCGGCCCGGCCAGGAAACGCAGCTCCGAAGCCCGGCCGTAGCGCACGGGCACAAAAGAGGCCGCCGTAGCGGGGGTGCGGGAAAGGCCGGTGGCGTCGAAATAATCCAGGTAAGTGTTCAGCGTGGCCTCTCGGAGGCGGCGATTCATGGATTCGAACGCTTCGCGTGCCTGCCGGAACTCGCCGATCCGAGCCGTGGAATACGTCCAGCCTCGGCTGACGGAATTGAGGATCCCGGACAAAACACCCACCAAGACTCCGAGTACGCTGAGCGAAACCATGAGCTCCACGAGGGTGATGGCGTGGCAACCCTGATGTCGCCGCCGATACGGCGCTGAAATAGCCATGCTCCAAGTCATCAACGGCTTGGTCCCAGAAGCGCGACTTCGGTAAAGACCCTTTGCCCGGGGGAGTCCAACCAGAAACCGCCTGCGCCCACCATGGGAGCGGCCCCGTTGTTGCTGGCTACGTTTACCGTGATGCGAGTCAAAAACGGGTTGGCCGGGCCGCCCGCCGGGTAAACGGCGGAAGGTGTGACCGCCATTTGGGCGCGGTAGACTGCGTTTGTGGAGGAGGGCAGCTCGCGGGCCTGATCATCGAAATATCGGACGCTGGGTCCCGAGGCGCTGAGTGCTGCAAGATCGCTCTGCTGGGCCTGACTCATGAGGTTCTGCGCGATGGCTGAGACGCTGGAACGCTCGATAACCCCCCGGAACTGGTCAAAACAGCTGGCCGTCATGCCGAGCATGCCCACACAGGTGAAAGACAACACCCCGAGGGACAACACCAATTCAACTAAGCTGAATCCAGAAGGATTCAGCGTCGCTCGCAGAGTTTTTTGAGGGGAGGACGGCGTCATAGGAAAAGGGGACCACAGTGTTCATGCCTCTCCGGAGCAAATCGTGAACTTCGCCCCGTGTTTCTTTAAAAAAATGTTTGCTACTGGAGGCACACCCCGGGGAAGACACCGTTTTTCACTCCTGCAGGGTTCACAAACTCGATTTCCCAAACATAAACTTCCTGAAGCCTCGGCCTCTGGCTTCATCCCCCGCCGATCTCCACCTGTGAATTCTCCCGACCTCTCCAACCAGCACCGCGTCGAGGAGTTTTCAGCGCTCCTACAATCCAGCCGCCGCCGACTTTACGCCTACATCTACTCCATGGTTCACAACCACGCCTCCGCGGATGATGTCATCCAGGAGGTGTCCATGGTGCTCTGGCGGAAATTCGGGGATTTCACGCCGGGCACAGATTTTGTCGCATGGGCTGCCAGCGTAGCGAGGTTTGTGGTGCTGGGTTGGAGGCGCCGACAGCAGAAGCTGCCCCTGCTATTGGAGGAATCCGATCTCCAGTTGCTCGCAGGCAGCGTTCTGCAGATCAACGGCGAGGAGGAGTTTCGGGCGGAAGCCCTGCGGGGCTGCATTCAGAAGCTGCCACAACACTACGGCGACCTTCTGCGGGCGCGGTATGCGGACGAACTGGCTGTGAGCGAGATTGCCCAGCGCACGCGCCGCAGCGCAAGGGCTATCTACAAGATGCTGGATCGGGTGCATACCCTGCTTTTGGACTGTGTGGAACTCCAGAGGGCCCGTTTCCATTCGCACACTCAACCCGGAACTCCGGCTCATGAATAAGAAACTGCAGGCGGAAGTGGACCAGCTCGCCGGCGCACTGCGCGAGAACCGGCTCGAGCCGGAACAAGCCGAGCGCCTCCGACACATCATCCGGCACCTGCCCGAGGGCCGTCGGCGGCTTGCGGAATCCCTTCACCTCTCCGCAGCACTCCGAGAAGAGGCGCTGCTGGCCCAACGCCCCCTAGACTTCCTTTCCCGAAGAGCGTTCTGGTCAAGGGCCCCTTTCTGGGCGGGCTTGGCGGCGGGCCTCGCCCTGCTTTGCGGAGCCTGGTTCGCGCTTTCCCAAACCGGTCGCCCTCAAAGGACCCTGGCCCAAGCGTCTCCACCGCGGCTCCCCGAACAACCCATCGCTGTGCTCGTCCGCTCCGTCAATACGCGCTGGCGCAGCCCAATTTCCCCGGGTGTCACTTTGGGGGCAGGCCCTCTGGAGCTGTTGACCGGACACGCCCAGCTCGATTTTGCCTGCGGCGCAACCCTCATCGTCTCAGGCCCCGCCCGATTCGAATTACTCGACTTTGAACGGGTCCGGCTCAACGAGGGGCGGGTGCGGGTCCGTGTCTCCGGGGCTCAGACCGGGTTTCGGCTACTCACCCAAAGCTTCGAAGTGCGCGACCTCGGCACGGAGTTCGCCGTGGAAGCCGGCGCAGGGGGCGGCCAGATGCACGTGCTCGATGGGGCCGTTGAAATCAGCGACCAGCTGGGACTGCGGCAGGTCGCTGCCGGGGCCGCAATAAACTACCCCAAAGGGGGCGTGCCCGAGCAGATTCCAGCGCGCTCCGAGAGCTTTGTGGGTCCGGTGGAACTGAGCCGGATTGCCTCGGACCATGAACGGGACCGGCGCAGCACTTGGGAGGCGGTGGCGGCGAGATTGCAGGCGGATCCGGCCCTGATTGCCCACTACGACTTCAATCGGCCCTCCGGGTGGGACCGCACACTGCCCAACCGCGTCCCCGGTGCGCCTGATTCCACGGCAGGAGCGGTGGTGGGTTGCCGCTGGGTAGAGGGCCGCTGGCCGGGCGACGGCGCGCTGGCCTTCGATAACCCCGGCCACCGTATCCGGATCGAGTTGCCCGGCGCATTCCGGCAGTTGACCCTTGCGACCTGGGTGCGGGTCGACGAGAGCCAGAACTTCTGCAAGTGCCTGCTTTACTCGGTCACAGAACTGACCGGCCAAGTGCTCTGGTTTCTTTATCAGCAGGGCGCATCCGACAGTCTTGCCCTTGCCGAGACCACCGGGGCCTCTTCCCAGCGGATCCATTACATGGGCCACAAGGCGCTCGCGCCGCACAAGGATCTCCGGCGGTGGACGCTTTTTGTCACCACCTACAACCTCGATACCCGGGAGGTTCGGCACTTCAAAGACGCAGGGCTTCTGGCCACGCACCCCATTCCCAACGACAACCCGCTCTCCATTGGCAGGGCCGAAATCGGGAATGCGCCCTACGAGAATTGGATTAAGAACACCAAATGGGAGAACCGGAATCTCACAGGTGCCATGTCGGAGTTCTTCGTCGTGGGGCGCGCCCTGGGAGAGAAGGAAGTCGCGGAGTTGTGGGAGGCTGGCCACCCCTAAAACCAGACGCCGCTGCAGGTTATGGAGTTTGCTCGGGCGGCTCCGGGGCCAGATGCCCCTGAGCAGAAGGTCACCGAAGTCAGTCCGGGGACAGGCTCCAAGTTGCGCTCAACGAGCTGAGGTTTTTAAGGCCGCAAACCGACGTTCCAGGCTGCTTGCTTGCGTTCTCTGAGATCTTTGTGGTTCCAAAAAAACGGCAAGCGCCACGGGCTCTGGGCCTCAGGCGACCGAGCCCTCGTCCACCTTCACCGCAGAGAACTCAAAGAGCGCAAAGATTCCGGAGCGGCTGGGGACAGACAAACTGTAGACAAACTCTGGATCTGGTCGACACCCGGCGTTGCGGTGGTTCTTCAATAAAAGCTCTGTCCCCTTTCCTCCTTTCTTTTTTTCTCAGAGAGAGGTGAGGGAGTGACCGCAAGGAACGCAGAGATCGCAAAAAGAGGCCGGAGCTAAGGCATTCTTTGAGCCCGTGAATAGAAAGCCTGTCCATTCCGGGGGGGGCTCCTCAAAAAAAGCAGTAATCGGTCACTAAAACCCACAAACCCGAGCGGAGAACTCACACGTGAGCTTGACCAACCTCATAGCAGGAAATTGCTTTTACGCCCGGTGCACCGGAAACCGTCGGAACGCAGATGAGCGTCGGGGAGTGAAGGGGGCTGGTTCCTGCTCGGAATGAGCCCGCATGGTAAATGCCGCCCCGTTCCGTTTTCCGCAGGGCTTGAATGATTTGGCAATATCAGCAATTTACAGACGAAATGCTGCACCACCAGCGCGCGTCTGTTGTCAGAGATTTGTTTGGTAGATTTATCGCGTCATCGAAGCAAGACGACGTAGGAAAAAATCAACAGTAGAGCGGTTTCGGTGTCTTTGGGTGCAGCAATCACACGAGGACTATACTTGGCTGGAGAATCGGATACCGCATACAGCCCACCATTGCGATGTAACTCCATACGATCCTTCTTCCGTTCGAACGAAACTTGATAGCTGTCCTCCCTCCAATTGAACCTGTAACTGCTCAGTCCTAGAAGCTGAGTAGTTCGTTCGATCGGAAAGCGGTGCTCTCCGTCGACAACGACTTCGATAGGCCCACCCACCCTCGTGATGTCCTGCGTATCGAAAAAGTGAACTTTGGGGCCATTGCCTTCCCACTCGGTTATTCTACCTCTGCCAAGAATTCTGAGACCAAAGACCGATCCGTCTTGGCGTGAGCGCAAGGTCCAGTAGCTTGAAGTCATTTTCATTGGCGGCGAAAGAACCCAAATGTCGTAGGAATTTGATTCTAGGTCTTTCAGGTGGGGAAGACTCCATAGGTCATTCAACGGGGCGTGTTGTAGCCTGATTGCCTTCGCTCTCCGGGCCCTGAAAACGAGGAAAAATATTGGGAAAATACTGCCGATCGTCACTGCCGATATCGTGCTAAACCAGAAGATCACTTGCTTCCCTTTTCGATCGAGGTCTTCTCGCCTTTCCTGAGTACTTGCCTGTCGTTTCGCTTGAGCATCCTCCCGTGCATCTTGTTGGGCACGCGGAACTTCGAAAATCCGTGCGCCGCGCGCATCTGTGTTGTCCTGAGCTTCCAAGGGATGCACCGATAAAAGTGGTGACAATAAAAAAGACGCAATCAGGCTCTTCGGTATTTTCATGGGCATCAGGTGGACCCCGTTCTTCGGCCAGGGATCGACTAAATTAAGGGAGCGGCTGGGGACAGACAAACTGTAGACAAACTCTGGATCTGGTCGACACCCGGCGTTTCGGTGGTTCTTAAATAAAAGCTCTGTCCCCTTGCCTCCTTTCTTTTTTTCTCAGAGAGAGGTGAGGGAGGGACCGCAAGGAACGCGGAGATCGCAAAAAGAGGCAGGAGCTAAGCCACTCTTTGAGCCCGTGAATAGAAAGCCTGTCCCTCCCGGGGGGGGGGCGCAGTATGGGGGGGCGCAGTATAAGCGAACCGAGGAAGAATATTCGGAAAGCCGTGTGCGGGAAAACCGCCTGCACGGTTTGATGAGAGGGGGCTCCGATGGAAATCAGCGGCGCTCCCTACTCTACAAACTGTGGTGCGGATCAGCTGGGGGCAGACCCACTGGGATCTCACCCTATGGGCTCTTCTGCGCGTTGGCACAGCCGCCTCCCTACGCCTACGGCGTTCCCGTCCTCCAGCCCAGGGTTGCGGTCGACAGACCGCTCCCCTGGGACCCAACGTCCAACGAAACGGTTCAACCCCAACGGGGTTGCGCCCCAGACGCGGTTCCCGCCTCCGTCCAGGCCGGAACCGCGTTGCGGTTCAATCGTTACTCCACACATTCCCAGGGTAGGCCTCATTCCAT
>JBEIUI010000151.1:0-5807 GCA_040374425.1 Verrucomicrobiia bacterium | reverse complement strand
CGGGGTGACTCAGGAGGATTTCAACAGCTACGGCAGCCGCCGCGGAAACGACCGGGTCATGACCCGCGGCACGTTTGCCAATGTCCGCATCAAGAACCTCATGGTGCCCGGCGTGGAAGGCGGGGTCACCAAATGTTACGCGAAGGACGCCTGCGGCTGTGAACCCGGGTCGGTGGTTCCCATTTACGACGCCGCGATGAGTTATCAGAAGGAAGGAACTCCGCTGATTATTTTCGCGGGGCAGGAATACGGCACGGGCAGCTCGCGGGATTGGGCGGCAAAAGGCACTCGTCTCCTTGGGGTGAAGGCTGTGGTGGCTCAAAGCTTTGAGCGGATCCATCGCTCGAATCTGGTGGGCATGGGGGTCCTGCCTTTACAGTTCCCCGACGGCGTCAGCGCTCAGAGTTTGGGGCTCGACGGCACGGAAACCTTTGACCTGCTGGGGCTCCACGATGATCTCAAGCCCATGAGCGACGTGATGCTGGTGATCCACAGGGCTGATGGATCCCGGGTCCAAGTCGCCCTCCGCAGCCGGATCGATACAGGCATCGAAGTCGATTACTACCGCCACGGCGGCATCCTGCCTTTCGTTCTGCGTGAGCTCATCGCTCAAGCCTAAGGTCGCACTCTCGCTGCTCTCTTTTGAGGCCGGTGACTTCCCCTGAAGCACCGGCCTCTTTTGTTTACAGTTCCCCGACCTCGGCAAAACAAAACGCTCCGGACCGGGGGCTTGCAAAGCCGGACGGCTCCCTTATTGAGAGGGATGGAGGATCGGTTCCGCTGTCCGGGCTGTTCCCCAAAGGCTTCATCCCTCTCGTCATGCGTAAATCCTGGCTTACCCCGTTTCTGGGCATTTTCTGGTTACCGCTTTTCTCAGAGATTCAAGCGGCCCCCCGGTTGCCGGGCATTTTCACGGATCAGATGGTCCTTCAGCGGGATGCAGTCTTACCGGTCTGGGGCTGGGCGGATCCGGGCGAGAACATCGTCGTGGAGTTTGCCGGGAAGTTTAAGGTGGCGACGGCCGACGCCGCAGGTAAATGGAGTGTAAAACTCGATCCTTTGCCTGCCTCGATTGTGCCTGAAGTTCTCACGGTGAGAGGCAACACGACCGTGTCCCGGCGCGGCGTTCTGGTGGGGGATGTCTGGCTCTGCACGGGGCAGGGAAACATGGGCGTTTCCATGCGCATGCCTCTCAATGATCTGCTTCAGAAGCGGATCGCTTCTGCGTCCGAGCCGCTGCTGCGGCTTTATCAGACGGCGCATCAGTTCTCGGCTCAACCCTCGGAGGACACTTCGGGCCAGTGGCAGGAGGCGGCCCCGGAAACCGTCCGCAATTTTAGCGCAATCGGGTATTTGTTCGGGGAAAAGATCCAGGCGGAAGTCGGTGTGCCGATTGGAATCATCGAGTCTGCGATGGGTGGCACAAAGATCGAAAACTGGCTTCCAGAATCCGTCCTAGGCGCTCATCCCGCGAACGCAGAGTTTCTCAAGAACCATGCACAGGCGCTCACGGAGTTACCCGCTTTACAGGCGGACTATGAGCGAGAGCTCGGCCAGTGGAAAAGCCGGTTTCCGAATGCCGCCGCTTTGGCCGCTGAGAATCTGGCTCGGAAGAAACGTGGCGAGTCCGAACTGCGTCCGCCCAGGAAACCGGCCGGATTGCCAGGACAACCTGACGGGCCGTCCGCCTGCTTTAACGGGAAAATCGCACCTCTGGTGCCTTATGCCCTTACTGGGATTCTCTGGTATCAAGGGGAGGGGAACGTGGAGGGGTTTGCGAACTACGGGACTCAGCTGAGCGATTTGCTGTGTTCATGGCGCACTCTTTGGGGGCTCCCAAATTTGTATTTTCTAATCGCCGACCTTGCGCCGTACGGGGCGCCTTCTGAGGTTCCTCAGGACAGTGCGCGGGCACGTTTTGGGGAGGTTGTGTCCAAGGTGGCAAAATCAGACGGGAAAACGTGGGTGATTACACAAATCGACGCCGGCGATCCTGAGCAGATTCATCCCGCCCGGAAAGAGGTTCCAGCGGAGCGGTTTGCGGCGATGGCACTGTCGAAGGTTTACGGAAAGAGCGGCTTGGCGCACGGGCCCCAGATGGCGAGTTGGAAGGTGGATTCCGGAAAAGTGCTTGTCCAGTGGGGCTCCGTGGGGAGGGGACTTTCCGTAAAAGCCCTTCGTTTGGGGGCGCAAAATCTTTCGGCGGAAGTGCTCCGGGGATTCGAGTTGGCCGGGGCAGATCACCAATTTCATCCTGCACAGGCGCTGATCAGCGGAAAAGAGACGGTGCTGGTAAGCGCAGCCGAAGTCCCTCAGCCGGTGGCGGTGCGGTACGGATGGGCGGCCTTCCCTCTCGCCAATCTTTTCAGCGAGGAGGGTTTGCCCGCGTATCCCTTCCGAAGCGATGAGTGGCCCTGGCCGGTCGCGGCGCCCGGCTCTGATTCAAAGCCCGGGAAGTAAATCGACAGTCAACACGGGCAGGGGAGGGCGATTATTTGGTGAGTTTATCCAAGGCCGGGTCGGGCTCTGATCCGAGCTCAATGGCGCGCTGGTAACACTTTCGGGCGGCTGGCTTGTTGGGCGGTTGTTGCGTCGCGTAAACCACGGCGAGATTGAAAAAGGCGTCGGCGTAGTTCGGATCGATGGCCGTAGCCGTCTCCAGATGATTGTGCGCGGCCTCCTGCCACCCTTTTTGGCTGGCTGTGATGCCGAGGTAATTGTGGGCGGTGGCGTTTTTGGGTTGGAGGGCGAGCGCCTTGGTGAGCGACTGTACCGCGTCATCGTATTTGGCCGCGCTGTAGTAGATGATCCCCAGGGTGCAATGGCTGAACGCGTCTTCTGGAGCGATTGCAATGGCTTTTTTGAACGTCTCTTCGGCCAGTTGCAGTTTGCCGCTCCGGAACCGGACGACACCCATGTTACTCAGCGCGTAGAGGTTGTTGGGGGCCTTGGCTAAGATCTTTTCATAAGCCTTCTCTGCGTCTCGATAGTTGGCCCGATCAAAGTGCTCCTTGGCCTCCTGGGCTAGCGAAAGCAGTTCCGTCGGAACGCTTGAAACCCCAGCTCCGGGCGCCGGGGATCCAGCCGGGATGGAAGGTTTCTGGGCAGCATCGGTCTTTGCAGTGGGTTGCTGCGAGTTTTGGGCCGCCGTCTCTTGCTGCTTTTCTCCGCTTGCGTGTTCAGACCCTTTTTCTTTTGGCGTTGAGGGCGCGTTTTTCTCAGGGGCCTGCACCGGCTCGTTGGTATTCGGCGCTGCGTTGACTTTGGGTTCGCTGGTCGCGGTTGCTTCGGATGGGGCGTCACTAGCCGCCGCGATGGAGATCTCCGCTTCGCTGATTTCTACTACGGGTTTTTTGAAGAGCCTGCGTTCCTTCTCCGTGAGCTTCACCACGGGTTGCCCTAGGTAATCGATCTGCTGTAGGAGGGACTTGGATTTGAGCTCGAGCTTGGAGAGTTCGCCCAAAACCAGTTTCTTGGTTTGATCTCTGCGCGCCTGCTCTTTCATCTCCCGCACCACGATGCCGCGAAGGATTTCGTTCTCCTCGACCAATTTTTTGCGTTCCGTTTGGCCGACTGTGGCGTCGGTTTTCGCCGTGGCCAGCGCCTTCGCCTGGGCGTCGAGTTTTTCGCGGAACTCGGCCATTTGCTGCTGGTAGCTATCGCTCTGTTTTTGAACCTCGCCGAGCTGTTGCTTGGCCAAGGTGACCTCTTTCCGGAGGCTCGCGATCTGATCGTCCTTTTTTGTTCCGTCTTCCTTAAACTGGAGGATGCGTTTTTCGGCGTCGGCTAGGTTGGCCGTGAGTGCGGTATTCTCCTGGATGAGTTTGTCGACCTGTTTTTGTGTCTCCTTGAGACGGGTCAGGTCTGAGAGTAACTTCTCGCGGTCGTCAGTGACTTTTTGGAGGGCTTCCTGGGTTTTATCGAGCTTGGCATTCAGGTCGCTTTTTTCTTTGAGCACCTTGTCGATTTCCTTTTGCAGGGCCTCAAGTTTTGCGGGCACCTGCGAGTTCTCCTGGCGGGCTTGGTCTCGCTCTTTGGAGACCGTTTGAAGCTTCTTATTCGTCGTGGCAAGACGCCCGGCAGTCTGCCGTCTGAGCTCGTCCTCTGCCTCGCGTTCGATCTTCAAATCCCGCACCTGTTTCCGTAACGATTCAAGCTCTGTCCTGAATTTTTTGGCGGCTTCGGAGTACTTGGCTCCGTTGGACTCGGCTTTGATCAGGGCTTCTTCTGCCAGATCAGCCCGTGACTGGAGGCGCGCTTGCATGTCGGCCGATTTCCGGCCTTCTTTTACCTCAGCCTCGTATCGGCTAGTGAGCTCGTCCTTTTCCCGCGTGGTCTCGTTGAGCCGTTTCCGGGTGGATTCGAGGTCGTTCTGGAGCCCCTCAAGTCGCCGCTGGATCTCGCGAAAGGGATCTCCGCCGGAGGCGAGGGGAGGATCGGCCAGGGGCGGGGTCGCTCGGGGCAGTTCGTCGCCAAAAACAGGCGAGTCGGATCTCGGAAGCGCGCCCTCGATGTCGATATTGCTGGGTCTATCCCCGGGTTTTCCGACTCGGCCTTGGATTCGTTGGATCGCCTCGACGGTGGCACCCCGCCGCATTTTGAGCATCGGCGGGTTCCAATCAGGCCAACGCTCGATGATCTTGTCACAGAAATTGAGGGCCACCTTGTAGGATCTCATGGCCCCGGTGAAATTGGAGGCTGCCTCGGCTTTCTCCCCGCTCAGCCAGACGGCGTACAACTCATTGTAAAGACGGTCCGGGCTCACGGGCTCGGCCCCGGGGGAGCTCAAAGCGATTGCGAGGGTTGCTAAAAAGAGGAGCAGAATCGTCCGCATAAAGAGACAGAAGAGAAAGGGGGCGGAAACTACTTGATCGAAGAGGGGGATGCAATCAGTTCTCCTGACTCAACGTGTCTCCCTCTTCTTCCTTCTCCTCACTGACTATGGCGCCGGACTCGGGTTGGATTCGTCCGGAAACACTGGAGGCATTTGCCTCGGCTCAAACCACGGCGCACCGGATTTATTCGAGTGCGCCGGTTTGGGTGGAGCGTTTCGGGGAGGATCTGCTGGTCTCCTACCAGAATGAATCCTACCGTGACGCTTTGCTGGAGTTGTTGCCCGGTTGGTGTGCGGCCCAGGGCTTGGGCTGGCGGCGGGTTTTCGGGAAGTTCATCCCTCGACAGAACCAGGAACGCACCGCGCCTGTGCTCCTGCTGGGGGATGCCGGGGCTCCAATGGAAACCGTGGTGGAGGAGGCGGGGATGAAGTTCGCAATGGACTTTGCGGCGGGGTATTCCGCTGGGCTTTTTATCGATCAGCGGGCCAATCGCGCTTTCGTGCGTCGAGTCGGGGTGAAACGACTGCTCAACACGTTCTCGTATACGTGTTCGTTTTCAGTGGCGGCCGCCCTCGGCGGGGCGCTGACGACCAGCGTGGATCTCTCAAAGAAATCCCTGGATCGGGGTCGGGAAAATTTCGCTTTAAACGGGGTGGATCCGGAGGCAAGGCATCGTTTTTACGCAGACGACGTCCTGGATGTGTTGCCGCGTCTCGCCAGAAAAGGGGAGCAGTTCGACGCGATTGTGCTCGATCCGCCCACTTTTTCGCGGGGCAACAAGGGCCGCCGATTCCAAGTCGAACACGACTTTGAGCAGTTGCTGCTTGCCGCGTTTGAGGTGGCAGCTCCCCAATGCCGGATCCTTCTCTCCACCAACTGCACCCGGCTCACCCGCAGGAGCTTGGAGGCGATTGCCCGTAATTGCTTGAAGCTGGTGCGCCGGCCGGTGCGGTTTCACTCCGAGCAACCCCT
>JBEIUI010000190.1:0-2574 GCA_040374425.1 Verrucomicrobiia bacterium | reverse complement strand
CCGCTCCGCGAACGCCTGATCCCAGCACCCTGTTTGGCGCCCGGTGCGGCAGCAAAACTTGACCTTGCTCAGATCCTTCGAAGCCTCCATATTCGAAATGATTCGATTGTTTGTTCCTCGCGCGGAAGATCGTCAGTTGGGTTTGTCTCAATGGTGATTTTTAAACCCGGCTCCCGGGTACGGCTTTGAAGAAGGCAGTCGCTTCTTTGCAGCAACCGGGCTCCCTGCGCACGATTCCAATCTTGGTTTTGTCGCGGAAGAGACTCGAGAGAAGCCCCTCCAAGACGGCTTCGCGGATGTTTCATCCCCCGCTGCGTTTAAATTAGATCTGTCCCACAAATGGCCGCTGAACAGGCAATCGAAACCGAAGGAAAAATCACTGCAGTGCTCGCCGGAACGATGTTCCGGGTCGAGCTCGACAACCGTCATCAGGTGCTCGCCCACATCTCAGGTCGCATGCGCAAACGTTTCATCCGCTTAACCACGGGAGACCGGGTGAAACTTGAAATGTCCCCATACGACCTCGACAAAGCGCGCATCGTTTACCGGCTCGGCTAAACCGCATCCCCCATCCTCCCCGGCTGCAATCCGCAGCATTTTTTTCCCGGCCTCAATCACACCAGATTGGGGCCGTTGTTTTATCCCACGCCCTTCCGAACTCGGGAATCCATCCCTCAGAAACCCTCCAAACTCACCCCGTTTTTTTGAGGTCCAAATTTTGCGGATTCTGACGGATCCATTTTGAAGCGTCGCCCCCTCAGCTCCCGGGCAAAGACCTTCTCTCGGGTGGGAGGATCCACGCGGAAGCAGCCACTCTCGCCTCCAATCACGCCCCGCGCTGAGGAGGAAATCCCCACAGGGCCTCGGCGGAACGAGTGAAGCGCCCTCCGGACCGAATCGAGGGCACAAAGACGCCGCCTGGGGGAAGCGGCCGGAATTCGCGCTTAAATAAGCCGCAGATCGGGGCGCCCGTGCCCGCCAAAAGATCCTCCTAAAAACTCTGCTCCAAAGTTTCCCAGCGCGGCCAACTGCAACAGTTTGAGGGGGGGATACCCGACGTGGGAATTGAGAATCACACCGGATGCCGGGCAGGAAGGGCCGTGCCGAGTCCGAGCCTCTGCTCCTCCCTCCCCATTCGAAACTTTCGTGGGATTTAGTCCAAGACGGCAAGCCGGTGAGCGCCCCTCAAAGGAGCCCATGCCGCCCCATCAAGGTTCCTCTCACCCCGTCTGCCAGCGCCTCCCTTTGCGAGAGGGCTCTTCCCCTCCCGCACAATCCTAGCCATCGCAGCTCGGCCTCTGGCATGCTCGGTTGCCCGACCGTTGGCCGCTCCGGCTCCACTCCTGATTTTTCCGCCATGAAATACCGTTATTTAGAGCTCTCCAAAATGATCGACCACGCCCTCCTGAGCCCGGCCCTCACCGATCAGGAGATGGAGGAAGGCTGCCGGCTCGCCATCCGATACCAAGTCGCATCGGTCTGCGTGAAACCTTACGCCGTCGCCCACGCGTCACAGATCCTCGCCCAGAGCGATGTGCTGGTGAGCTGCGTTGTGGGATTTCCTCACGGAAGCACCACCACCGCATCCAAAAGACACGAGACCCAAGAGGCCTGTGAAAACGGGGCCGCCGAAATCGATATGGTCATCAACGTTGGTAAAGCGCTCGGTGGCGACTGGGACTACGTTGAAAACGAAATCCGCGTCGTTTCAGAAGAGGCACACCGGCACGGGGCAAAGATCAAAGTGATCCTTGAAACGGATTATCTCGCCCAAGGGGGCGCAGGCCTGAGCGCCGAGGAGCTCAAACGCGAGCTCTGCCAAATCTGCGATCGCGCCGGAGCGGACTGGGTAAAAACCTCGACCGGATACGGTTATATCAAGCAACCCGACGGGAACTACCGATCCATCGGCGCCACAGAACACGACCTCCGACTCATGAAAACGAGCGTATCTGAACGGGTCCAAGTCAAGGCTTCTGGGGGCATCCGTGACCTCGACGGGCTGATTCAGGTGCGGGATCTGGGAGCTACCCGCTGCGGTACAAGCGCAACCGTAGCGATCTTGGACGAATATCGCCAACGCGAGCTCGCTGAAAAAACCGGGCAGCCTACGCCTCCACGCATCGATCCCCAAGACGCCTCGCGATCCACGGCGGACTACTAAAGTTGGGCCCCGACGCCGACGCTGGTTTTCCCCGGCGTCCTCGTTTCTTTACATTCCACAATTCCCTCCGGCTCGCACTCCCTCATCCCTGCGGTTCGGAGCGGGGTTTGGAGCGCCCGGATTACCCAGAGCGGGCGCTCCAGCTCCAGCTTCCAAGCTTATTGACTAAGACACCAAAGCACTCCCCCCACAACTTTGCCCCCCTCCGCGTCTGAATTGAACTCGGGCTCTCTCGTTTTCCGCTCTGAGCGGAAAAAGCAAGCGCGGGCCACGCGGAACACCATAGCCACCGATTTTTGCTTGAACGCCGAGACGCAAAACAGCCTCGTCACCTCCCTCGTCACCTCCCTCGTCACCTCCCTCGTCACCTCCCTCGTCACCTCCCTTGTCACCTCCCTTGTCACCTCCCT
>JBEIUI010000103.1:0-12546 GCA_040374425.1 Verrucomicrobiia bacterium | reverse complement strand
GTTTCTCCCAAGCTTTTGATGACGATTTCCTGTTTGCCCAGGAGCCGGTCGGCAAGGATGCAGCGGGTCATCCGGCCGAATTCGACCACAACAAGCACGCCATCCTCGATTCTGCGGAATTCGGGTTCCACATCGAAGAGCTCGTGCAGCCGGAGCAGAGGGATGAAATGGCCGCGCACGTTGACCAGCTCGCCCCGACCGTAGACTGTGCTGAGCATGTCGGAAGTGGCCCGCAGCGATTCCCGCACCGAAAGGGTGGGTAGGATGTAGCGCTCCGGGCCGACGCTCACGATCAGCCCGTCGATGATCGCCAGAGTCAGGGGCATGAAGATGGTGAACGTCGAGCCTTTGCCGGGCTGGGACTCGATTTCGATCTTGCCCCGCAGCTTCTCGATGTTCTGCCGGACGACATCCATTCCCACGCCCCGGCCCGAGATGTCGGTGATCGTCGAAGCTGTGGAAAATCCGGGGAGAAAAATAAGGTCAAAGATCTCCTTCTCCGTGAGATGCGCTTGGCTGGAGATGAGGCCTTTCTCGACGGCCTTGGCAAAGAGGCGCTCCTGGTTGAGGCCTTTGCCGTCGTCCTGGATCTGGATGATGATGCTGCCGCCCTGGTGGAAAGCGCGGAGAACAATGCGTCCCTCCGCGGGTTTACCCTTTGCTTCGCGCTCCTCGGGGGACTCGAGCCCGTGGTCGACTGCGTTGCGGATCATGTGGACAAGCGGGTCGCCGATTTCCTCGATGATGTTCCGGTCGAGCTCGGTGCCTTCCCCCTCAAGGATGAGCTGGACCCGCTTGTTCTGCTTGGCAGCCACGTCGCGCACAATGCGGTTCATCTTCTGGAACGTGGCCCGGATGGGAACCATCCGCATCGACATCGTCGAGCGCTGCAGCTCCTTGGTCACGCGGTGAAGATGCGAGAAGCTGCGTGCAAGCGCCTGTTTTGCGTTGGCATCCAAATGGGGGCTCTGTGCGATGAGCGATTGGGTGATGACGAGTTCACCAACGAGGTCCACCAGCATGTCGAGCTTCTGAGTGCCTACTTTGACAAAGGACTGCTCCGCGGCGGCTCTGGCCAACTGCGCCTTGTCCATTCGCTGGGCGCCCTCACCCGAATCGGCAGGTCCGACCGCAGCGGGGGACTGGGCGGCGGGTTCGAGAGGGGGGGCTTCATTCGACGGCGGTGCCGCTGCGGCAGCGGGTTCCGCTGGGGGCGGTGTTGAAGGAACCGTTGGCTCCGGGGCGGAGGAGGGCTCTGCGGCATGCGGAGCCACTGGCGGCTTCGCGCCTTTCGGCTTCCTGGCCTTTTTCGCTTTGACGGGTTCCTGCGCCGCAGTCAGCTCTGTTGGAACAGGTGCGGTCGGTGCGGCAGCGGGTGCTGGCTGCCCGTTGATCGCCTCGCGCACCCTCTCCTTGAGGGGTTCGGTGGGGAAAGTGATCGGGCCGACGGGCTGGAGTCCTTTGACTTGGGCGTCTATCTCGGTGAAGAAGCTTTTGAGGGTGTCCGCCCCCTTGAGGATGAGGTCGATGATGTTCGAGTCGATCCGCAGTTTGTGCTGGCGGATCATGTCGAGCATCGACTCGAGCTGATGGGCGAGTTCGCCGATGGCAACCAGGTTGAGAAAGCCGGCGCCGCCTTTCACGGTATGAAAGGCCCGGAAAATCATGTTGAGGGTCGACGCGTCGTCCGGGGCGCTTTCCAATACCAAACTGCCGCGCTCGATATTTTCGAGGTGCTCCATGACTTCAGGGATGAACTCCTGGAGCAGGGGGGCGTCGCTCTCAATATTGAGAATTATGGGTTTTTCCTGGGACATGTCGGATTCAGACTTGAAGAAGGAGGGATCGAACCGAGCCGAGGTAACGCAACTCAAAGACCTCGTGCTCCTTGTGGCGTCGCCCGGTGGAGCGATGAGGAATCCGTGAGGCTCGCAATTGCATGTTTCCCTCTTAAGCAATTCGCAGGCCCAATTAGGGGGCGCAGGCCGTGGTTATTGGAAAACGGCAGGAAAATCGGCGCTAAGCGGTCATCGGCTGCCTCAATGGAGCCCTTTTCGCGAGGCACTGGGAGACGCAGGCGGCAGAACACCGCCCTTTGGCGCCGAAGTCGTCACGGGCGTTTTCGAGAAACCGCAAGCCGCCTTGCCCTTCGCTTTTCTGGAATCTTTCCAGACGAGCGGTGAATCAATGAGAGGAGACAGACTTTACCGTCTCGATGAACCGTCTCGAATGCTGAGCGATTTTCCTGCACCGCGAAGCGGGAGCCCGGGTTTGAGCTCATGTCGGTAGGGCGCTTTTAATAGGGAGCTGGCCGCACCGAGATCCCTGTCACAAATTGTCTTCGCGAAAAAACGCCGGCAGTGCCTCGCTGGGATTCCCTTTTTGCTAGAGGTTCCCATTGCGCCTCACCATTTCGCAGGCCAATTGAATGGCTGCAATGGTGCTCTCCGGGCGGGCGAGATTTTTTCCGGCCAGATCGAAGGCGGTTCCGTGGTCGGGGCTGGTTCTGGGAAACGGAAGGCCCAGCGTGACATTCACCCCTTGGTCGAAGGCATGAAGCTTGAGCGGTATGAGGCCCTGATCGTGGTACATGCACAGGACCCCATCGAACTGGCCTGCGACGGCTCGATGGAAGACTGTGTCTGGGGAGACGGGGCCATCAAAGGAGGCGCGCCCGTGCCAGCGCCGGCGCAGGGTTTCGAGGGCGGGAGCGATGATCTCAATCTCTTCGCGACCGAGCGCACCTGATTCCCCCGCATGGGGGTTGAGCCCGGCGACGGCAATTCTCGGCGTTGCATCCGATTGACGCAGCCTGAGGAACTCCGCCAGCAACCCGCCGACCCGGACGATCTCGGAGGGTTCGAGCGAGTCGGCAACGTCCCGCAGCGGGATGTGGGCGGTCACTAGGGCCACGCTTAAAGAGCCGCCTGTGAGAAGCATCGCGTAATTTTCCACACCCCAGCGCCGGGCGAAAAATTCGGTTTGTCCGGGAAACGCGAAACCGACTTCCTGCATGCGAACCTTGCTGACTGGCCCTGTAACAACCCCTGCGATTTCCCCACGCAAAGCGAGCTCCGCTGCCTCTTCTAGGGCGGCTTGTGCCGCCAATGCGCTTTGGCGCGTGGGATATCCCGGCGTTCCCTCGCATGCGGCCCCGATGAGCCGGTATTCAAAATGCTCGGGCAATCGTCCGCTTTGGAGCGCTTTCTGGACAACCTCGGGGCCGATACCCGCGGGGTCCCCAAGGGTGATCCCGATCTGGAGCCGCGGCAGGCCTGTTCCCGGCGTCGCGTGTTTTAGTTCCATGACGCTGTTTCCTGCCCGGGCGGGCTTAGAAAAGCTTCACGTACGCCTTTTTGCGCAGTTTGGCCAGCCAGGCTTGCTGCCGCTTTTGGCGTTCTTCTTGAGCGAGTTTTCTTTCGATTTCATCCCGGATCTCTCCGAGCGGGCGCGTTGTGGCGTCTTTCTTCGCCTCCGCAAACAGCAGGTAGTAGCCGTTTTCCACCGTCACCACCTCACTGACTTGACCCGCTTTAAGTGAAAAAGCCGCCTTGGTGAGAGGTTCGTTGAGGGTTTTGCGATCGATCCAACCCCAGTCTCCGCTCGATTCCTGGTTGCTGTCTTCTGAATAGAGCTTGGCCAGATCCCCGAATTTGGCGCCCTTGGTGATTTTCTGGCGGATTTCCTCGATCATTTTCCGCCGATTCTCACCGCCTTCCTCCCCTTTGCGGAGGGTGATCATCCGCAGTTTGAGCTGCTCGGGGGTGGAGTAATCCGCGAGGTGGGTGCGGTAATATTCCTCGATCTGCGCTTCAGGTACTTTTGCGTCCGATTTCACCGCCTGCTGGCGCATGGACTGCACAATCATTTTCTCGGTTTCCATCTGGCGGAACCGGTCCATTGAGTAACCTTGAGCGGCCAGGGTGCGCAGGAAAGCCGCGCGGTCGCCTCCGAATTCCTCGCGGGTGATCGTGTTGACGCGGTCTTCGATGAAATGGTCAGGGATTTGGAACTTGTTCTTCTTAAACTCCTGGAGGATGAGCTGGCGGTCTACGAGGTCGGAAATCGCCTGTTTGCGAATCTCAGCGATCTTGCCCATCAACTCGTCGGCTCCGACTGCGGTTTTCGCGGACTCGCGGATCGAGCGCTCCTTAGCGCCCGTAAGTTCCCGGACCTGTGAGAAGGTGATTACCTCTTCGTTGACCAAGGCCGCGATGCCGTCGAGGACCTCCTGTGCTGAAACGCGGGGCGCTGGAGAAAATCCGGTCCAGAGTGCGGCGGCGAGAAGGGAAAATCGGGCGAGGAAAGGACGGCGCATTGAAGAGCGGGATCGGGTTCAGAATTGAACGGGAAACTAGAGTTGAGGCCTGTTTAGTCAAGCGGTGAAAGAGGAGGCTGAGTGGCGGGGTAGGAGCCGGGAAACGACTTTCTTGATGGGGATTGCATTACGGGGCATGAATCGTGCTTATTTTTCGGGGTAAACCTTCACTTTTTGTCTTATGGCCGGCATACAACTCAGCGGACTAGCCTCGGGAATGGATTGGCGCAGTCTTGTCGATCAGCTCATGCGAGCTGAAGCTGCCCCGCAGGACAAACTCCGAGCGGAAAAAGCGTCGGGTCAGCAGAAAACATCCGCTCTCGACAGTTTGAAGTCTCAGATGGTGGCTCTTAAGGGGGCGCTCCAGCCTTTGCTGGGAGGGGCGAGCTCTTTGAGCGGGCGGACCGCCAGTCTTTCTGACTCCTCCAGTGGTTGGAAGGTGTCCGCCGGCTCGGGCTCTCCGATTGGCCAGTACAAGGTGCAGGTCTCCCAGCTGGCTACCACATCCAAGCTCTCAGGCTCGGCGGATGTCGGAGCCGGTTTGAGTGCCACTTCCGATGTGAGCGGCTTAACTCTCGCCACTCTGCCGATCGGCAAGGCGATTACGGCCGGGGATTTCACGATTAACGGCGCCAAGATCAACGTGGCGCTCACGGACTCGCTCCAGGACGTGTTTGACCGAATCTCCTCACAAACCGGGGGCGCTGTTGCGGCGAGCTACGATCCGGCCTCCGACAAGGTGCGGTTGACGAGCACCTCCAGCCCCCAGCAGCAGATCGTTTTGGGAAGCGGCAATGACTCAAGTAACTTTCTGAGCGCCCTGCAGCTTTATAACAATGGCACGGGCGATGTTCTCCCGCCCAAGGCGCTCGGCGTGTTGAGCCTGAGCAAGGCCCTCGTGAACGCCAACCTGCGCTTCGCCTCCGGCTCGGTGGACGCGAGCGGCAACGGCAGCTTCAAAATCAACGGCACGGAGATCTCTTACAATATCAACTCCGACAGCATGCAGTCGGTCTTGGCGCGCATCAATTCCTCGGCTGCCGGGGGTCACCGCCAGTTACGACGCATCCTCGGACCGAATGAGTCTGGTCAACAAGACCACGGGTGATGTGGGTATTTCGGTGAGCGAATCTCCCGGAGGCCTTCTTCAATCTATGGGCCTCACGAGTGGCACGACTCTGTCCCGCGGCAAAAACGCTCTCTTCACAGTGAATGACGGAGACGTGCTCACAAGTTCCAGCAACACTCTTGACCCGGGAACGCTGGGCGTCGACGGACTTTCTTTGACCGTTTCCTCGGAGTCCACGCAGACCGTGAACGTTTCGGGGGACAACTCCGCGGTCCGCTCGAAGATCGACGACTTCATCACGAAATACAACGCGGTGCAAAATTCCATCGACTTCCAGACCCGCGTGACCAAGGGGTCGGATGGCAAAATCAAGACCTCCACGCTCTCGGGGAATTCGGAGATGAGCGAAATCGCCCGGCAGTTGAGGTCGAAGGTTTTTTCCGCCGTGCCGGGTCTTTCGGACGGGTTCCAGCGCTTGGAAAGTATCGGGATCGATTTTCAGAGCGGCTCCAACTCATTGGAGGTGAAGAATCCAGCGAAGCTGGAAGCGGCCTTGCGGGACAACCCCGAGAAGGTGACGGCCTTGATCGCGGACAAACCCGACGGCGTGATGGCGCGGCTGGACTCTTACTTGACGCAGGTCACCGGAGCCTCTGGAGTGATTGCCGCCCAGACAAGCTCGATTGCCCGGCAATCGACGAACCTCGACGGTCAGATTTCCGCGATGGACCGGCGCATGGCGCAGCAAAAAGCCCAGCTTGAACAGAGCTTTATTCAGATGGAACAGGCACAGTCCAACATCCAACGGCAGCTTTCCGCTTTGACCAACTCCTTCAAATGAGGCGGCTACCCACGGTTTGCATGGCGGGGTTCAGAGGCCTCTCGCTCCTGGCCCTGGTTTTGCAGGGGTGCGAAAGCTTCAAGCATCATGGAAAATTGGAGCGGGCTGCGCCGGAGCAAAGAAATTATTTTTCCGAACAAACGCAGGGCGAGCCCATGCGCCGTGTGGCTGTTTTGCCGATCTACAACGAGCGTTACTCGGGGGAGTATTTGCGCAGCATCGATTCCGAGTTCAGTGGGGAACTCATCAAGCGTTGCCTTTTCGAGGTGGTGCCCGTTGGGCGTCAGCAATTGGAGTCGGTGGTTGGGATGGGGCAGCTGGCGTCTGTGCAGGTTCTGCCGTCGAACCTGCTGGTGAAACTGCGGGAGCACTTGGGAGTCGACGGGGTTTTGTTTATCGACCTGACCCAGTTTTCACCCTACCAGCCGGTCTCCATGGGGGTCCGGATGAAGCTGGTCGACGTGAGCACAGGCCAGATCCGTTGGGCGTATGACTCCCTTTTCGACGCGTCCAACCCGGCGGTCGTACGGTCGGCCCGGGATCATCAGATCAACTCCAGCGAATCCGCCCGCCCGATCCCCGGGGATGGCGGCAGCGTGCTTCTGAGCCCCACTCTTTTTGCCAAATATGTTGCCGCCCAAAGTTTCAGTGGATTGCGGGTGCGCTAACGAAGAAAAACCCGATATTTTACTAAACCCAACACCGAATCCGACCGATAACCGCTTAGAGCGATGAATATCCAGCCTATCAAAACCGAAACCGTGCCTCCCTCGTCGAGGCCCAAGCCTGCCCAGGCGGCCAAGGGCGGTGGGGCTTCGCCCGCGTCGGACTCCGTCAAGCCGGGCGTAGCCGAGAAGCTCATGGAGGCGATCCGAAACGAGCCCGACACCAGGGCGGAAGTCGTCGAGCGCGGGCGCGCTTTGGTGGCTGACCCCAATTATCCCAGCGCCGAGCAGCTTGGAAAGCTTGCGGAGCTCTTTGTGAAGGACGCACAGCGCGGCAAGTAAACGGCTATGCAACTCACCCAACTCGCCAAATCTTACAAGTCCGTTGCGGTCACGACCGCAACCCCTGGCCAGCTCATCCTCATGCTCTATGACGGCGCCCTGAGGTTTCTCGCCACCGCCTCGCACGGGTTCCAGATCGAATCCCTCAACGAGCGCAACGAGCTGATTCACAACAACCTGGTCAAGACCCAGAACATCCTTCGCGAGTTGCAGCTGAGCCTGAACCTGAAGGTGGGCGGCGAGTTTGCTCAGAACATGTATGCGCTTTATGACTTCATGCATGACCAGCTGCGCCGGGCGAATTTTTCAAAGGAACCGGAGCCTATCGCTACGGTTGAACGTCTCTTGCGAGAGATCCGCGACGCATGGGCGCAGATGCTCAACCAGTCATCCGAATACGCCGCCTAAGCATGAGAGCTGAACTGCGGTTTTGGCGTTTGCTGGACGAGTGCGAGAAGTTGACCCAGGACGAGGGCGTGGCTCTCAGTGAGCAGGACTTTGACGCGGTCCGCAGAATCCAAAGCTTCAAGCCGGGGTTCTTTGAGGAGCTTGAGTCGTTGGGAAGACAGATCGGGATCAACTTGCGCGAAAGCCCGGTTGCGGACCGTTTCAGGGGGCTCATTGACGCGGAAGAGCGCAACTTGGATCTGGCCAGGCGCATGATCGAGCGCATGAGCGGGGAGCGCCGCGAGATGGGGTTGGCGCGTCAGCGCATGCGGGAATTGGTCCAGGGTTATCGGATGGAGACCCCGGCCCAGAACGGCTTCTGCAGTCATGGTTGATCCCGCTGAATCTATTCCCGCCGGGATCCTGGTGCTCGATGACGACCGGGAAATCTTGGATGCGCTCAGCGAACAGTTGGAATGGGCGGGATACGACGTGGTGCGTTGTGCCAATCCCCAGGATGGGCTCGCCGCGCTGGAAGCCAGATCCTTTGCTGTCGTTATATCGGATCAAAACATGCCGGAAATGACGGGCCTCGAGTTCCTGGCCCGGGCCCAGAAGCTGCAGCCCAACTCTTCACGGATCCTCATCACCGGGATCCTGGCGCTCGATACGGCAGTGAGCGCGATTAACCAGGGGGACATTTTCCGTTTCCTGGCAAAACCATGGGTGCGAGCGGAGCTGCTCGCGACGATGGAGAACGCTGTGCAGCGGTATCGCCTGATTGAGGTCAACGACAAGCTGCGCAAAGCCACTCTGGATCTCAATCGTCAGCTGGCGGGGGCCAACTCGGAGTTGCGGGGGAAAGTGTCGGAGTTGACGGCTCAGAAGACAGCGCTGGATGCCGCCCATGAGGCCCTGGAAGAGAACTTTGAACACTCTCTGGGGCTCTGCTACCGCATCGTTAATACATTCTATCCGCTGCTTGGAAAGCGGACCAAAGCGGTCGTGGAGCTCTGCCGGAGAATGAGCGAGTCCGCCGTGTTTACCGCGGAGGAAAAGCACGTCCTCGTCACCAGCGCATGGCTCCACGATATCGGCTTGGTGGGGGTGAAACGGGAGATTCTCCACAAGCTCTTTAGCTACCCACAAGGCTGCACCGAGGCGGAACTGGCCATGTTCCATCAGCACCCCATTTACGGGCAGACCTTGGCGGCGTTTGTTGACCGGCTTACCGCGGTTGGCGTCACCATTCGCGCCCATCATGAGCGCTACGATGGGAAGGGGTATCCCGACGGACTCGTGGGCGAAGCGATTCCTTGGACGGGGCGTTGCCTGGGTGTGGCGGTCGCATTTGTCGAGAGCGGCTTGAACAAGGAGGCCGCCGGCGAATACCTGCTCAAGCATTCAGGCACGGCGTTCGATCCCGAGGCGGTGCGGCTGTGTTTGAGGGTGGCGGGGGCAAGCACGCTGCCCGCGCAGGTGCGGGAGCTTCTCATCGACGAGCTGCGCCCCGGAATGAGGCTCGCCCGAGGGATATTCAGCCCGGGAGGGCTGCTCCTGATCGCCGATGGGCAGGAACTCACGCCGGCCATTATCTCCAAGATCAAGAACTACAACCTGCTGGCCCACGTGACTCAGCAGCTGCTCGTCTATAGCTAAGAGCGGACGTAGCGGCACGGGATGTCCGGATCTATGGGATCTATGGGATCTATGGGATCTATGGGATCTATGGGATCTATGGGACTAGGGTGAACGTCACGGCCGGGCGGGGCCGGTCGGCGACTTGTAGTGGAGGCTCAGGGATCGAAAGAGGTTCTTTGGGTCCTGCGCGGAGAAGTAGTAAAGCTCGATCGCTGCGGTTTTTTTCTCCCAGCGATAGCCCACGAGCGTTTTCTTCAATTCTTTGCCTTCGTTCTCCTGGCGACGGGCAAGCAATCGTCCCGGCCCATGTTTGTCCTCAAGATATTTGCGGGCGCGCTGCATGAATTCGTCGTAGGTTTGGGCCGACCAATCCTCCTTCCAATACTGGAGCTCCACCTCGCTGAGTTTGCCCGCCGTGAGAGAAAAGTTCGCCGTTTGGAGTGCTTTCTGTTCGAGCCCCTTGACCTCCCACACCTCGCGGTCTGGTCCGGCCTTGTGCCGCTGGATAATTTTGCCTCCCGCTTCGGCGATTGCGGTCTCCAGCAGGTCGGCCGACTCCCCCCAAGCCAGCCCGAAGGGCGGGCGGATCTCTGAGTTCCCATCGTCTTGTCCAAGCAGCAAGGTGTGGCTGGCCGCGAGAAACAGGAGGACAACCATGCGGCATGCCGCGGTAGAGAATCCTAAGGGGAGGGAGCGGCCGGGCATGCGTGTTAAAATCTCCAATTGTTACCTCGCGGAGCAACGCGTTTTTTTTTTGGTTTTTTAGCTAAAGAAAGACGGGGATTCTGCCGAAAACTCTGATGCAGGGGTGTATTCTCCTGCCGGTGAGGCCAAACACCGCCCCTCAAAGTGGCCCGTTGCGGCACGGACGTCGCATTCAAAGTCCAAGAAAGGAAATGCAGATATGAGTCTCGTAATTAACACCAATCTGTCGGCAACCCAGGCCGCCATGAACCTCAACGGCAGCAACGCCATGCTCCAAAAGAGCCTGGCGCGGCTCTCCAGCGGTTCAAAGATCACCGCCTCAAGCGATGACGCAGGCGGCCTGGCGGTGTCGATGAAGATGCAGGCAGCGATTAGCCGCACGGATGCCACAAGCACCAATGTGGCGAACGCAACGTCGTATCTCCAGACGCAGGACGGCGGTCTCAAGACCGCGGGTAAAGTGCTCGAGCGGATCGCCGAGCTTAAGACCCTGTCCACGGATGGGACCAAGACAACCTCCGATGTCGCCAACTACGACTCGGAGTTCACAGCGCTCAAAGCGCAGCTCACCAGCCTGACCTCGGACAAGTTCAACGGCGTGGCGCTCTTTGGTGGTGGAACCCTCTCGGTGACCACATCCGAAGACGCGACCCAGTCGATGAACATCACCAAGGCAGATCTGGCGACATCCACAACCACCATCACCTCGGCGGCGAACCTCTCGAGCCTGACCGCCACCAACGTCTCCGACGCGATCGCGTCGGTGGCGACGTCCCGCGCCCAAAACGGCGCGGAGACCAGCCGTCTGGGGTTTGCCGCTGATCAGTTGGCGGTTAATCGCACCAACCTCGAAGCCGCCAATAGTCGGATTATTGACGTCGACGTGGCGCAGGAATCGACCCGCCTTGCACGGAATAACATTCTGGTGCAGGCCGGTTCGGCAATGTTGGCTCAGGCCAACGCCAGCTCGCAGTCGGCTCTGCGGTTGCTGCAGTAACCTCGAGGCAAGCCTGCTGAGACCATCGGAGCTCCTCCGGGATGGAAATCCCGGGGGAGCTTCTTTTTTTGTACACCCGCCAGAGGGCATGCAGCGCAACAGGGGGCGGCCGTTTGTTTCCTCGGGGCGGCAAAATCTGCCGTAGCCGCTTCGCCGTTTGTTTGAGTAAACGACCTCAATCGAACCCGGGCTGCGCCGCTCAGGGGAACCTCGTACGGCATAAATTGCCGGTGTTCTGTTTCCCCAGAGAAGTGAAGCTCCCGGAACCCGAGGCGTTGAGCGCAAAAGACGGCTGAAGAGCGCCTTATAGCCTGGAATGAAAAGTTTGTGTGGGTCACGGGCAAATACTGGCACGGGACTGGCTATGAGCTGTCCGCATGAGCTTAGTAATCAACACGAACCTTTCGGCGAGCTCCGCCGCGATGAATCTGAATGCCAGTAATGCGATGCTCCAAAAGAGCCTCTCCCGGCTTTCCAGCGGATCGAAGATCACATCCTCGGCCGATGATGCTGGAGGGCTTGCTGTTTCGATGAAGCTTGAATCGGCCATCCGCCGAACAGACGCAGCACGCACCAACGTCGCCAATGCCAACTCTTTCCTCCAAACCCAGGACGGCGGGTTAAAGGCAGCCGGCATGGTGATGGAACGGATCGGGGAACTCAAAACCCTGTCCACGGACCCTACGAAAAGCACCGCCGACGCAGCGAACTACGATTCTGAGTTTATCGCCCTGACCTCGCAGCTCACGAGTCTGAGCACTTCCAAGTTCAACGGGGTAGGGCTTTTTGGAACGGGCACACTTTCTGTGGCCACCTCGGAGGACGGGAGTTTGTCGATGAACATCACCATCGCGGATCTTGCGACCGCCACGAACCCGATCACGACAGCAACCAATCTCTCGACGATCTCGACGGCTCAAATCTCAATGGCCATTGATGCCATCGCCAATTCGCGAGCGCAGAATGGCGCCGAGTCGAGCCGCCTGACTTTTGCGGCGGATATGTTGGAGGTTAACTCCACCAATCTGGAGGCCGCCAACAGCCGGATCGCCGACGTGGATGTCGCGGCCGAGTCCACGCGTCTGGCGCGGGCGAATATCCTGGTTCAAGCCGGAGCGGCGATGCTTGCGCAGGCCAACGTGAGCACCCAGTCCGCTCTCAAGCTGCTCCAGTAAAGGCTCTTTGAGGTTTACGGCTCCCCGCCCGGAGATTTGGCTCCGGGCGGGGAGCTTTTTTTTTGCTCGGAAAGAGTGAAGTCCCCGGGGTTGTGGGTGGTGGGGCGGCGGGCATTTTACCCGAGCCGTGAATTGGGAGGCGGCGCTTTATCGCGGGCGTGTATTCACAGTCCTCCTACACTGAGCCTCTCGCAGCGGCGGAATGTCTTCAACCCGCCCTGCCCAAAAAAAGTCTCAATTTTACTAAAGGTTTCTTGCCTGCTGCCGAGAACAGGATTGCGGGAGACACAAGTCCCCGCGGGTGAGGTCAGACACCCGATTCAAAGTGGCCCGCCGCGACCCGGAAGTCGCATCAGAAATCCACGAAAGGAACTTCCCAAATGAGTCTCGTCATCAACACCAACCT
>JBEIUI010000158.1:0-5293 GCA_040374425.1 Verrucomicrobiia bacterium | reverse complement strand
TACCCTCTCCCCGTCGTTTGCGTTCCACCGCCGCTGGGCGGCCGAACTCGATGAGTCGGGTCTTTTCAGTGAGGAGAGGCTGTTGGGGACAGACAAGAATGGCACTTTCTGCCCCTGCCCTGCCGAGCCTGGATAGCAGCGCAGAAGGCAGGCAAGACGCCTACCCCACTTTGGTCTCCACCGGCGGCGTTGGGGCTCAGGAGCTGAACCGGGCACGGACGCCGGCCGCAAGGATTTGCACCCCGACGTTCCAAGTGCGCCTCCATGAAACGTGGGAAACCTTCTGCTCGCCCGCAACACGCCCCCGCTCTTTGACGGACACCTCCTTGATTTTGACCCCGAGCAGCGCAGCCCGCACCTGCGCTTCGATGGTCCAACCGTAGGTGCCTTCCCTCAAAGCCAGAGCGCGGAACACGCTTCGATCAATCAGCCGCAGCGGCCCCAGATCCGAGAAGAACCGCCCCGTGAGGAGCCCACAAAAGAGGCCAAAAAACCGGTTAGCCCATCGGTAATGCAACGGCAAAAAACGGCGGTTTAAAGGATCCAAGGTGCGACTCCCGAGCACTAAACCCGCACCGGCCTGATGCGCCGCGACCAACGCGGCGATGTCCCGGGGATCATTGGCGCCATCAGCCGCCAGAAAGAGATATCCGGCAAAAAGGCTTCCCGATTCCTCGGCGAGTGCGACTGCGGCCAAGCACCCGAACCCATAACCCCGCGCCGAAATCTGCCGGGACTTGGCTCCGTGCTGCTCAGCCACCCGTGCCGTGCCGTCGGAGGAACCGTTCACCCCCACAAAAACCTCATAGCACCCTTCTGGCAGCACCGCCCGGAGCTCCTCTAAAACCAAGGGCAGGCTCTCCTCCTCGTTGCATGCGGGAATGATCAGGGCGTATCGCATCGGATGGCAATGTTGCCCGGGACGGGTTCCCGCGGGAGAACCTGCACGACCAAAATTCATGCGGCAACCTTCACACTTCCGAGAGAACCAGGACCCCTTCCGCCACCGTGCGCCCCGCCACCCGGGCCAACGCCTCAAACTGCCAGAGCCCCCCCATGCCCCCGATTTTTTTCACCTCCAGATCAATCACTTCGCCCGGGTAAACTGCTCCGGGAAATTTGACCCCCTTGATGGCAGTCAAACGAAAGCCCCGCCCGGCTTGCCCAGCCGCCAGCCCCGCGGTCTGCGCAAGCGCCTCCACCAGAATCACGCCCGGCACCAAAGGTTCCCCGGGAAAATGCCCGGCGAAAAACGGTTCCTCCGCAGGGAACACTTTTCGGGCTTTCGCGCTTTCTCCAGGGCAAAGCTCGGATACTGCATCCACAAAAAGGAAGGGCGACCGGTGCGGCAAACCCATGGAGATCGGGTCCATGGGCTCCATCACAGACCCTCTCCTGAAACGAAGTAAGCAAACTGCCAAGCCCCGCCTACTTGGACCAAGCCGACTCTATGCCCTCGGTAATTCGGGTCGGGCGGCGGCGCCACCATGAAAACCCGGCGACGCGTTCCGTCCTCTGACACGGTCTCATTGGCTGCAAAACGCTGTTTTAAAACCGAAGCCAAAACCGACCAGAGATGATGCTCATCCCAGTATTCAAACACGTTGTCGCCTTCCGGGGGTGGATCCCACCGGTACCCAAAATCCGCGCTCATCATCGACGCGAGGGCGGGCAGATCTTTTTTCGCGACCGCGCTCTGCAAACGCCCCACAAACGCTTTGAATGAGACATCCTCGCTCTGATCCTTCCTCGCGTTAGCCGCCGCTTCATCGCTTTTTTTATATGGCGCCTGGCACCCCGGCGCCAGCCAGAGGCAAAAGACGGCCAGAAAAATCACCATACATTGGGTCATGTTCCTTGGGATAAAGCGCACCCCATCCTTCCACCAGCGCATTTTCAACCCGCCCCGGCAGGCACCCAGTACAAATCGCTCATGGGTCCACCGGGACTCAAGGCGATCCCGCTCATCTCCTGCCCCCGCTCCGGCGGCCGCTCCCCACAACGGGGCGCCCTCTCAGAGCGCACACAGGACGCCGACCCGGATCCCCGGGGCCGGGGATTTGCCTTTGGCTCAAACCGCCGCATTAGATTCTTGCTCCCGGTCTCTGCTGCCTCCAACAAACCCGCCCCTACTGCTTTCGGGCGTTGCTCATCTTCGCATACCAAGCCGCCATTTTGTTGTTAGCCGCTTTACGCTCCTTCACGAGTTTACCCACCACCAACGCCAAAGCCTCCGCCTTTTTCTCGGGGGGCGCCGCGTCAACGGCCCCCATCAAGCGCTCCAACTCCGCGTCCTGCGCCCGACGCTGAGCCAACCATCCTGAGTGCGATTTGGACATGGGACACATCCAACGGCAGTGGCCGCACATTTGGCCCGACATGCCGTGGCCCGACATGCCGTGGCCCGACATGCCGTGGCCCGACATGCCGTGGCCCGACATCCCATCGCCCGACATCCCATGATGCATGCCCATCCCCGCGCGGGTCGGGTAAACCTCCTGGGGAGCTGCCACAGCCGCTCCACCCAAAAGACTCAGTCCCGCCAAAACAAGCGCAGCCCTCAAAGCAACCTTCATTTTTAAACCCATAATTTTTAGCCTCTCAAAAACCAAATCGGGAGGGAGCGCCGGCACGGCCTTGTGGGGAGGGCGATAAAAGCCATTTTGCATTTGTGTTGGCCTCGGCTAAGAAGCGCTTCGACATGTTCCGTTCACGCTCCTCCGCGCCGGGCTCCGCGCCGGCTACTCTGGTGCCGCGGGCTGCCGATTCCGGCGCCCAGAAAACCACTCTCCGGCTTTTGGAATTCAACCAAGAAACCCTCCAAGACCGGATCTTGGCGGACGCTTCGGAGCTCCCGATCGCCGGACTCGACGACGGCGAGGTGCGCTGGTTGGACGTCGCCGGATTGGCCGACATCGAGGTGCTGAAGACCCTCGGCAGCCTCTACGGATTGCATCCCTTGGCCCTTGAGGACGTGCTCAACATGGGCCAACGCCCCAAGGTTGAGGCCTATCCGGGCCATCTTTTTATCGTGATGGACATGGTCTACTACGACACATCAGAGCGGTTGTGCGGGGAGCAGGTCTCGATGTTTCTTTGCCACAACCTGCTCATCACCATCCAGGAAGAGGTGGAGTTCGACGTGTTCGATCCCGTTCGCGCGCGGATCCGCAATGGCCGCGGCTCCATCCGCAAGTCCGGCGTGGATTACCTCGCCTACGCCCTGATCGACTCCATCGTCGACCATTATTTTCCCGTTTTGGAGCGTTTTGGTGACGGCCTCCAGCAACTTGAAGAACGCGTGCTCGCGAAGCCCGATCCGGGCTGCGTGAGCCAAATCCAGAGCAACAAACGCACGCTCATGCAACTGCGCCGGTTTGTGTGGCCCAGCCGCGACGTGGTCTCCGCTCTGCTGCATGATGAGGAAAATCACATCGGCGAGGGGACCAAGGTGTTTCTGCGCGATTGCCACGATCACGCCATCCGCGTGATGGATCTGTTGGAGGGACATCGGGACGTTAATTCCGGGCTCATGGACCTCTACCTCTCGGCAGTGGGCCAGAAAACCAACGAGATCATGCGGGTGCTCACGGTGATCTCCTCCATTTTTATTCCGCTTTCGTTCGTGGCCGGGTTTTACGGGATGAACTTTGACTCCGCCAACGGACAGATGCCCATGAACATGCCCGAACTCCACGCACCCTATGGATACCTCGTCTGTGTCCTGGTCATGCTCGGGATCGCCATCCTTCAGATCGCGTTCTTCCGGCGCAAAAACTGGCTTTGAGGCCTGCTCTTTCCTTAAGACAAAGGGGCGACCGCCCGCTAGGGAAGCCCCCACTCCGCCCCCGGGCACGGAACGAGTCAGCCCCCGGAACGCAGGGGTTTGAAGAGCAGCTTGCACAGGAGCCAAGTCGGCAAGGCAAAAGCCGCGATGGCAATCAGCCGGTCCCAGTTCCACGCCAAATAGTGAGATTGGATGGGGAAAATCGCGATCATGAAATAATTGCCGAAACGGGCGTGCCCCACAAAAGACCAATACTTGGGGAAGCGTTTGCGGATGCCGCTGATAAAAGCCACGGCGCCGACGATGAGGACCAAAACGGTCACCAAGAAACTGACCGCGACAAAAGTTCTGTGGGGCCCCGTCAGGGATCCTTGAGTATGCCGGCAATAGATCTGGCTCCACTGAGCGCCGGCCCAGAGGAAGGAAAAACCGCTCTGAATCGCCGTGTTAAAGGACTTCTTATCGGAGGTCAGCTCGTTCATGAACCAACCGAAATAAAGGGGCACAATGCCCCAGATCATTTCAGGATGCAGAAAGGGGGTCCGGATGAGTTCGACAAACACCCGCCAGCAAGAAGGCAGGCCGGCGTTCGCCGACACGGCCAGATCGGATACACCGTCAATTGCGGGCAGGAAGGATCCGAGATGCATGGGAGCCGCAATAAAAAGGTTTCCCCGGAAACACATCCAGCAAACAAAGGCACACCGGGCCCGAACCCTGCTCCTCGGAGAGAGAGGACTCGATATCCGAGAATCCTGCCATGTCCCTCCGAACCCTGCTTCATCTCTCCCCCCAACCCAATCCCGAAGTCGATCCGGCGAAATCCGCCTCCCTGTCCTGGCAGATATTTGACCGCGAAGATCACTCCCTTGATGGGCAGGAGGACCAACAACTGCGCCATTTGCTCCGGGCCTCTTTCCCGTTTGAGAAAGCATTCTCGTTTCGGCGATACCTTAAAAACCCGCCAGAACACCGCTGGTTTGCACTGGACCCGGATGGCCACATGGTGGCGCACGTGGGAGTGCACAAAAAAACGCTGGGCACCTCCCTCGGTGAACTCACGGTGGGCGGAATTAGCGAGGTCTGCGTGAAATCCGATTACCGGGGGCTCGGGATCCTCAAAGAGCTTCTGGGCAACGTCCATCCTTGGCTTCGCGCCCGGCAGATCCCCTTTGCGCTGCTCTTTGGGCAACCGCCGATCTACCGTTCAAGCGGTTACCTGCAGATCTATAATCCCATCCAAAGCACCAACGGACTCGCCCTGCATTGGAACCCTTTTTGCGGTAAACCCATGATCAAACCCCTTTCCGACCATACATGGCCGTCCGGAGTGATTGATCTTCGGGGCCCCACATTCTGAGACGTTCGTCCGAGGACCCATCCCGGTTTGGTGCGGCGACCTCGCCGCAGGCTTCACCCGCTTCCAGTGCCCCGATTGCGGCCACGAAAAGCTCCTCGCATTCACCTGCAAGTCCCGCCACTTCTGCCCGGCCTGCCATAAACGCC
>JBEIUI010000055.1:0-20202 GCA_040374425.1 Verrucomicrobiia bacterium | reverse complement strand
GCCGGCACCCACTTGAACCGGAGCCAAATCAACGTGCTGTATGCCGACTCCCACGTCGCGACGATTTCCTCCAGGGATTTCACGGATTCAACCAGCCCGGATGGGCTGCGGCGCTGGCTTCCAAACGGCGTGAACGACGGCCCCTAGTTCTCGGGCTCAGAGGGAATTCTGGGACGATCACCCGAGAAAATTCCGATCCTGTTCGATGCAAGCCTCCAACATTTTACGGTAAACCGCCCGGGGCACCTCCACGGTGCCGAATGTTTTGAGGTGCGGGGTCGTCCACTGGGTATCCAACAGGCCAAACCCGTTCCGATTGAGCCGCTCCACCAGAGCGTGCAGGGCCACCTTTGACGCATCGGTGACCCGGTGGAACATTGATTCCCCAAAAAAAGCCCCGCCCACCGCAACGCCGTAAAGCCCCCCCACAAGCTCTCCTTCCAGCCAAGCCTCCACCGAGTGCGCATGCCCGAGTTGATGCAGGTGGCAGAAACTCGACACAATTTCCTCGCTGATCCAGGTCTCGCTGCGGTCAGCGCACGCCCGCATTACTTCTTCAAAACAGGTGTTGAGACGGATCGTGAACCGCTGTTTTTTGAGCGTCCGCCGCAATCCATGGGGCACGTGAAAGCTGTGGATGGGAATGATGGCCCGCGGATCCGGGGAGAACCAGCCGATCTCTCCGTCCTCCAGAGCCATGGGAAAAACGGAGCTGCGATAGGCATGGAGGAGGAGTTCTGCGGAGAGCATGGTGGGTATCGGCTTTACGAGATTAATGTCGAATTTCGTTCACGAAAAGCGCGCTTCACATGCCTTCCGGCCAGACCCCACCATCGGCCTCAGGAGCGTTTGCAACGTCCTAGTCCTTGCCAGCATCGCAAAGCCCCACTATGACCACCCCCATGAAAACCATTTTTAGATGTTTTTTCTGCGCTCTGTTCAGCGCTGCTTTGGCGGCTTGCCAGAGGGCAGACTCCCCGGGTCAACGCCTCGCCGCCAAGCTCCATCGGGGAATTACGGGAGATGGCACCCTTTATCAGCCCGACCACTCCAACGACCCAATCGTGAGGGAAACCTTCCGGGTGGGCCACTAACATGGCAGACTCTTCTCACTCCAAAATACTCATCCTCGACTTCGGCTCCCAATACACCCAGGTCATCGCCCGGCGTGTCCGCGAATGCCAAGTCTACTCCCAAATCCTGCCCTACAACGCTTCGGCTGCGGAAATCCGCGACCAAGCTCCTGACGGGATTATCCTCAGCGGCGGCCCCTCCAGCGTTTACTCCAAAGACGCTCCGCAGGTGGATCCCGCCGTCTTCGATCTGGGCTTGCCCATCCTTGGGATCTGCTACGGCATGCAGCTCATGGGCCATCACCTCGGCGGCAAGGTGGAACATTCCGAGCGCAGAGAATACGGATCGGGCCAGCTCCGAATCCTCGTCCCGGAATGCAAACTCTTCCAAGGGCTGAATGATGCTCTCGAGATCTGGAACAGCCACGGGGACAAACTCACGAAACTCCCCCGGGGCTTTCGGAGCGTTGCTCACACCGACAACAGTGAATACGCGGCCATCGAGCACCCCAAGAAACAATTCTACGGGCTCCAGTTCCATCCCGAAGTGGTCCACACCCCCAGGGGCAAGGAGCTCATCGAAAACTTCGTCTACACCATTTGCGGGTGCCGGGCGGATTGGACGATGGGATCGTTCATCGATCAGTCCTGCTCGGAGATCCGGGCACAGGTAGGCGACGCGCACGTGGTGCTCGGGCTCAGCGGCGGCGTCGATTCGAGCGTGGCGGCGGCGCTCCTGCACAAAGCCATCGGCAACCAACTCACCTGCGTGTTTGTCAACAACGGGCTCCTCCGCGCAAACGAGGCGGAGACGGTCCAACGGGTCTTTGGCGACCATTTCCACATCAAACTCAAGTATGTGGATGCCAGCACCCGGTTCCTGAACAAGCTCAAGGGCGTCACCAATCCCGAGCGTAAACGCAAGATTATCGGAAACGAGTTTGTCCGGGTCTTTGAAGACGCCACAAAATCCCTCACCCGCAGCGGCAAATCCAAGTTCAAGTTCCTCGCCCAAGGCACTCTCTACCCGGACGTCATTGAGTCGGTGGCGATCGGGGGCAACCCCGCCGCCCTCATCAAAAGCCACCACAACGTCGGAGGGCTCCCCAAGAACATGAAGTTCAAGCTGGTGGAACCCCTGCGCCAGCTCTTTAAGGACGAAGTGCGGCTCGTCGGCGCGCAACTCGGCCTACCCACCGAAATCGTCCAGCGCCAACCCTTCCCGGGCCCCGGCCTCGCCGTGCGAATTCTTGGAGATATCACCCGTGAACGGCTGCGCATCCTCCGTGAGGCCGACTCGATTGTGGTCAGCGAGATGAAATCCTCCGACTGGTACTACAAAGTCTGGCAGAGTTTCGCCGTGCTGCTCCCGGTCCGCAGTGTCGGAGTCATGGGGGATGAACGCACCTACGAGAACACCGTCGCCCTTCGAATCGTGGAAAGCCAGGATGGCATGACCGCCGACTGGGTCCGGCTGCCCTATGAGATCCTAGCCCGCATTTCGTCGCGGATTATCAACGAGGTCAAAGGAGTCAACCGGGTCTGTTACGACATCAGCAGCAAGCCGCCCGCCACCATCGAGTGGGAGTAAGGGGCTGCTGCCCAATAAAACGGGGCGGGAGAGAGATGGCGTCTCCACCGCTTCTCCCTCCCCAGCCCCGGGATTTGCATCGGGCCAAGAGAGTCTTCCCCTTGCCAAGCCCGCCGCAGCCCATTAGGAGAGGCCCAATCCCATGAATCCGACGATCCTTATCGTGGACGATGAAAAGCACACCCGGGACGGGCTGCGGGCCTCGCTTGAAGACAGCTTCGAGATCTACGTGGCGGCGGACTTTCAGGGCGCCCTCAACGTCATTGAGGCGGATCACGTGGATCTTGTGCTCACGGATCTGCGGCTGGGCGGCGACGACGGCATGAAACTCGTCGAAAGGATTCTCTCCCTACCGCATCCACCGATTGTCATCATGATGACCGCCTACGGGTCGGTGGATGCTGCCGTGGAGGCCATGAGAAGGGGGGCTTACGATTTTGTCACCAAGCCCTTGAACATTGACAAACTCGAGCTCCTGATCCAGCGCGCATTACGCAGCCGCGACACCGAGAAAGAAGTCGTGGAGCTCAAAAAGGTGGTGGAAAAGAAATTCGGCCTCGAGAGGCTCATCGGGGAATCGCCGGTAATGGAGGAGGTGTTTGACACCATCAAACAGGTGGCCCCGACCCGGGCCACCGTTCTCATCCAAGGTGAAAGCGGTACCGGCAAGGAACTGGTTGCCCAAGCCCTGCACGCCCTCAGCGGCCGTCCCAAACAGAAATTTGTCGCGGTGCATTGCGCCGCCTTATCCTCGCAACTCCTTGAAAGCGAGCTTTTTGGGCATGAGAAAGGGGCTTTCACAGGCGCCATGGAACGGCGGATCGGCCGCTTCGAACAGGCCAATGGCGGCACGGTGTTTCTCGACGAAATCGGCGAGATCGATGCCACCACTCAAGTCAAACTCCTGCGGGTCTTGGGCGAGGAACGCTCCTTTGAACGCGTCGGCGGCAACACCCCCGTTAAAGTCGATGTGCGGCTGATAGCGGCCACTAACAAAAATTTGGCCGCCATGGTCAGCGACGGCAAATTCCGCGAGGACCTCTTTTTCCGCCTCAGCGTGGTCCCCGTCACCATGCCCCCCCTTAGGGCACGCAAGGAGGACATCCCGATGCTGGTTCAGGCGTTTCTCAAAGGATTCGCCGAGGAAAACAAAAAACCGGTGACCCAGATCGCCGATGCAGCCATGCAGGCGCTTCTGCGCCATGACTGGCCGGGCAATGTGCGCGAGCTGCGGACAGCCATCGAACACGGCGTGGTGATGGCCACCGGCCCCCAACTCACCTTTCGCGATCTGCCTCTTGCGGTTCGACAAGGCACCTCGCTGCCTCTCACATCCACCGCCTACGGAGTCACCCGCGCCGATGCGTTGCCCCCGCTGAATGAGAACCCTCTTGACCTTCACCTCCACGAACATCAGCTCATTCTCAAAGCATTGGACGGCACCGGAGGCAACGTCACGCAAGCAGCCAAACAACTCGGCATCAGCCGCCGCACGCTCCATCGCAAGCTCAACGAGATCAAAGGTGCTTCGGTTCTCTCGGGAGATTTGCCGCCGCGCTCTTGATTCCCTTCCAGACGACTGCGCGCTCCCCATCGCAAATCAGGAGGGCGAGCCGCTGACCCCGAGGAAAAGGGTCGCGCATGTTTGATTTCGGTATCCAGAGCGTGCCCGCCACCACGCAGAGGCAGCCGAGCGCGCTCGCCCGGTGCTTGCCGCGCAGGAGAACGATCTCGCTGGTTTTCATCGGCTTCGCGCACCTCCTCGGAGCGCTCACGTCCCTGCAAGCCATCCTCGAAGTTCGCACGGCCCAGGGGACAGGCCATCTCTCTGAATACCTTTCCCTACGTCGCAGTGCCCGCCTACTGGATTTTCGGACACTCCAGTTTTGAGGGATACGCCCTGATGCGCCGCAGCACGGTCGAAAAACTCTCGGAACGCGAACACGCCGTTGCCAGCGATCTGCTCACTATCCGGCCCTCCGGGACCACCGGATTCGCCGTGGAACACGCCTCGCTGCTCGAAAAACTCGCCATGATGCCCGCGACACGCGCCAATCACACCGAGCTGCTGATCGATGGAGAAGCCACCTTCCGCTCGATCTTCGAGTCCATAGCGCAGGCCCGCGATTACGTCTTGGTCCAGTTTTATATCGTCCACGACGACCAACTGGGCCGCCGTCTCAAGGAGGCCCTTATCGCCAAACAACGCCAAGGCGTTCGCTGCTTTCTTCTCTATGACAACATGGGCAGCCACGATTTGCCTGCGGCTTACGTCGAGCAACTCAACGAGGCCGGGGTCGAAACGCGCCCATTCAACTCGAGCGAAGGCAAGTCCAACCGTTTTCAGCTCAACTTCCGGAACCACAGGAAAATCGTCGTCGTGGACGGCAAAATCGCCTTTGTGGGCGGACACAACGTCGGTGACGAGTACCTGGGGCGTCACCCCAAAATCGGCCCCTGACGCGACACCCACGTCACAGTGAGCGGCCCGGCGGCGCGCTGCGTGCAAGTCTCTTGGATGGAAGACTGGCACTGGGCAACGGGAAAGGTGCCCGAACTCCATTGGAACTCCGCGCCGGCTCCCGGCGGGGAGCACGGCATTGCCCTCTGCCTTCCGTCGGGACCCGCCGACAAATTCGAGACCTGCACGCCCTTCTTTCTCCAAGCGATCCATTCGGAAAAAAAGCGCGTCTGGATCGCAGGCCCGTATTTTTTACCGGATGAGCAATTCATTTCCGCGCTCCAACTTGCGGCGCTGCGGGGTGTGGACGTGCGGATCCTGGTTCCGGCCCACGCCGACAACCTGCGGGTGTATCTCTCGGGATACAACTTTCTCCCGGAGCTGGAGAAAGCCGGCGTGAAAACCTGGCGTTACACGGAGGGGTTCCTCCATCAGAAAGTGCTCCTGATGGATGACGATTGCGGAGTGGGCACCGCGAACTTCGACAACCGCAGTTTCCGGCTGAACTTCGAGATCACGATGCTTTTTTCCGAACCCTCCACTGTCGGGTCCGTGGAAAAGATGTTCCTTGAGGACTTCACCCGCAGCAAACCCGCTTACGCCACGGAATTTACCCAACGCCCACTTTGGTTTCGCCTCGCCGCGCGCACCTCACGATTGATGGCCCCCGTCCAATAACACGGCCCTTCTTCCAATCCCCAAACCCGAGAGCCTCCCTAGCACTTAGGCATCTCAAGGCGGATCAAAAGCGCGATCTTGCGGGCTGTTCTGAACGCTTCCGCAGTGACTCGGGACTCATCGATTACCACCCCGTATTTTCCTTCCACCAGCACGAGCAACTGCATCAGCGCCATGGAGTCCAAGCCGTTCTCATACAAGTCCGAGTCCGCATCGAACCCGGGCCGGGTTTCGAGCAAACGCTCCCGGATCAGGCCCACCAACTCCTCGGCGAGCGATTCATTGGTGGGGAGTGACGATGGTTCCATTGCGAAAGAGGGGTTCAGTTAGCGAGCAACGCGGCGCGCCGTCAAGCGATGCACTCCGCGCCCTCGCGAAACATCCTCCCTGAAGGCGCTTGCGGATTGTCCCCCCGATTGGGGGCTGTGTAGGCTGCGCCGCGCGCATGGAAAAACTGTACGACGTCGCCATCATCGGGGGAGGCCCTGCCGGAAGCACCGCAGCCACGCTGCTCGCCCGGGCCGGACGCTCCGTCGTGGTTTTCGAACGAGAGAAGTTCCCGCGTTTTCACATCGGCGAATCCCTGCTGCCCTACAGCATGCCCGTCTTCGAACGACTCGGGGTGCGCACGCAACTTGACCGCTGTTTTCTTGAAAAACACGGAGCAGAAATCACCACGGGGTGCGGAGAGCGCTCGGTGAAATTCTTTTTCAAAAACGGGTTTCGCCTCCAGCACACCCAAGCCTATCAGGTTGAGCGCGCGGTTTTCGACCAACTCCTGCTCAACCACGCGCAATCCGCCGGGGCCCAAGTAAGGGAACAAACTTTGGTGCGCTCCGTGGACCTCCAGGAAGAAACCGCCAAGCTCCATATCGAGTCCACCCACGGCCACGAGACAATCCGGGCCCGATACGTGCTGGATGCGAGCGGACGCAACACCCTTCTGGGGCAACAACTCCAGCTCAAAACCCCCTACCCGCATCTCAGGAAATTTTCCGTTTTTGCCCACTTCGAGGACGTCACCAGGGAGCCCGGCCCGGAGGGCACTTTCACCCGGATGATCAGGGAAGAGGACCGCTGGTTTTGGATGATTCCTCTTGGAAAAACGCGCATGAGCATCGGGGCCGTCATGGACTTGGCCGAATTCAAGGCGATTGGAATGAGCCCTCAAGAGTTCTTGGAAACCTCCATTGCAAGGCAGCCGGCGGTGCACTCCCGAATGGGGAACGCACGCCGTGTCACCCCGGTTTTTTCCACGGGCGATTACTCCTACCGCAATCGCACCTTCGCAGGAGACCGCTGGCTGATGGCAGGCGACGCCGCCGGGTTCATTGATCCTGTATTTAGCACCGGGGTGTTTCTCGCTCTTATCTCCGGCGAACAAGCCGCCGATGCCCTCCATGCCGCGCTCGAGCAGCCCAAGCGCCGAGCCAAGCTTTTCGCCCGATACGACAAAAAGCTTCACCGGGTAATGGACCTTTACCTCAAATTTGTAGACGGGTGGTACCGGCACGAGTTCGCCGAGGTCATCGCCAACCCAGCCCGGCGCTTTGATCTGCCCGGGGCAATCAACGCGATTTTGGCCGGGAAGGTCGAAGGCGGTTTTTCGATCTGGTGGCGGATGCAACTCTTCTACCTGGTGGTCTTTTTTCAGCGTTTTTATCCGCTCTGCCCGCGCCTTGGCCTCAAGCCACAGCCCGCAGCCGACACCTTCCTGAACATCCCTCCCTCACCCCCTTCGAGCGCGTGCGTCTCCTAACCGTCTGCTTCTGTGGCCTCCTGTGTTTTCCCCTCGCGGCCTGCCAGTCTCCCCAGGCCGTCCCCCAGCATTTTCCAAAGCCTGATTCCCGCTGGAAAACCCGCCTCGGCCAGTTGCAATACCGCAAAGCCGACCGATCCATCATCGGGGAATGTGTGGCTTCATGGCGTGGAGAACAGGATTTCATGCTCGAATACAATGCTGGCCCCGGCTTTCTCCTGCTGCGATTCAGTGCGTCGGGCCTTTTTGTGCGAGTGGAAGGCCCGCTCGCCCGGGGCGGTTGGCAGGGAGAAAAAACGCGGATTCCCAAACACCTCAAAGGCTGGCTTTCAGCTGCCGCCGCAATGCGCTCAAACGCGGAACGCATCCAAACTGATTCGCCCGAGTCCCGGGAAACGTTCCGATTCGTCTTTGTGAAGTAGGCCCCCCACCCATGCGCGCCTCGGCGTTGATTCGACAGACAGACCAGCCGGCCCCATGGCCCCGCGCCGCGCGCCCCAGCTGCGGCCGCCCCCTGGGCGCCCTCGTTGTCCGCGGCGTTTTTCCGCGGACCACGGTTCATATCCCCGAATGAACCGAGTTTTCTATCATGTAGGCCTGTTCCGTGCCGCGCTCGCTCTGGCCCAGCGCCTGCCACGACCCGCCTTGCATTCCCTGGCAAGAGCAGTGGGCCAGGTGGGTTACTGGAGAAACCCTTCCGGCCAAACGGCGCTCAGGTCCAACTTGGCTCGTGTCACCGACCGCCGCGGTCACGATTTCGACGCGCTCTGCCGCAGGAACGTCCAGTTCTTCAGCGAGATGCTCGCGGATTATTTTCTCTGCGCCGGGAACCCCGAACACGCCGGAGAACTCGTGGAGTCCTGGGTCGGCATCGAGCACCTCCACTCCGCCCGGAGCCGTGGCAAAGGCGTCATCGTCGTGACAGGCCATCTGGGGAACTGGGAGCTCGGGGCCAACATTCTGGCCCGGCTCGGGCTGCCGATGAGCATCATCACGCTGGCGGAACCCTCCAGCGAACTAAGCCGGTGGCGGGAGAAACACCGCCAGAGGCTGGGTATCAAAACCATCACCGTGGGCCCCGGGCACGACTTCGCGTTCGTGGAAATGATCCAGGCGCTCCGCCGCAACGAACTGGTGGCCATGCTGGTGGATCGTCCCCACGAGGGCTCCGGTTCCTCGGTGGACTTCTTCGGCGCGCCCGCTCCCTTTTCAAACGGTCCAGCATTGCTCTGGCAACACACCGGGGCGGCCGTGGTTCCCGCGTTTGTGCTGCGCAACAACAGGGACGGTTACCAGTCCTTTGTCGCACCCATGATCGAACTGGAACCGGCCCCCGATCCGCGAGAGTCCCTCAGAGAAAACACCCAGCGCATTGCCGCCTATTTTGAAACGGTGATTCGTGAGCACCCCGAACAATGGTTTAATTATGTCCCGATCTGGAATTCTTAGTCTTTGCACAGTGGCAGTCCTACTCGCCTCAGGCATTTCCGCACTCGCTCAGTCCGAACTGCCCGCACAGGAAACTCAAGACCTCGTCCAAAAGATTCAACAACTGCGGTCCCGCACCCCGTCGTTGACCGCGGATTTTTCTGAGGAGAAAACCTCGCGAATCCTGAACAAGCCCCTTGAGACCCGGGGGACCTTGGCATTCCAAGCCCCCAACAAGTTCCGGAGGGAAGTCAAAGGTGCCAATCCGAGCACGGTCGTCAGCGACGGCACACAGCTCTGGATTTATTACCCCAACTTCAACGAAGCCGAGCTTTACAACCTTGGCCAGAGGGCTTTCTTCGACGACGCCATCGCCGCGCTCACCGCCGGTCTCAATTTCCAACACGTCGCGGAATTCTACAAGTTCCGCGCCTTTCGCGAACCGGGCGGCTACCGCTTTGTGCTCACCCCAAAAACAGCGGGCGCGCGCAAAGTAGTCCGCGAGATCAGCGTATGGCTGGATTCCGAGCTGATGATCGAAAAAACCGAGGCCACGCTTTCCAAAGGGGGCAGCGTAGTCACGCGCTACCAAAATCAGCGCGCCGGAGCGCTACCCGCATCCCGATTCGAGTTTACGCCGCCCGCTGGCGCGAAAATATCGCAGCCCCTAAGCAAACAGGGCAGTGGCTAAGAGAACAGGAGGCCAGTCGCGTTCTGCCCTCTGCCACTTCACACCTCACTGGCACGCCATCGGCCGCGCATCCCAGGCTCGCGCCCGTCATTGATTCACGCTTTTGCCCCGGCTCGGCAGCCCCTGGAATGAACTTCCCGCGCTCCTCTGTGTTTGATCCAACACCCGCCTGGGTCTCCCAGACCGCTGCCTTCGAGCGGGGATACCAAGTCGCGTTAACGTTCAGCGGTGGTCACCCCAGAATGGCATATGGTTGTCGCGGGCTCCGCTCGTTTCGAAGCAACGCGCCGAAACTTGGCGCCCGCAGGTAAACCGCGAAGGCCACTGGCGCTAGGCTCGCCCACGCGGAACTCGCCGCCCGCTACTCAACCAGACTCGACCTCTTCCAGCTCAAGGACGACACCCTCGCCGACCTCGATCAGCTCCCGGCGCCCGGCGGACTACTGGGAAGCGCAGGCAGGGACGGCGCCTCTGAAAGACAATGGCGCTTGCGCATTCCGGGCGTCTCGAGGTTTGTATTCCCCTTCCATGCGTCTGAGCAGCCTGTCTTCTGTTCTCTTTCTTGCCGCGGCGGCTGCCGGAATCGCCCGCGTCTTTTTTCCAGCCCGCCGAGCCCCACCCCTGCACACGGTCGAATCCCGGGTGGCCGAATTCGGTGACGCTGTCCGTGCGCGGCTTCTTCCGTCGTTTGAGAGGGCGGGCATCGTCTACCCGCCCGCCACGCTCACACTGGTCGCAATCAAGGACCAAAAAATCTTGGAGGTCTATGCCGGCAACGCAGGGGATCGCCCCGTTACCGTCTGCTCCTACCCCGTGCTCCGTGCCAGTGGTGACCCGGGCCCCAAACTGCAGGAAGGCGACTGCCAAGTTCCCGAGGGCGTTTACGCCGTTGAAAACCTGAACCCCAACAGCCGGTTTCACGTAGCCCTCCGGGTCAACTACCCGAACTCGAAGGACCGTCAGCGGGCCCGCGAGGAAAACCGCAGCAATCTCGGATCCGACATCATGATCCACGGAGGATCAGCTTCCATCGGCTGCCTAGCCATGGGCGATCAGGCTGCCGAAGATCTCTTTGTGCTCGCAGCCCTCACCGGAATCCGCAACGTCACTCTCATCTTCGCCCCTACGGACTTCCGCAAAAACCCGGACTTCGAGATTCCCCCGGGCACCCCGGCCTGGACGGGAACACTTTACGAGGAGATCAAGCGGACGCTGAAACCTTTGACCCCGTGAGCGAGCGCCAAAGAAAGGACGCGCATTGCGCCCCCCAAACAGACAAATCCATGGATCCCTACCAGGCAGCAGACAACCAGCCAGAACCGGTTCTAGGGGCGATGATCGCACGCCTCGCAAGCCGCGGAGAGCATCCTGTGTTCCGAGGATTCATTGAGGATTACCTCAGCGCAATCCAATGGGACGCAGTGCACCGAGCTGTGGACTTGGGCTGCGGAACCGGGGTGGTGACAAGGCTGGTGGCCCAGCACGCCGGGTTGAATACGCGGGTAGTGGGCGTGGATCTCAGCGAAAAACTCCTGAAAGCGGCGCGCGGGCTGGCCCGGGCCGAGCGCATCGAGTGGTGTTGCGCCTCGGCCGACGCGCTCCCGATGGAGGATAATTCCACCGACCTCGCGGTGCTCCACACGCTCGTGAGCCATGTGCCGAATCCCGGGGCGGTCTTGCGGGAGGTGCATCGGGTGCTCCGGCCCGGAGGTCGCGCGGTGATTTTCGATGCAGACTACGCCTCCACCACGTTTGGACTCGCCGACTTTCAGCGCGGCAGGCAGCTCGACCTCAAACTCTTCTCGGCGATCGTCGCCAATCTCGACGTGTGCAGGCAACTCCCCGGGCTGCTGACGGCTGCCGGGCTCAAGCTTACCGAATTCCGCCCGCACGTGATCGCGGAGGCCGGGCGCGGCGATTTCTGGCTCTCAAGTGTCCGGGGTTTTGAAAAGCTCATCCCCGCCCTTGGCATCCTGCCTGAGGAGGAAGGCCAGGCGTGGACGCAGGAACTGCTGGCCCGCCACGAGGCGGGTGCTTTTTTCGCCTCGGGAAACTATTACACTTTCACCGCGGAGAAACCCGGCGACGCAGGTCGAGTTCTTTCCGGAAGCCGGAACGCGACACGCGGCACCCGTTCCGGCGCAGCAGGCAGCCCCTGAGAAAAAGACGGCAAGGGAATCCAGCAGCTGCCTGTCGTCCGGCGGAGCATCCCCGAAGCCCGGTCTATTCCCCAAGCGCTTCCTCAACCATCGCACGCCTCTCGGAGGGCTGGCTCCAGCGCCATTGATGCTCCTCGTCGAGCGCGGCAAGGGGATCGAAATAAAGGAACTTTTTCCCCGGCCGCACCGCTGGACTTGTGAACACGGCGATCCCGGTTGTCGGGTGATAGGATTCGTAGGAATGGGCGTCGCGTTTGCCCCCGCCGCCGAGGGTGTCCACCACAAACGCCGGGGTGTTGAACCCGGCCGTGTGGCCGCGCACCCGCTTTTCGAGCTCCAGCCCGGAGGCAAGTGTCGTCCGCAAATCCTCAACACCAGGCACCATGTCGTGGAAAAACACGTAGTAGGGATGGACGTTGAGGTAACTCAACCGCCGCACGTGGAGTTGCATCACGGAAGCGGAATCGTTGACCGTCCGTTGGAGCACGGTCTGGCAGCGCACGTGGATGCCCCGCTCGGTGAGCCGGTTCATCGCCGCCTGGGTGATCCCGGTCATCTCGTTGGGATGATTAAAGTGCGTGTGAACCACGACGTCCTTGTGCAGAGCCCGGCTCAGCTCCACCACACGCGTCAGCGCGTCCAGCCACGCCTCGTCGCTGAGGATCTTCTGCGGCATCACACACAGCCCTTTGGTCGCAAACCGCAGCCGCCGAATGTTGGGCATCCTCAAGAGCCGCTCCCCGATCATCCGCAAATGCTCGGCGCGCAGGTTGAAGGTGTCACCCCCGCTGACCACGATGTCCTCCAGCTCCGGCCGGGACTCCATGTAGGCGAAAGCCTGCTCCCAGCGGGAGAGGTTGGCGTGAAGCTTGAGTTTCTCGGACACGACGTCCGTGTCCGAACCCACAGCGTAACTGCGGGTGCAAAACCGGCAGTAAACCGGGCAGGAATCAATCGGCAAAAACAGCGCTTTGTCCCGGTACCGGTGTGTGAGGCCGGGCACGGGCGAATCGCCCTGCTCGTTGAGCGAGTCCAGGCGGAGCATGGGATGATCGGGCACCTGCTGCGAACGCAGCGGGATGAACTGAGTGCGGATGGGATCGCCCAACGGGTCGCGCCAGTTGATGAGACTCAGCAGATAGGGAGAGATCCGCAGGGCCATCGGCGCGTGGTTCATGCCGGCGGCGAGGTCCTCATAAAAAGAATCCGCGACAAGCCCTTGAAGCGTGTCGCGGAGCTGCCGCACGTTGGTGACGGCCTGTTTTTGCTGGAAAAGATGGGAGCGAAACTCAGCCGCGCTCACCCCGGCGTAGCCCGGAATCTCCCGCCAGAACTCGTCGTGGCGAAGGTCCCGGTGATTGGGCAGATGCGGGCTTTGGGGTTCGGGCATGATACGCGCGGCGGCCGGGGGATCCACATGTGCGGTGTCGGTAAACATAGAAGGTAGGTTTGAGGCAAAAGCGTCAGAAGATCTGGGGAGAAACCGGGCTCAGACAAGGTCCCAAGCCCACAGCGGGATCGCTCCCGCATCCCGCCCGATGGAATGTGGTGCCCCGCCTAGGAAGCGCCGGGACCCACCCGGGTTTGTATTCACGCTGCGCGCCAGGGTCTCCAAGGTCAGTGCCAAGGGAGCACAGACCAGATGTGGAAAGGGATGCACCGCAATAGCGAGACGACGATTGGCAGCCATCGGAAGGGGCAAAAAGGTCTAGTCACAGCCGTTACACCCGTCAACTTCTCCGGTTCTGTCTCCGGCCATTTCATCCAGTGAGAGACCCCGTGCCCGCAGCATCGGGCACACCCAACTCCTCAAGCGCCGGGCGTCGTCCGGTTGCGGTAGTGGATCACCTGAAAATTCGGATCCTGGAGCACCACCCCGCAACTCTCAAATTCCTCCTCAAACGGAGGGAAAAAAGCGTCTCCGTCCACCGTCCGCCCAACCACGCTCAGATACAGGTCCGTGCAGCGCGGCAGCAGCTGCTCGTAGATTTGCGCCCCGCCGATCACAAAAACCTCCTGTGAAAACCGCCCGGGATCAAAATCCTCCAGGCGCGGCAACACCAAAACCCCCTCCCTGGGCTGCAGGGTCCGGCTCACCACCACGTTGGTGCGATTGGGCAAAGGCCGCCCCAAAGACTCGAAAGTCCTGCGGCCCATCAAAACCACCTTCCCCGTCGTCATCCGTTTAAACCACTTAAAATCCTCGGGTAAATGCCAGGGGATCCCGCCCGCAGCCCCGATCACGCGGTTCAAAGACATGGCTGCGATGGCTTTCATGTAGTCGTTTTTATAAAAAACAGAACCGGATTGATTTGATCATACGGCGATCGGCGCCTTGATGCCCGGATGCGGATCGTATCCGCTCAGCTCAAAATCCTCATAACGAAATGCGTGAATATCGCGCACCGCCGGGTTGAGTTTCATCGTCGGCAACGGGCGCGGTTCGCGACTCAGCTGCAAACGCGCCTGCTCCACGTGATTGGCGTAGAGGTGGAGATCCCCGAACGAATGCACAAAGTCACCGGGCTGCAGCCCGCACACTTGGGCCACCATCAGAGTAAGCAGCGCGTAACTGGCGATGTTGAAAGGCACCCCAAGGAAAATATCCGCGCTGCGCTGGTAGAGTTGGCAGCTCAACCGGCCCTCCGCCACATAGAACTGGAAGAGGGCGTGACAGGGCGGCAACGCCATTTCTTCGATCTCCCCTACATTCCACGCACTGACAATGAGCCGTCGGCTGTCGGGATTGGCTTTGATCTGAGCAATCACCGCATCGATCTGGTGAATCGAGCGCCCATCGGACGTCTGCCAATCGCACCATTGGGCTCCGTAGACCCGCCCCAGGTTCCCCTCCGCATCCGCCCACTCATCCCAGATCGTCACTCCGTTCTCGCGCAGATACGCCACGTTGGTTTCGCCTCTCAAAAACCACAGCAGCTCGTGGATGATCGAACGCAGATGCACCTTCTTTGTAGTCAGCAGGGGGAACCCGTTGCGGAGATCAAACCGGGTTTGAGCGCCGAAGATGGAGTAGGTCCCCGTGCCCGTCCGATCCGACTTGAATGTGCCCCGTTCCAAAACAAGGCGGAGAAGATCGAGATATTCGCGCATGAGAAAAAAGAGTCTGATGCTGCAAACCCAGATCGTTTTTGTCGAACCCGATCCTTCCCACATCTCACGCTCCTCAACCCGCATTTTTTTGCGGACGCCGCAACCGAGAGTAAACCGCTAAATCAGCCGGCAACGCGCCAGATCCTGCGAATCAACCACCCCAATCGGCACCCCTTGTTCGTCCACAACCACGAGATCATCGATCCGATGCTGCTCCAAAATGTGCAGCACCTCCGCCGCCCGCCGATCGCCAGCGACTGTGATCGGGTTTCGAGTGAGGAAAGCAGCCACAGGGAGGTCCCCAATCCCCGCGTTGACTTCGAAGTGCCGGGCAAAATCGCCATGGGTAAAAATTCCGGCAAGCTTCCGCTCGTCATCCAAGGCGATGGCGGCTCCGGCACGGCGTTTATTCATCTCATGCAAAACCTCGCGCACCCGCATTTGGGGATGAACCAGTGCCATCTGCTCCGGCCCTCGCATGATGTGACTGACCTTCAGCAAAAGAGAGCGACCTAAACGCCCGCCCGGGTGAAACCGAGCGAAATCCTCTTTGGTGAAACCGCGCGCCTCCAGAAGCACCATCGCCAGCGCATCGCCCAGAACAAGCATCGCAGTGGAGCTCGAAGTCGGCGCCAAGTTGAGCGGACACGCCTCCTGCTCCACGCCCACGTGAAGATGCACGTGGGAATGGAGCGCTACAAACGAGTCGGAACGCCCCGTCATCGAGACGATTTTCACATCAAACCGCGTCAGAGCGGGAAAAATATTCACCAACTCTTCGGTCTCACCACTGTAACTCAGAGCGAGAATCACGTCTCCATCGGACAACACACCCAGATCGCCGTGCAGCGCATTGAGCGAGTTGAGAACCACCGCAGGTGAACCGGTGCTCGTGAGCGTAGAGGCAATCTTTTCGCCGATGTGACCAGATTTTCCGACCCCGCAGACCACGATTTTTCCGCCAGATTCTACGCAGCCGAGCAACATCTCTACCGCCCGCTGGAACGAACCATCCAGCCGCTCGCCCATGCGCTTGATTTCCGTCACCTCCAGATCAATGACCCTCCGCGCTTTTCCTAAATAATCTAGAGAGACGTTGCTGGCAGACACGTTTACAATTGGAGAGAGGAGGTGAGACAAGACCCGCAGGCTTGGCGATTTAGACCACGCAGACCCGCAACTCTCAACCTCCAACTTGCACAGCGACATAGCAATCCGGCCCATCCCATTATCCCGGAAACCATCCAAATTACTGGCATTTTCATGATGACAAGCCCAGGGACATGCACGCCAAAGCAGCCCAATTCCCAGCCAGTTCCAACTTCTTTAGCTCCTCGAAGCCCCGGATAGACTCGGCTCCAGCCGAACCCAAGGCCCAATGAACCTCTCCAACCCGTTCCCGCCAATTCTCCATGACAGCGGGAAACCAGTCGTCGCCTCCTATCTTGCGACCTTCCTTAAAAAGGAAATGCTGCACGTCTACCGCCAACTGATCGCCCTAAGCGAGGTGGCCTCAGTCGTTTTCACCCAAAAGCGAGAAAACATGGCGGACTTTCCTTTGGAGCCGCTTTTTGTGCTGCCCAAACCGCGCTCGCACGCCCTCCGCCGCATCTGGCAAAAACAGATTCTCGGCCTCCCCATCACCATCTACCGATCCGAGGCGCGCCGCATCCTTGAAGCACTGCACCAAAACAAAGCGGAATTGCTCCACGTTTACTTCGGGCACATCGGAGTCCACCTCCTACCGTTACTAGAAATCTGTGACCTCCCGGTGGTTGTGTCATTCCACGGGGCAGATGCCCAGGTCAACCTCGAGCGCCCCGCCCACAGAAAAAGGACCGAGCGCATGCTCACGCTGGCGTCCCTGATTCTGGTCCGATCCGAGTCGCTCGCCAACAAACTCGAGGCGCTTGGATGCCCGCGGGAAAAAATCCGAATCCATCGAACCGGAATCCCGCTCAACCAAATCCCGTTCCAAGTTCGCTCCCTACCCTCCGATGGCAGGCTCAGGTTTCTGCAAGCTTGCCGACTTATCCCCAAAAAAGGCCTCCAGACAACCCTCCGCGCGTTCTCGGAATTCACTCGGCAACTCCCCCTAGCCCACCTCACCATCGCGGGAGAAGGGCCGCAGCTGGCACAGCTCCAATCACAAACACGCGAGCTCGGCTTGGAAGCTCATGTTTCATTTGCAGGCTTCGTTTCCCAGTCCCAACTGCGGCGGCTCTTCGAGGAGTCACATGTTTTTCTTCATCCCAGCGAATTGGGCCCAGACGGCGACCAAGAGGGAGTGCCCAATGCCATGCTCGAGTCTATGGCCAGCGGATTGCCGGTTGTCGCTACCTCGCACGGCGGCATCATTGAGGCGGTCGAAAACGGGAGGAGCGGCTTTCTGGTTGCGGAGAAAGACTCTCGGGCAATGTGCGCCGCCATGCAAAAACTCACCTCGAATCCAGACCTGTATCGGAGCATGAGTGTGGCCGCCGCAGAGCGGGTGGCGGAGAAGTTCGAACTCGAACGCCAGGTTCGCACACTCGAGTCCATCTATTTTGAGGCCCTGTCCATTCACAGAAACACTGGAAACGCATCCAAACACCCCCTTTAAAAACAGAAGCGCCGGTTCGGGACGCCCATCCCTGGGTCGTCTAAAAACCTTCCTTTTCACCACTGGAAGCCTAGTCCAACCTTCGGCCTGTGAGACTCGCAATTTATCCCGGCAGCTTTGATCCCGTCACCAACGGTCACTTGGACGTCATCAAGCGGGCCGCAAAACTCTTCGATCAAGTCATTGTGGCGGTTGCGCACAACGAGCAGAAACAAGGGCTGTTTTCCACTGCGGAAAGAGTCGCCCTCCTTCACACGACAGCTGGGCAGATGCCCAATGTGCGGGTAATGGACTTCAATGGACTCCTTGTGGAGTTCGCCGTCGCGCACGGAGCATGCGCAGTCATCCGCGGTCTGCGCGCGATTTCCGACTTCGAATTCGAATTCCAAATGGCGCTCATGAATCGAAAGCTCGATGACTCCATCGAAACCCTATTTTTGATGCCCAAAGAAGAGTATACCTACCTGAGCTCACGGATTGTGAAAGAGATCGCCCGACTCGGAGGCGACATCGACTCCTTCGTGCCCGCCGCCGTAAGCATCGCACTAGGCGAAAAATTCGCTGCAAAGAAACGGATCTCGGCGAAAGTTTAAGGACTAGCCGATCCGCCCGCACTCATCACACCGATCCAAAGAGCTCCCGCACCATGAAGGTTCATCTCCAACAAATTCCATCCGAAGGAAAACACATCGAAGGCGAATCAGAGAACGACATTCTGCAGCTCGACACCGCAGAACCCATCAAACAGATTGGTTCCGTTCGCTACGCGCTGGACGTCGGAGTGAGCGATGGGGGCCTTTTCGCGACAGGCAGTGTCGCGGTGGACTTCGAGCTCTCGTGCGTCAAATGCTTGGAGCCGTTCATTTACCCGGTAGCCATTGAGGACTTCGCCTGCCAGGTGGAATTGACAGGATCTGAAATGGTTGACTTGACACCGCTGGTCCGGGAAGACATTTTGCTCGCCCTTCCGCCACATCCGCATTGCGAATGGAGCGGAGAACAGACGTGCAGACACGCGCTGCGCCAGCGGCGACCTGAGTTCGAAGACAGTTCCGAGCCCAGCGAGGTGTGGGGTGCGCTTGACCAATTAAAAATTAACAAGACCAACTGATATGGGAGTTCCTAAACGCAAGATGTCCAAGATGCGCCTGCGCACGCGCAAGGCTGCAAACCGGTGGCATGCCCCGATGCTCGCCAAGTGTGGCCAGTGCGGAAGCAGTGTCCAGGCGCACACAGCCTGCCCCTCTTGCGGCTACTACAAAGGCCGGCAAGTTCTGACAATTGCCGGCGCTTAAGTCAGTACGTGGGTTTTTCATTCAGCCGCCCCGCTCCGAGCAGGGCGGCTGAATCTTTTTTAATGCTGTCCTCCGCTCCAACCACTCAAGACCTCCGCTCATGAAAATTGCGCTTGACGCCATGGGCCATGACGAAGGCCCAGCCAAACTTGTCGAAGGTGCTGCGCTGGCACTCAAAGAGTTCCCTGAAATCTCGCGGCTCTACCTGACCGGGGACGCAAAACGCCTTGAATCGGAACTTTCACGGATTGGATGCAACGAGGGTCGCATCCACATCGTTCACGCATCCCAAGTCGTCGCGATGGATGATTCGGCCACGGATGCTGTTCGGAGGAAAAAGGACTCTTCGGTGAGCCGCGCAGTGGATTTGGTGAAAAACGGGGATGCAGAGGCAGTTGTGAGTGCGGGGCACACGGGCGCAGCCGTGGCCGCGAGCACCATCAAGTTGCGAACTCTTCCAGGGATCGAACGCCCTGGCATCGCAGCGACAATGCCGAGTGAAACCAACTTGTTCGTGCTGATCGATGCGGGAGCCAACACTTCCCCGACCCCGCTGCAAACCGTCCACAACGCGATCATGGGTTCGGTCTACTCCCGCCACGTCTTGGGCTACGCCAACCCGTCCGTGGGCCTGATGTCGATAGGAACCGAAGACGAAAAAGGCAATGATTTCACGCGCCATTCATTTGATCTCCTGAGAAACAGTGGGTTGAACTTCCGCGGTAACGTTGAAGGCCACGACCTGTTCGGGAACCCTGTGGAGGTGGTCGTCGCGGACGGCTTCACGGGAAACATCGTCCTCAAGACCAGCGAAGCCCTAGCCCATGCTATTTTCGCATGGCTCAAGAACGAGATTTTCAAGAGCCCGGTAACCAAACTCGGTGGCCTTCTGGCCAAGCCTGCCTTTAAAGCCATTCACAAAAAAACCAATGCGGAGGAATACGGCGGCATGCCCCTTTTGGGCGTGAACGGGGTTTGCATTATTGCTCATGGCGGCAGCTCTCCCGTAGCAGTCAAAAACGCCATCCGGATGGCCGCCCAGAGCATTCGCCAGCAGGTTAATCCGCACATCATCCAGGAGGTGCAGCGCTATCATGAAACGTCCACATCCTCGCACCCGACACCATCTGCCTAAGAGGACCGTCTCCATCATTGGAACTGGCAGCTACGTTCCTGAGAGAGTCCTTACCAACGCAGAACTCGAGAAATCCGTAGAGACCAGCGACCAGTGGATTGTCACCCGGACCGGAATCCGGGAACGGAGAATTGCGGAAAAAGACGAGCACACGAGCGATCTGGCGGCCAAAGCGGCCCTGGCGGCCATCAAAAACGCCGGAATTGATGCCGGCGAGAT
>JBEIUI010000184.1:0-3079 GCA_040374425.1 Verrucomicrobiia bacterium | reverse complement strand
AGCCGCCGGATCCAGGTTCAGGAGCAGGGTCGCGGCGGCTGAGTTTTGCGCCGCAGCAACCTCAGGTGCCCGCGCTTTTTCGAGGCGCGTGTTTTTCTCGCCACATTTCCCGCTGCATCACCCACGCGCCCACACCGCTGTTCGGGCGTTTCTGTGGCGGGGTTGACCGCCAGCCGAAAGCTCTGGGTTGGCAATGCCTTGTTGGCGTGGTGGGTGACGTTTTTATGGTTGGCGTAAGAGGCAGCTGTGGCGCCCACCGCCCAGATCTCAAAGTTTTTCCGTCAGCTTTCAAACCGGATGCAGAAAGTGGTCGAGCACGGTTTCCTCCGGGCATTCCGAGAGGTTTTTGGGAATCACCCGGTGCAGGTGCGCGCGGCAAACCTCGGGGAGCGCCTGCACCAGTTTTTTATGGATGTCCGTAGGTGCTGACAGGCTCCAGAGCTCCGGCTTTTGTTGCAGTAGGATTTTGTGGATCGTTGAGGCGATGAGCTCGATGGCCTCCCGAGTCGCAGTGACGTTCAAATGCCTGTCAGGCGGCGAGCCCCCGAGCTGTGTTGGACGGGAGCCGGTTGCGCCGGATCCTCCGGTTGGCGCGAACGCCCCAGCCATGTCCGACTGTTGCTCTACGACGTGCTGCCGTGCTTTTACAAAAGAGAGCTGGTCGGTCCAGGTGATTTTGGGAGGCCGCGCCGCGAAATCCCTCATGAATTGCGGGTTTTGTGTGGTGCCTGCATCGTTGATCCAGCCCGCCTTGAGCGTGGCGCGGTCCGTCAGGATGATAAATTGTGGGCGATTCATCTCGGTGGTTGGTGTGAGGAGTTCCTTCGCTGGCAGTGACGCGGTGTGGGGCGATGTGATTCTCAAGCGGGGAGGGCAGGTGTTCGATTTTTTTGGGTGATTCACTTTGGGTGGGCGTTGTCGCTGTGCCCCTCCACCCCATCTACGCAGAGGAGTGTGGGTTTGGGGGGGGGAATGTGAAAATCCGAGGTTTTTGTGCGCGTCCTTGGCAAGCGGAGTGCGCTGTTGTTAGGTAAAGAGCATGAGCGAGGTCGCCCAAATGGCAGGGAGTAGAAGATTGAGAAAAACAACCGTGCGCTTTGCGGGTCAGGCACGGACGGTGATCGTCTATGCTGCGAAGTTACTTTTCTCGGTTGCCGCGCCTCTGGCAGTCACGGGATGGGCGCAGGATTCGAAGACCGGCAGCTGGATTGAAAATGAAAGCATCAGGCTGGGGGTTGATCTTTCGATGGGCGGCGCGGTCACGTCGCTTGTCGGCAAAGCGGACGGGCGCGAGTTGGTGAACAACTTCGACCATGGCCGCCAGATTCAAATGTCGTTTTACAGCGGTCCGGTACCGTTCACCCCCAAGGGCAAGCAGCCGCATCCGGCGTGGCGCGCACTGGGCTGGAACCCGGTTCAGGCGGGCGATTGGGCGGGCAATGCGTCGAAAGTCCTCGAGCACTCCAACGATGGCACCCGCATGTACACGAGGCTCGTGCCGATGCAGTGGGCCTTGCAGGATGAGCTCGCAGATTGTGAGCTGGAGACTTGGGCCCATTTGGAGGGCAATGTGGTCTTCCTTCGGCACAAAATTAAAAACCTGCGTGAGGATAAAACGGTTTATCCCGCCCGCCATCAGGAGATTCCCGCCGTCTACACTACGGGCGCGTTTTCCCGAGTGGTGACCTACGCGGGGGATGCCCCGTTCACGGGCGGGCCGCTCAGCCAGTGGTTGGATCCGGGGCCGCCGTGGAGGAGTTTTTCGCCCACCGAGAACTGGGCGGCATTGGTGGACGCCAAGGGTTGGGGGCTGGGTGTATGGCAGCCGTTGAGCACTTTTTGGAAGTGCGGCTACGTTCCCGGTGAAAATGGCAAGGTTGGAGTGCGTGACAACGCCACCGGCTATCTCGCGCCGATCGCCATGGAGCAGATGGACCACAACATCGTCTATGAATATTCCACGCGTCTGATTGTGGGTCCGGTCAACACGATTCGAAGCACGGTTGAGCGTTGGGAAAAAGGGCGAGATCTGCCGATGTACCGTTTCGACACGCAACGGAATGGATGGACGGTTCGCGGCGGGGTGGACGAGGGGTTTCCTCTCTCCGGTGTATGGAGGATCAAGGCCCAGTCGGCGACGGTGTTTGTGGACAGTCCGGCCACTTACTGGCGTGCGGAACAAGCGCCGCACTTGAAAGTAAATGCCTCAATCCAGTCGGACTTGGGCCGGTTGCGCGTTGCCTGGAAATCTTTTCGTCCGGAGGAACCGGAGGCGAGCGCGGTGTTTTCAATGCCGACGCGGGGCAGCCGGGTTGAGCAAGATTTGAAGCTGCAGGGTCAGCCGAACTACCGCGGAGGCCTTCAAAAGCTGATGCTGCGTTTTGAGGGGCTGAAACCCGGCGATTGTATCGAAATCGAATCCATCCGCCTATCGCAGTAAACTATCCGTTCGCTTCTGCGATTCGCCGGTGTGGGACGGGTTGGAGAAAGTCACCGCCGGTCTCCACCTCAAGCGAGTTGAAGCTGCGGTTCTTCGGCAATCACCTCCGCGAGAGATGGCCAACCTTGTTCATCCAAGGCCTGGAAGGCGTTTAAATAAATGCCCACCAGCGAGTGCCCGTGCTTTTCGCAAAGCTGGCCAACGACTTTTTTTACCACGTCTTTTGGAGGTGCTTCAGGCAGCGACTCTAGTGTGCCATTCTCGTCGTGCGGGATGTTGAATCCATCCAGAAATTCGCACAGGAGTCCTTTGTGGGCGCCTACCAGCCAAACTTGGAGCAGGTGCGCCGCCAGTCCGCTGTTTGCTGTGCGCTGTAGCTGATCAAAAAGCCATCGGTGCTGCTCGGCGCGGGGTTTGCGCTCGATAAATACCGGTCGCAGTTTTTTGGCTTGGGCCAGTGATTCAATGGTCGCCTTGTACAGGGGCTTTTCATTTGCCTGCAGGAACTGGCAGAGTAGCAGGCCGGTTTCACCCGGCATTTTTTGGAAGATTTCGTGGGGTTGTAACATGGAAATATTCTAGCGTTGGCGATGTTGCTCGGCCGGGCCCAGTCCTTTGTGGCGGGGTTTTCCGGGGGGT
>JBEIUI010000145.1:0-6526 GCA_040374425.1 Verrucomicrobiia bacterium | reverse complement strand
CGATCGCGAAGGCCGCCGCGTCAACGTGGATCCGGCAGTCGTCGCCTCGAACTAAGGCATCTCCTTAGCTCCCTCTCTGCAGGGACATTCTTCAAGAAGCGATTCGGGCATTCTTCGCCCGAAGCGTTTTTCTTTTTGTAGCGAGTTTTAGACGGCTCCAGTAGGGAGCTGCGCTGTGGCGGGTTCCGCGGTTTTGTGCAGATCTCCAAACCAAGATCCCGGTGTTTATCGATTGGCCAGGCAGTGGTGGTTACCGTGAGGGGAATGCCAATTCCAACTGGTTAGCCTGGCCCAAGGCCCAGGCTTCGATACCGCGGGCGCGGAGGTCCTGCGCGAAGGCGGTGGCAAACCCGTGAACCGTGTAAACCCTGCGAGGGCCCACCAGTTCCACGTAGCGCAAGAGATCCGGGTAATCGGCGTGATCGCTCAATGCGAATGCGGCATCCACCTGGTAGCGGTAAATGGCCCCGGGGTCCATCGCCCAGCCCGTCAGGACGGCGGTGCGCTTGAGCTTGAGGCTCTGAATCATGCGTGTCCGGCGGGCACTGGGTGGACAGATCAGCACTTTGCCGGCCAGTTGGTGTTCGCAGTAAGCCTCGTAACCGGTGGGGAATCCCGGGGTCAATTCCCGGTAGAGTTCCGTCATGCGGAAAGCGGACGCGTGGAGCATCGGGGTGAGTCCCCCTTGGAGAAGGGCACAGAGAATCTCCTGGGATTTGCCGAGCGAATACGCGAAGAGCACGGGCACAGCTCCTGTCTCGAGGGTTTCCCGGCAGAACCCGACCATTTTAGCAAGGGTCGCATCGGTGGGTGGCAGGCAATAGCGGGGGAGGCCGAAGGTGGTCTCCATGATCAATGTGTCGGCTGGTTTCCACTGCGTGGCCTCTGCGGAGAGACTGGGGCGCAACTTGAAATCCCCCGTGTAGAGAAGGGATCCTTGGTCCGATTCCAAATGGATCTGTGCGGAACCGAGGATATGGCCTGCGGGCAGCAGTGTGACCTGCATTCCAAGGACCTCGCAGGGCGCGTCGTAGGGAAGAATGTGCTCGGCTCTGGCTGCCGGCATGCGTGCCTGCATCAGCCGGGCTGTGGCCGCGCTGGCGATTATCTTACGGTGGTTTGCCAGGTGGTCGCTGTGTGCGTGTGAAACAAAGGCCAACGGCTTGGCGTCTTTGGGGTCCATCCAAAGGCCGTTGCCTTGCAGTTGGATTCCGCGGTGGAAATGGACGTCGATCATCGGTACGGCGCCGCATTGCAGCTCTCAAAGGCCAATGGCAAGCGCCATTTTCCGTCAACACGCCGTCGATGCCTGCTCTTAACCTGGCAAAAGACGCCTTTTGCTCTGAATGCCTTTCAGGTATCGCTTCCTCTAATTGACACTGCTTCTTTGGAACGCGTAAGTTTCTTGCCCGCATGAGCCGCTTTCTTCTCCTCTTCGTTGCCTGCGCGATCGCTTGCCAAAGCGTTTGCGCCGAACCGGCGCGGATTCTTGAAAAAGCGCGGGTATTGCCTCTTTCGCTGAAAGACGAGTTTGAGTTCCGCAAAACCAAAACATTCCTGCATGACCCGGACCTGGAGCGGAACACGATTGATCCGATCCTCTTTTTTGAACGGCAGCGACTGAATTTCGGTGCTGTGAACGAATATGAGCGGAGGCACCGTTACGGGAACTACTTCGCTTTTTTTTGGCGATCGAAGCGGGCGGCGGACTTAAGAGTGCGTTTCGAGTATCGGCAGGAGAGGCTGGGAGCCAACGTGCAGGCCAAAGAGCAGGTTTATTCTGCGGCGAAGGGAAGTTTTAAAACGGAGTTCGAAGTCACCGGAGACGACTATCGAATTGACGGCAAAGTAATCGCGTGGCGGGCGGTGCTGATTGAGAACGGCACAATCGTTGCTCTCAATCAGTCGTTCCTGTGGAATTGAGGTATGTTTTCACCGCGTCAACCGTATACCTCCTATTCCCCGTCCCGGTTTGACCTGAATTTACTGCCGTGACATCCCAGCCTTCCATTCTCGTCGGAACCAGCGACCGCACCGTCTGTGTTCGTGTGGAAGGAAAAGGGTCGTTTCTCAACAGCACCGGACTCAAAGAGTTCGCCAAAGAAATGGCCAACAGGGGGTTCCGGGAGTTTGTCGTGGATCTCAGGAATTGTCCGGTAATGGATTCCACTTTCATGGGCACTCTCGCCGGGATCGCGTTGCAGCTCAGGGGCCTGGGCCAGGGCCAGTTGCGGGTGATTCATCTCAACGAGCGCAACCGCGACTTACTGGCCAATCTCGGTCTCGACCAGCTTTTCAGCATTGAAGCGGGGCCGGGCGCTGCTCCCTTGGCGTCCTCCCAGAAACCTCTGGAGGTGGATAAGGTGGACGACAAAACTTCCCGGGCACAGACGATGCTCGAGGCACATGAGGCTTGCGTGGAAGCCAATCCGGAAAACGCTGCTAAGTTCAAAGACGTGCTGGAGTATCTCAAGCAGGACTTGCACTTGGTCCGCTAACTGGGATGTGGGGCGCTCTTTTTTTTGGACTGTCTGTGGGGGTGAGCCTGGCTTTTGCCCGGGTTTACGTCCTTCAACAACGCCGGATCCGGGCGCTTGAAAAGGCCCGGGACCGACTCGAACTCGAAGAGTCCCAGGTTTTTGATTTCTTTCATGGCCTAGGCGCCGCCGTGTCCGACGAGACAAAACCTCGCGACCTGCATCGGCTCATTGTGGAAGGCACCATGCGAATCCTGGATGGCTCGACGGGAGCCGTTTACCTCGCCGACCGCAAGGGGGAACATTTGCGACCGGAGTTCGTTTCCAAGGGATGCCCGATGTTTGTGGACCTCATTGCCTCGGCGTGGAGGGCCTGCGAAGCTCTCCACTTGAGTGAGGATCCGCGGTTGGGCCGGGAGGGACCGCAGCGCCCCGCTTCCGTCATGATCTGCCCTTTGGTTTACGGGTCCCAGAAGCTGGGCTTGCTGGTGGTTTCGCGCAGGGCCGGAGGCGAGCCTTTCCCGGCAAGCGCTTTCAAGATCTTTAAGGGGATTGCCGAACAATCCGCTTTTGCTCTCTATAACGCCTTCATTTTTTCTGAGGCCGCGGAGAAAAAGAGGATCGACCAAGACTTGCAGGTCGCGCACGAGATCCAGCGGATTCTCCTGCCGTCGACTGCACCGGACGTATTGGGCTACCAGATCAGCGGAGTAAACATCCCGGCCCGCCACGTAAGCGGGGACTACTACGACTACATTGGGATCGACGAGGAACACTGCGGCATCGCCATCGCCGATGTGTCGGGCAAGGGGGTGCCTGCCTCGCTCATCATGGCCATGTGCCGCAGTGTGTTACGGTCCCAGGCGGCCGGGCAGCATTCGGCCGCCCACGTTTTACAACAGGTCAACGCCCAACTCTTTCCCGATATCCGGGAGGACATGTTCATCAGTATGGCATACGCGATTTTGGATCGGAACTCCTCCACCGTGACGCTTTGCCGGGCGGGCCACGACGCGCCGCTGCTCTATCGGGCCAAAGACAGGACCATCACCAAGGTCAATCCCCCGGGCATGGCGGTCGGCATTGACAGTGGCGGCGTGTTCAATAGAGTCACGAACGATTTTTCCCTGAGCCTCGAGTCGGATGACTGTTTGATCCTTTACACGGATGGAGTTACCGAAGCACTTGATCGGCAGGGGGCTGAGTTTGGGATGGAGAATGTGATTCGATCGATCCTCGCGAGTGCCTCTGAGGGCGCTGCAGGGATCATCACCAAACTGACGGACGACCTGAGGGCGTTTGTCGGGGCCCATCCTCAGCACGACGACATCACTTTAATTGTCATCCGCAAAAAATGAGTAATCCCATGACCGAGGACAACACCCAAGCCAGCGCTAGCCCGGCCGACGCTGCCGAACCGGCATCTATCCCCGTGGATTCGACCCTGGCCCAACTGCAGAATGATCTGGATCGCTTCAGGGATCTGGCGCTGAGGACCCAGGCGGATTTCGAGAACTTCAGGAAACGCGCGGCGCGAGACAAAGACGACGCCATCAAATATGCAAACGCAGCGTTCTTGGATCGGTTGATTCCGATTCTCGACAATTTCGATCTGGGTTTAAACGCGGCGCGGTCGGGCTCCGAGGGTTCCTCCATCTTGCAGGGCATGGATATGGTGGCTAAGCAGCTGGCCGATTTTCTTCTGCAGTGCGGCGTGGAACCTTTAGATTCCGAGGGGATTGCGTTTGACCCGAACCTGCATGAGGCCGTGGCTCAAGAGGAGAGTGCAACCGTGGCCGAGGGGCACGTGGTGCGGCAGTTGCGCAAGGGCTACAAACTCAAGGACCGCCTGTTACGTCCCTCCACGGTGGTGGTTTCCAAGGGGCCACCGGCCGCCTGATTTTTCGCCTGCGTTTCCGGAGGAGGTGGGAGGGTGACTCCCCTTTTTGCCCCGCCTTTGCCTGAGGGCGACCTCTCTGCGGCTGGGCCTCGATCGGTCTCCCGAAGAGCGACCGCCGAAAAGCCTCGCACCGGTTTTTACAAGCCCTTTCTTCTTTCCTTCAAAACCACTATCCAGTCCTGATTCCATGGCCAACAAGCGCGATTACTACGAAGTCCTCGGGGTTGCTAAGAATGCACCGGCTGAGGAAATTAAACGCGCCTACCGCAAGCTGGCGGTAAAGTATCACCCCGACAAGAACCCGGGGGACCACACTGCGGAAGAAAAGTTCAAGGAACTGGGCGAGGCATACGATGTCCTCATGGATGAGCAGAAGCGGGCTGCCTATGATCGTTATGGTCACAATGCGTTTGCTCAGGGCACGGCCGGGCCACGCGCGGGGGGGGGCGCCGGGGGGTTCCACGATCCTTTCGACATCTTTCGGGAGGTCTTCGGGGCGAGCGGGGGAGGAGGAGGTGGTGGTGGTATTTTCGAACAGTTCTTTGGCGGAGGCGGTCAGCGGACGGATCGAGACGGCAAACAGCGGGGGGCGGATTTGCGGTATGACATGCAGATCAAGCTCGAGGAGGCCGCCAACGGCTGCGAAAAAGAAATCGAGGTCAACAAACTCGAGGCCTGTGGCTCATGCAGCGGCAGTGGCGCGGAAGCCGGTTCCCGCGCGGTCACCTGTCCCGGATGCAACGGCCGCGGGCAAGTAGTGAGCTCTCGCGGTTTTTTTCAGGTGGCGCAAACGTGCAGCCGTTGCCGTGGTTCGGGCCAGGTGGTGGAAAAGCCTTGCCGGAAATGCGGCGGAGAAGGGCGTATGGAATCGCCTACGCGCATCAAGCTGAAGATTCCTGCGGGAATTGAGGACGGATCGCGGCTTCGGAGTTCGCGCAATGGCGAGGCAGGAATCCGGGGCGGCCCGCCGGGCGACCTCTATGTGGTGGTTCACATCAAGGAACACGAGGTGTTTGAGCGCGACGGCGAGAACCTCTTCTGCAACGTGCCTGTCTCTTTCACCACGGCCGCACTCGGGGGAGAAATCCAAGTCCCTACTTTGGAGGGCAAGGCGCAGGTAAAGATTCCCGCAGGTACCCAGAGCGGCACCGCCTTTAAGCTCCGAGCGAAAGGGGTGCCGATTCTCAACTCCAGTCAGCGCGGTGATTTGATCGTGCACGTCGCGGTGGAGGTCCCCACCCGGCTCAACTCCGAGCAGCGCCGTAAACTCGAGGAGTTTGCCGAGCTCACCGGGGACGACAACACTCCTCTCCACAAGTCCTTCTTTGAGAAGGCCAAAGAGTTTTTCGGGTAATCTCCCGGGGCGGCTCAGCAATGGCACGTTTTTATATCGCTCCCGAGCACTGGGATCCGGATCGGTTGTGCCTGACGGGACCCGAGGCGCACCATTGCCGGGACGTGTTGCGGATGGCTGCGGGTGATACTGCCACGGTTTTCAATGGGCGAGGCCTCAAGGCCGAGGCGGAATTGTTGTCCGTGCGCCGGGACCGGGTGGAGTGCCGCTGTCTGAGCTGGACACAAGAGCCGGAGCCCGTGCGGCGGGTCACCCTCGCCCAAGCCATTCCCAAGGGAAAAAACATGGAGTGGATTCTCGAAAAAGCGACGGAGCTGGGGGCCGCCGCGATTGTGCCCCTCCTCACGACGCGCACCGTGGTGCAGCTCGACGAAAGGGAAGCGCTCCGGAAACAAGAAAAGTGGCAGCGGGTTGTGATCGAGGCGGCCAAACAATGCGGGCAAAACTGGGTGCCCACAGTGGAGCTCCCTCAAAAAATTGAGACCCTGCTTGCGGTGCCCCAGTCCGAGGAACTGCGGCTTGTCGCCTCCCTTGACCCTGCGGCATGCCACCTCAAAACCGTGCTCGCCCGGCGCCAGCGCAAGGATCTGGAGCGGACCCTGGTTTTAATCGGGCCCGAAGGGGATTTCACACCGGCGGAGCTCGCCCTGGCAGAGGAAAACGGCTGCGAGCCCATCACCTTGGGGCACATCATTTTGCGAACCGAAACCGCAGCCATGTATTGCTTGAGCGTCTTGGCCCACGAACTCGGCGGCTCGGCCGAGCCGGGGGGCTTGTGAGGGGTGAGGGGTGAGG